>CAKUIK010000017.1 GCA_934661005.1 uncultured Slackia sp.
CGGGCGTGAGCTCCGCAGGGTCGCTGCCGTCCATCTCTTCCCAGCACTCGTAGGCGATCTCGTACTTGTCGGCGTCGGCGGCGGGAATCGTCGCGGTTGCACGCGGGGCCTCGCCGGGGGCGTAGTCGGTCTTTACGTCGTTGACGTTCAGATTCTCAAGAGCTTCATTTTCCGACGCAACGAGCGTTATCTCACTATTGATGGCGTAGCGGATATAGTACTCGTCCCTAGTTTCATTGATAACAACCGAGCCACCCGGCTTGTAGGCGTTGAAGATATCGTCGGGATTCCCAACGATGATATGGCCACCCTCATAGTCGGTGCTGGTATACGTCAGTGACGCACCAATATAAAGGGTCTCATTGCGCGTGAGTCGATACGAGCCGCTCGCCGCGCCGCCCGTAAAGGTCAGCGTCAGCCTCATATGGTTGCCAACAGGCTCAAAGCGGGCCGTCACGTCGGACATGGACGCATCCTGAACTTCGGACAGAGTGCCCGAAGCGGCATCGGCCCGATAGTACTTGGTTTTGGCAAGTTCGCAGAGCGGCTCGTCCGGTATACCGCCCTCCACTTCGGGGAAGTCGTACGTATAGGGCTGATCCTTTGTGAGCGTGACATTGCTCGGAAGCGCACAGTCCGTGAAGTGATTGACTACGGTCGTGTTGACCTTGATGCCGCCTTCGCCGCTCACGACGTCAGTCACGCCGCAAGGCATGATGGCGTCGTTTGCCGGCGTGGTGGCGTTATTGGCGAGGGAGTTTTGGTTGGCGACTGTGGCGCTGCCCGTCGAGGCGCCAGGGGTGGCTGCTGTGGCCGGTTGAGCCTGTTGGGGAACGGTCTGCTGCTGTTGCGCCGCCGAGGCGAGTGCCGCATCTGCCGTGGAGGCGGCTTTTGCCGCGGGCGCCGCGGCCGAAGCTGTTGCGGTGGCCGGGGCCGTGGTCGCCGCCGCTGCGGTTGTCGGGGCCGCGACTGCGACAGCGTCGTTCGTTGCGGCATCATGGTTCGCCGCTTCGGCGGCGAGCGACACGCTTGGCATGAAAAGTTGGCCTGCTATGAGCGCGCTCACTCCGACGCAGGCGATTTTGGCGCTCGTACGGCGCCCCGTTCCGTTCACTGGCGAGCAAGCGTTCGCTTGTCGCGCTCGTTGTTCAAGATGCTTTTTGCGCATGGCGGCCTCCTTGGTCAAAAGCTGGTATCTATGGAGACACGGTGCGCCAAATCGTTCTTATCGCCAAGGTTCGCATATGCGAACCCCTTCATCTACCTGCGGTTTCTTGCCCAAAAAACCTGTTAAGTGCTCGTTTCCTGACATGCCTCTTTCGGCTTATTGTCGCTAGGCGACAATTGTGGCCAATGCATCTTGTGCCCCGAACGCGCCGTTCTGTTCCGCATTTCCCTGTGCCGCTTTCTTGCTGATTCGTTTTCGATTTCCTTTCAAAACGCCAGGCAACTTTCCCACACGTTGCCTTGTGCTAAACTCGCGATCGTTGCTATAACGCGCGTGCGCGCGAGACGGCCGCCTGAGCTGGGTTTTCCGCCAAACGGTCCTCGCCCGCGAACCTGTTAAACGCTACGAGCATTTAACAGCTTTCGGTCAGTCTCGCAAGCGCACGTCGCGATGCGTCGCGCGTGTTTGCGTGTGGCGCTTGCTTGAAAGGATGCTTCATGGCCGAACAATCCCAGGGCGCCCATGCCCTGTTTTTTGATGAATCGCTGGTGGAAGAGGCCGCCGCGGTAAACGGTTTCGCGGTGGAATCGGTTGAGCCGTTGCCGGAAATCGATGGCGACGCCATTGTGATGCGCCACGGCAAAAGCGGCGCCCGCCTGCTGTTTCTGCACAATGCCGACGAGAACAAGGCGTTCTCCATTTCATTTAAGACCCCGCCGGTCGACGACACGGGCGTGTTCCACATTTTGGAGCATTCCGTGCTGTGCGGTTCCGACAAATTCCCGGTGAAAGAGCCGTTCGTTAATCTGCTGAAAACCTCGATGCAGACGTTCCTCAACGCGCTCACGTTCCCCGATAAAACCATGTACCCCGTGGCCAGCACCAACGATCAAGATCTCGAAAACCTGGCCGACGTGTACATGGACGCCGTGCTGCATCCGGCAATCTACCGCAAGCGCGCGGTGTTTGAGCAGGAGGGCTGGCACTACGAGCTCGATGACGCGAACGCCGAGGCGGGCACGCCCGAGCGCCTGCGCTACAACGGCGTGGTGTTCAACGAGATGAAGGGCGCGCTGTCCGATCCCGAAAGCGTGCTGTACCGCGGAATGAACACCGAGCTGTTCCCCGGCACGTGCTACGCCTTCGAATCGGGCGGCCATCCGCGCGCCATTCCACAGCTCACCTACGAGGGCTACCTCGACACTCATGCGCGCCACTATCGCTTGGACAATTCCTACATCGTGCTTTACGGCGACGTTGACGCCGAGCGCATGCTGCGATTCCTCGACCGCCGCTACCTTTCGGCCGCCGATTGCGCGCCGCGCACGCCCGCTGAGCCCAACCCGATGGGCGAGTGCAAGCCTAGCGTGTCGCTCGATGCGGTGGTCCCCATGGCGACCGCGCCCGAGAACGCGTGCGTGGGCCTGGGCTACGCGATTGGCGACGCGCGCGATTTCGAGCGCGTGCTCGCGGCCGACGTGCTTATGGATGCCTTGATGGGTGGCAACGAATCGCCTATCAAGCGGGCGGTGCTCGATGCGGGAATCGGCGGCGACGCCACGGCGTTCCTCATGGATTCTCAGGCGATGCCCGTGGCGCTGTTTGAGCTGAAGGGCGCCAAGCCGGGCGCGAAGCAGCGCTTTATGGAAATCGTCGAGGGCGAGGCCGCGCGCCTGGTGGCCGACGGAATTCCGCGCGACCTGCTGGAGGCGTCGCTTGCCCAGCTGTCGTTTGAGCTGCGCGAACGCGACCGCGGCATGGCCGATGGCGTAGTGCTCGCGATGAACGCGCTTTCCGGCTGGCTCTACGACGACGCGCTCGCGACCACGTACCTTCGCTACGAAGATGCGCTCACCCATATGCGCGAGGGGCTTGGCGGTCGCTATTTCGAAGACGTGCTGGAGTCGCTCATCGTGAAATCGAACCATAAGGCGCTGCTCGAAGTGAAGCCCGTCGAGGCCGAGGACGACAGCGAGGAAGAGCGCGAGCTCGCCGAGAAGCTTGCGGGCTTCGATGGGGTGGCCAAGCAGGCCATTCGCGACGACGTGGCCGAGCTACGCGCCATGCAAGAAGCGCCCGACGCGCCCGAGGCGCTCGCGACCCTGCCGCGCTTGGGCACCTCCGACATTGGCGCGGCGAAGCCCGACCCGGCCGCTGCGCTCGACGCGGCGTGCCCGCTGCCGTGCCTGCGCCACGAGCTGTCGAGCCGCCACATCAACTACCTGTATCTGTATTTCGACGCCAATAACGTGGCGTTTGACGACGTGCCCTATGTCACGGTGCTGTGCATGCTGCTCAACAAGCTCGACACGGCGAATCATACAGCCGCTGAGTTGGATGTATTCATGCGTCAGCACCTGGGCTCGATGCGATTCTTCCCCGATACGTACGTTTCGTCGAGCGACCCCGACAAGGTGTCTTTGCGTGTGACGCTTTCGGCGAGCGCGCTTGCGGAAGAGGCGGCGCGGCTTTCGGCGATTCCGCGCGAGGTGTGGGAGACCACGAAATTCGATGCGAAGCAGAAGATTCTCGATGTGCTCGTGCAGCGCCGCATTGGCATGGAGCAGACCTTTGCGAACGAGGGCCACACGAGTGCGACGAACCGCCTGTCGGCCTCGTATTTCCGCGCGGGCGTGCTGCGCCAGAAGCTTGCGGGCGTTGATTTCTATCTGTTCCTGAAAGACCTCATCGACAACTATGACGAGCGCTTTGATGCGCTGGCGGCGAAGCTCGAAGAGGTGCGTGCGACCGTGTTTGGCGGGCAGGTGCTCGCAAGCTTTACGGGCTCGGCTGAGGAATGCGACGTCTTCTGGGCGGCTGCGGGCAGCATGGGCCTGGCGCGCGACGAGCGCGCCGCAGCAGGCGAGGCGTTCGGGAGCGGTCGCGGCTGCGAGCTGGCGATTCCCGAGCCTACGCCGCGCAACGAGGCGTTCATCGTGCCGTGCGACGTGAGCTATTCGGCCAAGGGCGCGCCCACGCTTGACGTGGTTGAGCACTCGGGGTTGTGGTCGGTTATCGCGAACGCGCTGTCGTTTGACTACTTGTGGAATGAGGTGCGTGTGAAGGGCGGCGCCTATGGTGTCGGCTTCCGTCGCGGGGAAGAAGGCTTCGCGCGCTTCTATTCGTATCGCGACCCGGGCGTTGATGGTACGCTCGCGCGTTTCGATGCGGCTGCCGATTGGCTGGCCGCGTTCGAACCCGACGAGGCCGAGATGGAGGGCTACATCGTGGCTACGGTGGCCGCGCATGACGCGCCGGCCAAGCCGCGCGCCATCGCCCGCCGCGAAGACGGGGCCTTCCTGTGCGGCCGCGCAGCTGATTGGCGTGAAAAGCTGCGTGATGAAAAGCTCGCAGCGACGCCCGCGGCCATTCGCGCTTGCGCGCCGGTGCTGCGCAAGGTGGCCGATCGGGGCAACGTGTGCGTGTTCGGCAACGAAGACATCATCCGCGCCGCAAAGCAGCCGCTGGAAGTGACGAAGCTGTTCTAAGTTGGACCGAGTCGGAACCTGCTCAATGCTCGTAGCGTTGAGCAGGTTTTTCTTTGTGGGCGAGCGGCGATTGCTCGATTGTGTTCGTGGATTGGCGGAAAACGCCACCATGGGGCCTCGTTGCATGAGGTCGGTTTGCTCTCGGAAGTCCTATCAGAGGTCTCGGAGGCCCCATTGGCGGCTTTTCCCCGCCTTTTTAGCGCTCCATAGCCTCCTCCCGGGCTTTTCTGTCGCTTCGATGGGTTCCGAAAAGGCCCCATAGTCGCGTTTCCTGACAGCTAGGGGAAGAAATCCTGCAATGAGGCCCCCTAGCGGCGTTTTCTGCCGCTGAATTGCTGCTTGCTCGGGTCCGCCCGACGATCAGAGCCGCGCTTGCGCCAGGCGTTTGGAGTTTCTCTCGCCCCGCTCCTCCATTGCGGAATTTCGGAAAAGCCGCAAAAGTATCTTTTCCCAGATTAGACGGCTACTATTGAAAGCGGCATGAAACATGGGGATTTTGGGAGGGGTTGCCATGTTCACTCCGAAGATGCTGAAAAACCAGCAGTTTTTCTTGTCGGGGAAAACTGCCGCCGACGCATTCGAAGCCGAGCGCAAACTGCTGCTCATCGACCAGGAGCTCTCGCATTCTGAATCGGGACTCGCAATCGCGCATGCGATTTCGCGCCTTGAGGCAACGGCGACCGTGCGCATCGACGGCCTTGCGCCCGACGCTTACGAGTTGCTCGTCATCGAATCGCTTTTCGCGGGCAAAAACTTGGATTACTTTGCGCATCCTTTCAGCGAAAGCAATTTCTGCACGAAATCGGCCTCGGTCGAGGCGTTCTACTATCTCGAAACCCTGCGTTGGATTCAGGAAACCGTCACGCCGGGGTATCGCTTCGCGCCAGAGTTCATCCTTGAAGTGCATTCTCGATGCCTGTACAACAAGCCCGCCAGTGAAACGGGGCTGCGTTTCCGCTCGTGCGATTTCGACGACGACAAGGCCGACCCTCGGGAATCGTTCGCTCCTCCGGGCGCCGACGAGGTGCTTCCGTATATCGAAGACTTGTGCGAATTCATCAATACGCCGCGCTTTTCGCCGCTTGCCCAAACGGGCTACATGCATTTCCAGTTCGAAAGCATCAAGCCGTTCAAGCGCTCGATGGACCGCACTGGCCGCGCGATGTGCCACGCGCTCCTTCGTGCGAGAAACATCACGAGCGGCTCTATTCCGGCCATCGCGCTGCTGCCAGCGATCGACACGCGCTACCACGCGAAAAGCCTGCTGCCGTATGCGCAGAAGAAGGCTATCGAAAGCGACGAGATGCCGTTCGCGATCAATAATTGGATCGATTTTTGTGCGGAAAGCATCTCTGCCGCATGGCAGGTGAAAGATGACTATCTCGCAATTTTCGGGAAGCTGAATGCGGTGTGGCGCGAAAAGTTGGGGAAGGTGAGCGAAGGCTCCGCGACGCAGCGCATCCTCGAGTTGCTTCCGGGATACCCCCTGCTCACGGTTGAAACCGCGTGCCGACTGACGGGCAAGCAATTCAGCGCGGTCAACGACGCCTTCAGGCGCCTCGTCGACGCGGGCATCGTGCGGCTCGTCGACAACGCTGGGTGCACGAACGCACGGCTTTTCGAGGCGCACGACGTGATCGACGCCCTCTCGAAATTCGAGGCGGCGCTCATATCGGCGCCGCCCATTTCTCGTGATTGCATATAGCGTTTTTGCTGCGGGGCATTCTCGGTCGCGCGGATTCCGCGGAAAGGGCCTGTCGCCTTTAGCCGCAAAGAATTCGCGCGCGGAAGGCTCGCCGCGGGCCTTTTAGCTGCGCAGAATCGTCTGCTCCGCGATGGTAATGATTGCCGGGTAGAAAGCCCTGCGGGAGCCCGAGCGAACGTCGTGTGCGAACTCGCCGATCCAGCTCATTGGGTGTTTCTCGCGGAACGCCTCGGCCGCATTGCGGATGGCCGTGGCCTCTTCCTCGTTTCCTGCGAGGAACGCGTCGGCCTCTTTATCGGCCATGACGCCGAGAAATTCCAGCTCAATGGCGATATTGTCGGCGAAGTCGACGAAATGGTCGGGCATTTTGAAGCCGTTCAATGCATAGCACGCCGCAACTTGCTGCTCCGAAGGGCCGCGCAGGTGGCCGCGTCCGTTTTCGTCTTTCGTCGTTTTGTAGAACGACTCGTACGGCACGGCGAGCAATGTGCCGGGGCCCACGAAAAGCCGGTTGAAATCGGTTTCGAGCATGAGGCGCGCGTCGTTGGCGCCAGCGCCAGCGGCCTCTTCGCAGAAAGCGCGCAGCTCGCCAAGCGCCGCGACAACCTTTCCGTTGGGGCAGTCGCGCAGCATTTCGCCGAATGCGTCAGCGACCTCACCACGCTGCACCTCTTCGGCGAATTCGAGAGAGGGGCGCAGAAGGCACCGCGAGATAAGCGCTGTGAGAGCCGCTTCTGCGCGAGCTTCTCGGGCTTGTTCTTCCATATTCGACATGGCGGTCCTTTCTGTATGGAATCGAAAAACGGCGGCGCCAGGCCAATCGCAGCCCGCTGCTCAAGAGCGCGCTATCCTTTTGGGCCACACCGCCGTGCGGGGAGCGGAATGGGAGACCGCCCGCTCCCCGCGGTGGGTGATGCTAGTTG
Source organism: uncultured Slackia sp. (assembly GCA_934661005.1). GTDB lineage: Bacteria > Actinomycetota > Coriobacteriia > Coriobacteriales > Eggerthellaceae > Slackia. The sequence continues at coordinate 7,285 of CAKUIK010000017.1, forward strand.
ACCGAGCGCCAGTAGTAGACGTTGGGACCCGTGCCTTGGTCGGCGAGCAGCTGCTCGCACTCGTGCTCTGCGACTATCTTCGAGATTTCAGAGTTCGGGTCGTCCAGGTCGCCCACGACGATTGCGCGGTTGGGGCAGCACAGCTGGCACATGGTTTTCTCTTCGCCGTTCGAAAGGCGGTGGATGCACATCTCGCACTTGTCGATGACCTGCGCCTCAACGTCGAGGCTGCGCGCGTGGTAGGGACACGCTTCGGCGCACTTCTCGCAGCCGATGCACGCTTCCTTGTCCACCACGACAACGCCGTCCTCGCGTTTCGACGAAGCGCCCGTCGGGCACGCTTCAACGCAGGGCGCGTTGTCGCAGTGCTGGCATGGGGTGGGGCGCCAAAGGAACGTGACGTTGGGATAGGTTCCCGAAGGCGCGTCGAGTGAGGCGTCGGTTTCGCCTGCGTCGTTGTAGACGGGAATGCGGCAAATGCCGTCGGCGACGTGGTTTTCCATCTTGCAGCTCACGGTGCAGGTACGGCATCCAATGCAGCGATGCAGGTTAATGGCGAATGCATATTTGGTCATCGGAGGCCTCCTTAAGCCTTCTCGATTTGAACAAGGTTGTCATAGGGCGCGAAGTTCGTTTCGAAAATCGCGTCTTGCGCAGGGTTCAAATCCATTTGGAGCAGGTCGCGATAGTGGGTGCTATCGACGAAGTCCTTCGGCCACCAACCCTGGCGCTGGTTGACGCAGCCAGGCTTGATTTCTTCCGTGACCAGGGCCTTCACTTTGTACTCGCCGCGGTCGTTGAAGATGCGGACCACATCTCCGCTCTCGATGCCGCGATCGCCGGCGTCTTTCGCCGAAATCTCGATCCACGGCTCAGAGACGACCTCGCGAATCCACGGCAGGTTTACGTGCTGGCCATGGGTGGTGAACACGGTGCGGGCGTTCATGAAGGTGAGCGGGTAGGTCGCCGCCTTCTCGGTGCGGTTCGACTCGATGGGCTCGTAGTGCACGGCGACTTCCTCGCCGAATTCGATGAGCGACTCGGTGTAAATCTCGAGCTTGCCCGACGGCGTCATGAAGCGCTTGCTCGTGAACGGAATGTACGGGTCGGGGAAGTTGGCGCGAACGACCTGCTTCTCTTTCAGTTCGTCGAAGTCGATGGTGTTGAATTCGGGCGCGATGTTGCCTTCGATGGTGAACTTGCGGTGCCATTCCTCGATGTCGTATTTCCAGTCGGTCTTATCGAGGATGCCGAATTTCTCGGCGAGCATCTGGCCGACCTGGAAGTCGGTCTTCGATTCATACATCTGGGAAATGACCTGCTTGCGAGCTTGCACATAGAAATTCGACCACGAGGTAATGACCTCGAAGGGCTCTTCGTAGTAAGAGGAAATCGGCAAAACGAGGTCGCTCAGTTCGGCGCCGGAGTTCATGATTTGCTCGGACGTGATGACGAAGTCGAGCTGGGGCAGCGTCTCGTGGAGGAGCTTATTGCCCTCGGGGCTTTGCGTGCCCCAGCCGTAGTTGTTGAACCAAATGAGCTTGACGGGGTAGGGCTCCTGCTTCGCGACGAGGCTCATCCACTGCGTGCCGGGCTGCGGGGTCGCCTTGTGGCCCTCGTAGGGAGAGGTGCCCGTTACCGAGAACAGGATGCGCATAAGGCCGCCGCCCGCCCAGTTCACGTTGGCGTACTGCTTGCCGACGTTGCCGGTAATCGCGGCCATTTGAATGGCGGCGCGGGTGGGCAAATGTCCGTTCCAGTAACGGTTCGTGCCCTGGCTGATTTGGATTTTCGAGGGCGTCTCTTCCGCATAGATCTTCGCCAGTTTCACGATGTCGTCTGCGGGAACTTCGCAAATCGAGCTCGCGTATTCGGGCGTGTAATCCTGCACGGAATCGACGATGGATTGGAACGCGGGCGAAACCTCGACGTCGGCGTCATCGACTTTCACGGTGTACGTGCCCGTGATCGCTGCGGTTTCGGGCACTTCGCATTCCTTGGGAACGTCGCCGGAAACGGTGACAGAGGGATAGATGGGCTTCAGGGAATCGTCGAGCGCAGCGACTTCGACGGCCTTGTTCGCCTTTTCGTCCCACACGAGGTATTTGCCATTGCTCATGACGAGCTTCTTGGTCGATTTGTCAACCAAGAACGCGCCGTTGGTGGTGGAGCGGATGTAGTCCTTGTCGATTTTATCGTTGTCGATGATCCACTTCATCATGCCGAGCATGAGCGCGGCGTCGGTGCCAGGGCGAATGGGAATCCACCAGTCGGCCTTGGCGGCCGTGCGCGAGCAGCGCGGGTCGACGACGATGACCTTCGCGCCTGCCTCCTGGGCGTCGAAGACGAAGTGCATTTCCTGCTTGTTGGTTTCAGCGTAGTTGCAGCCGAACATGATGATCGACTTCGAGCCGAGCATGTCTTTCCAGTCGGCGGCGTCTTGCTGAATGCCCATGGTCGGGATCCAGCCCATGTTGCAGCCGAGGTCGCCCATGATGCCGAAGTTCGTCCACTGGGTACCGTCGTAAGTGTTCGCCATCATGGCCGAGAAACACTGCGGCACGATGCCGTAGTTGCCAACCATGGTGATCCAGGAGTTGGACGTGGAGCCGTATTTCTCGATATTGGTGGTCATTTTCTCGTGGATGAGGTCGATGGCCTCTTCCCAGCTGATGCGCTCCCATTCGCCAGCGCCGCGCTCGGTGCCTTCGACGCGCTTCATGGGGTACTTCACCCTGTCGGGCGAGTAGACGCGCTGCATGGCATTGGAGATGCCGCACAGGCAAATGCGGTTGTAGCTGGTGTCGGGGAAATCGGCGGGCTCAACTTTGATGATGGTGTCGTCTTTGACGAATGCGTTGATGCCGCAGCTGCCGACGCAGTTCGGCGCGCATGTGCAGCGGCCGATTTTGTCGTATTCGGGCTGTGCGGTGCCCACGGCGTTTTCGGATTTCTTGGAGTCGTCTTTGTCAGACGGCGAGCAGGCGGTGAGCACCTGCGGAATTGCTGCGGCAGCGGCAACTGAGCCGCTCAGCTTCAGAAACGAGCGACGATTGATCCCCTTCGAGAGCGCGGTTCCGCCTGTTCCGCTGTGAACGAGTCGGGACATTTCTCCCCCTTCTTATTGTTTGGAGGCCAGGAAGCGTGCATTGGCCGATCCCCCTGAACGGCCACCATCCGGTCTCCCCATGCGTCCATTGTCCAAGGGGAAGGGGTGGTCCAGCAAGGACTTTGCGGTTTAATGAAAAAGCCGTAATGCCATGTCGGAGCGGTGTTTTGAGGGATGCTCGAGGATGGATTTGCAAGCGATGGTTGATTGCGCTCGCGATTTCCTTTGGGCCCAATAAACGTGCTGGGTAGGTAACGGGTTCAACGCGTCGGGTCGAAACCTGCTAAATGCTCGTAGCGTTTAGCAGGTTTTTCTTTATGGGAAGCGGCGGTTGCACAGTTTTGCTCGCAGGATGGCAGGAATCGCCGCCTTTGCAGGTACGGGCTATCGTGCCATAAGACGTTTTTATGCAGGTTCATCGCAAATACCTGCGGTTTTCTTGTGCGCGCGCATGGAGTGCGCTAAACTATCGCGTCGGTATTTTCCCCGAGGCGCGTCGCGCCTCTTGATAGCAAGAAAGAGGCGATCATGTCAGGTCACTCTAAGTGGGCAACCACGAAGCACCGCAAAGCTGCCCAGGACGCCAAGCGTTCGGCCCTGTTCAGCAAGCTTTCCCGTAACATTACCGTGGCGGCGAAAGAGGGTGGCGACCCCAACCCCGACAACAACGCCTCTTTGGCGGCTGCTATTGAAAAGGCCAAGGGCTATTCGCTGCCTAAGGACAAAATCAAGACGGCTATCGACAAGGCGTTCGGCACCGGCAAAGATGCCGCCAACTACGAAACGCTCACCTACGAAGGCTACGGCCCGGCTGGCGTCGCTATTTACTGCGAGGCTCTGACCGACAACCGCAACCGCACCGCTGCCGATGTTGGAGCTGCGTTCCGCCATGCCAACGGCTCGCTGGGCACCCCTGGCTGCGTCGGCTTCCAGTTCGAGCGCAAGGGCCAGATCATGGTCGAGAAGATCATTCCTTCCACCGAGAAGAAGGTCGCCGATAAGGAAAACGCTGTTGACGAGGACGAGTTCATGCTCGCCGTCGCCGAAGCTGGCGGATCCGATTACGAAGATGCCGGTGACGAGTGGATCGTCTACACCGCTCCGAACGACCTCATGGCCGTGAAGGCTGCCCTCGAGGCTCAGGACATCGAAGTGAAGGGCGCCGAGCTCACGATGATCCCGACCACCCCGACCGAGGTTGACCCGAAGGACGCCGCGAAGGTTATGCGTCTGGTCGACAAGCTCGAAGAGCTCGAAGACCTCCAGAACGTGTACCACTCCATGGATATGACCGACGAAGTCATCGCTGCCCTGGAGCAGGAGGACTAAGCTTTAAGGCTTGTCCCAGATCGCCGAAAGGCGACACGCGATATGCAATTGCAAGGCCCGCTCGCAAGAGCGGGCTTTTTTGCGTTTCGGGAGCCCTTGCGGTCGAAAGCAATTGGCTTGCGCAGCCGACGCGTGAGGCCCGTCGTTATTTCACGCTTGTGAGGCGGCCCTGATAGCCGCAAAGAATGCGCGCATTGCCATCGGCGATGGCAAGGCCCTCCTCGAGCGCCGCTCGCGGAAGGTCGTAGTCGTTATTGTTTTGCGAGATATGCATGGCGACGACGGTTTCGGGCGTGCGCAGGCCGGCTGCGCGCGATTCGGCGATGAGTGCGGCGAGCTCTTCGGTGGCCTGCGGGTTTGAGAGGTGGCCGAGCTCGGAGGCGATTCGTTTCTTAATAATGTAAGGGTAATCGCCGTTTTTCAGCATGCGCTCGTCGTGGTTGCTCTCGAGCGCCAAAATGCGCACGTCGCGCAACGCCGCGTGCGCGACGCTCGTCACGATACCCGAATCGGTTATGTATCCCAATGCGTCGCCGTCGTTCGCTTCGATGCGGAAGCCGAATGATGCGGCGGCGTCGTGGCTGGTCGCGAAGGGGAGCACGCGCAAGCCGGCGACGTGCACGACGCTTTCGTCGCAGGCGGAAGCCCCATTGCGGCACGCGTTCTCATTTTCGTCTTGGGAAAACGTAAGTGCCGCGCCAAGCGGCGCCGTTTGGAACCCGTCTGTGATTTTCTGCAGCGTCGAGCTGTTCTCGACGCAAGCGCGATTCATGTATACCGTCGGCGCGCAGTCAAGTTTCGCCAGGCCGCGCAGCACCACGCCCAGGCCTTTGGTGTGGTCCCCATGCTCGTGGGTGATGAAGACGGCTTCGAGCCGCGCGGGGTCGAAGCCTGCCTCGTCGCAGCGTTCGAGGAAGTCGCGCTTGCAAATTCCGCAGTCAATAAGCACGCCCGCGCCCGATTCGGCGTTTTCGACGATGGCTGCATTGCCTTTGCTGCCGCTTGCGAGCACGTGTAATTTCAGCATGGGAATCCTTCTGTTTTGGCGCGCATGGCTGCGCCCTTCTTTTCCGACGCACAAGTATAGGCGAAATGGCGCGCGGCCGTGCCGTTTGTCCTTGCTTTTTCCTGTTGCTAGAATACAATGTATTCAGCAAGCGAAAGGGGCTGGAAATGTCTACGATGACTATGCGAATAGACGATGTCGACGCTGCGGTGGTGCGGAAATATGCGAAGTTCGAAGGCAAAACCATCTCCGATTTTATTCGCGATGCGGTCTTCGAAAAAATAGAGACCCAGGAAGATTTGGCGTTGTTGCGAGCCGCTGTCGAGGAAGACGACGGCACTCGCTACACGCACGCTCAAGTGCTTGCAGAGTTGGGCCTGTAGATGTCTTGGCGTGTCGAATACACCAAGGCGGCGTTGAAACAGTTAAAAAAGATGGACCGATTTGACGCGAGGCTGATTCTTTCATGGATTGGCAAGAACCTTGAGGGATGCGATGATCCCCGCATACATGGCAAGGGACTTACGGCCAATCGAGGGGGCGAGTGGCGATATCGTGTTGGCGATTATCGAATTTTGTGCATCATTGAGGACGATAGGCTTTTCGTGGAAATCTTCTCAATAGGCCATCGCAGTGAGGTTTATAAATAAAGGTCGCGAGCCTCGGGCGAGCGTTGCCTAATGGGGTCGGTCTGCCGAGGAGGTTTGTTCTAAAGGTAGCGGTCGCGAGCCTCGGGAAAACGCTGCCGGCGCCATCGCGATTCGGCGCTGTGTTGGGTTTCGATACCAAGGCGGCGAAGGCGCTGCGTTCGGCTCGCTGGCGGCGAGTCCAAAGAAAGGGTGCATCCAATGCGCATTAATAAAGTTGCATTCATCGGCAAAGGCGGCGTGGGGCTGCTGTATGGCAGTATGATCGCCCGCGCGCTCGGCGACGATGCCGTGGAATTCGTAATGGACGATGCGCGCTTCGAGCGTCACGCGGCCGATCAGCTGAAAATCAACGGCAAGCCGTGCAATTTGCGTAGCGTGCGCGCGAGCGAGGCAGGTCCTGCTGACCTGGTGATTCTCACGATTAAAACTACTGGCCTCAACCAAGCGCTCGACACTATGGAAGCCGTCGTGGGTCCCGAAACGCGCATCGCGTCGCTGTGCAATGGCGTCACAAGCGAGCAGGAAATCGCCGAGCGTTTCGGCTGGCGGCGCACGGTGCTCGGTATTTGCCAGGGCATGGACGCTGTGTTCTTGAATAACGAACTCACATACGACAAGCCCGGCGAGATTCGCTTCGGCGCGGCGCCCGACACCGACCCCGCCGTGGTGGCCGACATCGCCGACCTGTACGCCCGCGCGGGCATCGCCCACGTGGTCGAGCCCGATATCAAGCGCCGTATGTGGACGAAGCTCATGATGAATGTGGGCATCAACCAAACGTGTATGGTGTATGGCGGCACCTACGGCAGCGCGACCGAGCGCGGAAGCGAGCAGCGTCGCAGCCTGGTGGCGGCCATGCGCGAGGCGCGCGTGGTGGCGAATGCGGAAGGCGTGGCCATCGCCGAGTCCGACTTGTCGCAGATGGTCGAGCTGATCGAAACGCTCGACCCCGCAGGCATGCCGTCCATGGCGCAAGATCGCATAGCGCGTCGCAAAACCGAGGTTGAGGAATTCTCGGGCACCATATGCCGTCTCGCTGCCGAACACGGCATCGAAGTTCCTCAAAACGAATGGCTTTACCAGCGCATTCGTGAAATCGAGGCGGGCTGGTAGCGGCTTGCCGCGACGGGTTGAGGGAAGGAAAGCGGCGCGGCGGCACTGCGACGGCATCGCGAGAGGCATATGGCGAACGTGTTGCGCCGCTTGAGGAAATGCCCAGAATCGAGCCCGGTTGAGCGCCGCGCCACAAATGGCTCTATACTATGAGTGACCAATGTCGTCTCAGGAGCCGCATTCATGAAATCTGACCCTTCTCGCATACAGCCGAAACGCCCAACCAGGGCGAGCGCTCCGCTGCGCATTTCGGCCGATGAGGGGAAGGGCGGCGACTCATCCCCCAAAACAGAGCCGTCTTTCGGAACCGAGCCCTCCCTGGAGAAAATCCTGACCTCGGCTGAATCGTCCTTAAAACTCGGCCCCCACGGCCTTGACTCGCTTCGCCGCCTTCTGGGCGATTCTTCCGCCAAGCGCCTCGGCGCGTATTTCGCCAAGGCCGCGCTGCTTGTCGTAACCATCTATTTGCTGAGCTTCGCCGTGCCGAAAATGCCCGCGCCGTTTTTGGCGCTGTTCTGGGCGTTTTTCACCCTCGCATCAACGGCGGGCGTAATGTATCAGGTGGTTGTGCGCAAAACGCACCGCCAATTCAAATACGCGACGGGCGGTCTGTTCGCGCGCGTGAACAACGGCCGCATCTTCAGCTTCGTCGTGAGCTTCTGCGTGTCTGCGGCGTGCATGGCGAGCTTGTTCCTTGAATCGCCAAAGTGGGACATCGCCGAATGGGTGCTCATTTTCGCCGCGGTGGTGGTGTATCCCTTGGTGCTGCTGCTCATGCGTCGCTACGCGCGCCGTGAATACGAGCCCGTGTTTCAGGCGTCGGGCGAATTTCTGTGGAGCTGCGCCATCGTCGGCCTGCTGCTATGCGTGGCGTACGGCGCGTATTGCGCGATGAGCCCTAGTTTCGGACAGCCTGTCGAAACGGTGCTCGACGCCTTCGCGAAAACGCCGATGCCGTTCGAGAATTCCCCTTCGGCGCTCATGTGGAACGCGGGCGTCGGCTCGTGGATCGTCGACAGCCTTACGAGCTATGGCCTTATGCAGGCTTCGAAAGTGTCGGTGCCCGTTTGCTTCGCCATTCGCACGGCGTTGTGCGCGGGCGCGTTTTTCGGCATGGCGAACCTTATTGGGCTGTGCGCGCTTCCCGTGCAGGAGCTGCGCAAGATTTTCGTTTCGGTCGACGCGATCAAGCGCGACGACGCAACGCAGCCCATCTGGTGGCGCTACGTCGTTATGGCCGCGGTGCTCCCCGTCGCGCTCGTGGCGGGCTTTTTCTGGGGCGAGATGAAAGTCGGCATGGCCATGCAAACTGAAAACGGCACGGCTCTGCAGGAAATCGCCCGCGAACTTGCGGGGAAATCGGTCTATTCCATTGACGGCACACTGTACGACCAGGCGAAAATCGATGCGCTTGCCAGTTCGCTTTCGGCCGACGAGGCGAATCTGCGCACGATGTCGTTCCAGCTGAAAGATTCGCTCGAGGGTTCATATGCGACATGTTCGGGCAAAACCGACGCGTTTTTAGACTGGTATTTCAGCATTGCCACGAATTCGTCGCTGCGCGCGAGCATTCCCGAAGGCGGCGCGCAACAGGCGCTCGAAGGCAGGTTTTATGCGCTCGTGGGTTCGAGCGAAGACGGGCAGCTCACCAAGAGCATGAAGAATTATTTGGCAGCGGCGGCGAACTTGCGCTCCGCGATTGACGACGGCATGCAGGCGGCGAAGGTCGACGGAGACGTGTCGCAGGCGGGCGGCGATGGGCGGAAGCTTCCCGCGTGGCTCGTCGAGGCGAAGGAATTCGGCGACGCGTGGTTGCTTAAAGGCTATCGCGAGGAAGCCGACGGCGTGCTCGACGCGGCGCGCGATTTGGGCATTTCTGCGGCGCTTGACGATGGGAAAACGCTGCTGCAGTACCAGTTTGAGAAGAACGTGTACGCCGATGGACAATTCGCAAGCATGGCTTCGTCGGTCGACAAGCTCCCGAACGGCGGCGGCAACATCGCCCTCGATGTTTTGACGTATGCGGGCGGCGTATTCGACGAGGGCATGAGCCGCGACAAATACCGCAAAACGCTGCAGGCAAATATTTCCGCATGCGAGGAACAGGCGAAAACGTTGCTCACGCCGAATGTGCCTCCTGCGTTTTCGGCCGATCGCTAGCTGGTTAATGAGTCGCAAATTGCAAGAAAGCCCTGGAATCGACTTCCGGGGCTTTCATTATTTCAGCTTTGCGATTCGTGGCGCGGCTTTGTGGCTTGCCATGCGCGGTTGCCCTTCGCCTGAAGCTAGTCGAGCTTGGCGAAGGCCTGCTGCAAATCCCAGATGATGTCTTCGGCATTCTCGGTGCCGATGGACAGGCGGATGGTCGAAGGCGTGATGCCCTGGTCGGCCAGCTCGGCCTCGGTCAGCTGGGAGTGCGTGGTGGTTGCCGGGTGAATGGCCAGGCTCTTCACGTCGGCGACGTTGGCGAGCAGCGAGAAAATCTGCAGGTTGTCGATGAATTTCCAGGCCGCTTCCTGGCCGCCCTTAATCTCGAACGTGAAGATGGACGCGCCGCCGTTGGGGAAGTAGCGCTCGTAGAGCTCGTGGTCGGGATGGTCGGGCAGGCTCGGGTGGTTCACGGAAGCCACGTGCGGGTCGTTCGCCAAGAATTCGACGACCTTCTTCGTGTTCTCGACATGGCGATCGACGCGAAGCGACAAAGTCTCGGTGCCCTGTAGCAGGATCCATGCGTTGAACGGCGAGATGCAGGCGCCTTCGTCACGCAGCAGAATGGCGCGCACGTAGGTCGCGAATGCGGCCGGGCCTGCGGCTTCGGCGAAGCTCACGCCATGGTAGCTCGGGTTGGGCTCGGCGATTTCGGCGTACTTGCCACTTGCCTTCCAATCGAAGTTACCGCCGTCGACGATTACGCCGCCGAGCGAGGTGCCGTGTCCGCCGATGAACTTGGTCGCGGAATGCACCACGATATTCGCGCCGTGCTCAAGCGGGCGGAAGAGGTACGGGGTGCCGAAGGTGTTGTCGACCACGACGGGCAGACCGTGCTTCTTGGCGATTTCGGAAATGGCGTCGACGTTGGGAATGTCGGAGTTCGGGTTGCCGAGCGTTTCAAGGTAAATGACGGTGGTGTTGTCTTTGATGGCGCCTTCGACCTCTGCGAGGTTGTGGGCATCGACGAAGGTGGTTTCAACGCCGAACTGCGAAAGCGTGTGCTCGAGCAGGTTGTACGAGCCGCCGTAGATGGTCTTCTGCGCAACTACGTGGTCGCCGGCCTGTGCGAGCGCCTGCAGCGTGTAGGTGATGGCGGCGGCGCCAGAAGCCACGGCCAGGCCAGCAACGCCGCCTTCGAGCGCGGCGATGCGGTCTTCGAACACGCCCTGGGTGGAGTTCGTCAAGCGGCCGTAGATGTTACCGGCGTCGGCCAGGCCGAAGCGATCGGCTGCGTGCTGGGAGTTGCGGAACACGTAGCTCGTGGTTTGGTAAATGGGTACCGCACGGGCATCGCTGGCGGGGTCGGCGCTTTCCTGACCGACGTGCAGCTGCAGGGTGTCGAAGCCGAAGGTGTGCTCGGGGTTATTGATGAACTGGCTCATTGGAATGTCTCCTTACATAGTTCGATGGGCTGGTTCCCATCGTGAATGGAAATGTGCGGGTTAGTGGAGCTCCCGGCAGGTGTGAAAGCGAATCTACCGGGAGTTCGGCATTCGTTTCGTGTGTCGCATTCGGGGCTCCTTTCGAAATTCCCATTTCCCTACTCGTTTGGTCTGTTGAACAGAATAGGGGTGCAGTCTAGTGCTGTCAATCAGTAAAAACTGGTAGCCAGATATCTGCAGAATAGATAACGAATAGCGATGCAGCCATATAAAGAGAGGAAGTGTCAGGAAAGCCACGGCAATGATGGTTGTTGCGGGTTGCTGTAAGGCCCGAGGCAATGAACGCGAAGAAACCGCGATTTTACTGGAGTGCCAATTCGGCTCTGTACCGTTTCGTTTCTTCCCGTTGTCGTTCGTTTGATCGCGCATTGGGGCTGCGGGCGGTTTGGGACGAACTGGCGCGAACGGAACTGGGCGGTGTGCCGATTCGGGCGCGGTATTTTCTTGGCTTCGGTGATGTGCGATTATCGGTTCTATCAGAACGCGCGCCGAGCTTGGGCGACTCAGCACGGCTCGACCTTTAGGCGCATACATCAAACAAGAGAGGAGCGCTCGCATGAAGATTTCTGCACGCAACCAGTTCGAAGGTACCATTTCCAGCGTTGTCGAAGGCTCTGTGAACGGCGTTGTAACCATCGATTTCGAGGGTTATGCCATTAAGGCCGACATCACTATGGAATCCATCAAGGGCCTCGAGCTCGCTGAGGGCAAAAAGGCGTTCGCCATCATTAAAGCTTCTAATGTGATGTTCGCCGCTGGCGGCGAACCCATCAAGAACATTTCCGCTCGCAATCAGCTCGTGGGCACCGTCACCGCCATTAAAGAAGGCGCCGTGAACGGCCATGTCGCGCTCGAGCTCGCCGACGGCAACAAGGTCACCGGCTCCATCACCAACGAGGCCATCGAGTCGCTCGGCCTGGCCGAAGGCGAGAAGGCTGTTGCCATCATCAAGTCGACCGACGTCATGGTGGGCGTGGAGTAGGCCAAGCGCACCTTGGGCGATCTGTGCCGCGATGCGAATGGGCGACATGAGGGGTGATTGGCGCCCCCGCTCGCTTCTTGGCCGCCTTGCATAACGAACGCTTCGCCTGGCCAATCTCGGTCGTGAATCAGATTACGTGACGAAAGGCGCGATTAGCGCACCGCCACCCATTCCTTATCGCGTGAAAGGCAGTCTTCGGACTGCCTTTTCTTTTCCGATTATTTCCTGTTCCGAATAATCTATAATCGAGAACAGTGTTGATAAGGAAAGGGGGCTTTCGTGCGCGAAGACGAGGCATTGCGGGTCGAAGACGTATCGGCGTTGCTCGGCGTGGGTCGCAACACCGTGTACTCGCTTGCGAAATCGGGCGAACTCGCGTCGTACCGCGTGGGCCGCAAGCTGCGCTTCACGCGCGCCGATGTCGAGCGCTACATCGAGGCGTCCAAAACGGGCGGCTCGCCAGCCTCGACGGGGCCCATTCCTGTTGCGCCCGCATCTGCTCCCTCTTCCTCGCCGTATGTGGCAGCCATTCCCGAGCTGGCCCCTGCAAGCGACCCCTTCGTTATTTCCGGCGGAGACATTTCGGGCGACATTATCGCCCATGCACTTTCGGGGCGAGGTTTTCCCTGCTCGCGCGCCTATTTGGGAAGCTATCTCGCGCTCATCGATTTGTATCTCGGTCGCGCCGATGCCGCTGTTGTGCACCTGTTCGACCGCAAATCGGGCACGTACAACATTCCTTATGTGCAGCGCCTCGCGCCTGGCGTGCCGGTGTCGGTGGTGCGCGTTGCCCGCCGCAGCGTGGGGCTTATTGTGCAGGCCGGCAACCCCAAGCGCCTGCATTCGTGGGGCAGCCTGCTTACGCGCGACGCGTCGCTCGTGAATGTCGCGCGTGGTTCGGCTATGCGCGTGCTGCTCGACGAGGTGCTGTGTGAGCTTGAAGCGCGCCCTGAATCGGTGCGCGGCTACGATCGCGAGGTTTCGTCGCCCGATGCGGTGGCGTCGTTTGTCGCCAAGGGGGCGGCCGAGGCGGGCGTGGGCACATCGAACCTCGCCCAAGCGACTCTGGGCGTCGATTTCTTGCCCATGCAAAACGAGTGGATCGACATCGTGGTGAAGAAAAACGAGCGCACGCGCCCGCTCGTGCGCGCCATTAAGCGTCTGGGCGATGATCCTCGCGTGCGCCGCGAGCTCGAGGCTCTTGGTTTCGACGCATCTCGCCTGGGCTCCATTATCTACGAGTCATAACCTGTTACATGCTCGCAGCGTTTAACAGGTTTTTGGGATATTGCGGCGAAGAAGGCGAGCCAGCCCGCCATCCTCATTGCAGAGAAGAGGCGGGCTTGCCTTGTCGTCTTCGCTGCGTCAGCTGCGGCAAGCTGGGCTTTCGACGTCTCAAATGAATGCAAAATAACTTATTCCACCTGTCGTTTTCCGCCAGGCCGATTCTTCGTGCGCCGTATAATTCAGGCAGGCGCGTTGCGCGTTTTCGCGAACCCGTTAAACGCTACGAGCATGTAACAGGCTTCGGGTATTCGACGGGAGAAAGGAATCCCCATGGTGCAGGAATACACGTTCGAGACGTTCGATGGCACGGAGCTTTTCGGCAAGACCGATTCGGTGGCCGATCCGCGCGGCGTGGTGGTTGTCGTGCACGGCTTGTGCGAGCATCAAGGCCGCTACGACTATCTCACCATGCGCCTGAACGCGCAGGGCTATTCGGTGTATCGCTTCGACCATCGCGGCCATGGCCGTTCGAAGGGCACTAAGGTCTTCTATTCCGTCTTTGATGAAATCGCGAAAGACATCGACGTCGTGGTCGACCGCGCGATTGCCGAAAACCCCGAGGCTCCGCTGTTCATCGTGGGCCATTCCATGGGCGGCTACGGCGCGGCGTTGTACGGGCACCTGCATCCCGGCAAGGTCGACGGCTACGTGCTCTCGGGTGCGTGGACCCGCGACAATAAAGGCTTGGGAACGGGTGCGGTTGAGGCCGATGCTCCCGATTTGGCCTACATGCCCAACGAGCTGGGCGATGGCGTGTGTTCCGACCCATCGGTGGGCGAGGCGTACATGACCGACCCCTATGTTATTAAAGAGATGTCGTTCGGCCTGTTCCGCGCGCTGCACAAAGGCCATGCATGGATGCGCGAGAACGCGAGCCGCTTCGTTGATCCGGTGCTCATTCTGCATGGCGGCGACGACGGCCTTGTGGCCCCGAAAGACAGCCTGGAGCTCTACGAGCAAATTGCCTCGTGGGACAAGAGCCTGCGCATCTATGCTGGCCTCTATCACGAGATTTTCAACGAATACGACAAGGATGCCGTTATCGAAGACGCCCTCGATTGGCTCAACCTGCACGCCGATTTGGAATTCATCGACGTTGAGGAAGAGGAAGTCGAAGGCGACGAATAGCCGGCCGCCGCTCAAGGGCGTGGCGTAAACAAAGAAAGCTCAGAACGAAAAAGCGGGCCTCGCGCGGAAGATGCGCGAGGCCCGCAGCGTTTGGGTGGGCGGTCGGTGGGTGCCCGAGGCGCTGCGGGCCGGTTTTTCTCGTTGCGGCTGCAGCCCGTTGGATTTGATTCGCAACGGCCGGCTTCGTACATTTATTTCAGGGCGAGATGGTGCCCGCCACGCTGTTTGGCTCGCTCGTGCGCCGCTATCGCAGGAACACGTGCAGCAGCTTTTCGTAGAGCGCGCTCGAATACGGCTGGTAGCGCATGGGCAAATCGAGCCACGTTTTCTTGTCGACAATCGATTTGACGTGCGAAAACGCTTCGAACCCGCGCTTGCCGTGGTAGCCGCCCATGCCACTTTCGCCCACGCCGCCAAACGCCATCTCGCTTGTCGCCAGGTGGATGACGACGTCGTTGATGCAGCCGCCGCCGAATTGCAGCTCGTGCGTGAAGCGGTCGATGTGCCCCTTGTCACTCGAGAACAAATATGCGGCAAGCGGCTTCGCCTTGCCTTTGAGCCCTTGCGCCACCTGGTCAAACGTCTCGAACGTGAGAATGGGCAGAATCGGACCGAAAATCTCTTCGCCCATAACCGCGTCGCCCGCCACGACGCCGTCCATAATCGTGGGCGCGATGCGGCAGCTTTCGGCGTCGCGCTCGCCGCCATGCGCTACTTTGCCCTCGTCGATGAGCCCGCATAAACGCTCGAAGTGCTTCTGGTTCACGATTTTGCCGTAGTCGGCGTTGGCCAGCGGGTCTTTGCCGAATTGGAGTTCGACCTGTTTCGCCAGCTCAGCGACGAGCTTATCGTGCACGCTGCGCTCGACGAGCACGTAATCGGGCGCCACGCACGTCTGACCGCAGTTCAAGAACTTTCCGAACGCGATGCGCTTGGCGGCAAGCTCGATGTTCGCGCTCGCGTCCACAATGCACGGGCTCTTTCCGCCCAGCTCAAGCACGGCGGGCGTGAGGAACTCGGCCGCATGTCGCAGCACTTCCTTGCCCACGTTCTGGCTTCCGGTGAAGAAGATGAAGTCGAATTTCTGCTCGAGCAGCGCGGTGTTTTCCGCACGGCCACCCGTGACGACCGCCACGTGCTCGGGCGCGAAGCATTCCGCGACAATGCGCTCGATAATCGCGCTGGTCGCCGGCGAATAGGCGCTCGGCTTCAAAATAACGGTGTTACCTGCGGCGATGGTGTCGGCGAGCGGGTCGACGGTCAGCAGGAACGGGTAGTTCCACGGGCTCATGACGAGCGTGCTGCCGTAGGGCACCGCCTGCGTGAAGCTGTGCGAGGCGAATTGCGCGAGCGGCGTGCGCACGGTTTTGCGGCGCGCCAGTTTGCGCGTGTGCTTGATCATGTACGAGATTTCGGTGAGCGCCAGGCCGCTTTCGCACATGAAGCCTTCGTAGGCGCTCTTGCCCAAATCGGCCGTGAGCGCCGCGTGGATGTCGTCTTCGTGCGCCTTCACGGCGTCGTAGAGCGCATGCAGGCTCTTGATGCGGAAATCGACGGAAAGCGTGGCTCCGCTGTTGAAGAAGGCGCGCTGCGCGCCCGCGAGTGCTTGGATTTCTTCGCCGGTCATTATTCGTTCCAATCTGCGATTTCTTCATAGAGGGCGGCCAGTTCGTGCTCGGTCATGAGCTTGGGCACGGGATAGAGCGGGTTCGCCTCGCGCTCGGCCGTATGAGCCAGATGCGCGATGTCATCGCGCTTGATGCCGCTGATTTTCTCGGGGATCTTCATGCTCGCGTTGAGTTCCTTAATTGCCGCGATGAACTTCGCGGCGCCTTCAGCGTCGGAATCGGTTGCGGCGCATACGCCCGCAGCCACGCCGAGCTGGTGAAGCTTTTTGTGCGCCGCCTCGCCGTACGCTTCGAGCACGTAGGGCAGAATCACGGCGTTAGCCAGGCCATGGGGCACGCCGTATTGGCCGCCGAGCGAGTGCGCGATGGCGTGCACGTAGCCCACGTACGACATGGAAAACGCGATGCCCGCCTTGTACGCGGCGTGCAGCATGTTCTCGCGAGCCTCGTGGTCGTCGCCATGCTCATAGGCGCGCTGGATGTTGCCGAATATCAGCTTGGTCGCCTCGAGTGCGAGTTCGCGCGTTTGTTTGGTGGTTGACCTGCCGATATGGGCTTCCACGGCGTGTGTGAGCGCATCCATGCCCGTGGTGGAGGTAAGATGCGGCGGCAGGGTGTAGGTGAGGCGCGCGTCGAGCACGGCGTAATGGGGAATGAGCGGGAAGCTCATGATCGCGTATTTGTGATGCTCGCGGCCGTCGGTAATCACGGCGGCCAGGGTGACTTCGCTGCCCGTGCCGGCGGTGGTGGGAATGGCGATAATCGGGGGCGTTGCCTTGAGCACGCGCAGAACACCCTTCATGCGCGAAAGCGGCTTGTTCGGGTATGCGACGCGCGCGCCCACGGCCTTGGCGCAGTCCATCGACGAGCCGCCGCCAATTGCGATAATCGCGGTGCATTGGCGCTGATGGTAGAGTTCAAGCGCTTCTTCGACCTGGTCGACGGTGGGGTTGGGCTGGGTTTTGTCGTACACGGCGTAGTTCACGCCCACATCGCTCAGCGCCGCCTCGAGCGGCTCGGTGAGCCCGTTTTCTACGATGCCGCGGTCGGTTACGACGAGTGCGGTGCGGGCCTGCTCCTTCGCAAGAACGGGGCCTAAATCGGCGCATGAGCGAACAATCTCGGGCTCGCGGTAGGGGAGCACCGGGAGCACGGCGCGAAAGCCGATTTGGAAGGCGCGGCAGTAGGCTTTTTTGAGGAAAAACATGACAGGCTTCTCTTTCTTGGGCGGTGGTTGCTTCGACGGCGCATGGGCGCGCCGCGAGGGTGGGTGGCAGCGCGCGGTTGTCGCGTGGCCAGATGACGTGTGCGGCATCGCATGGCCGGACGGCATATGCGCAGTTGACGCGCGTGGCGGTTGGCATGCGCGTGGTTGCCGCATGGGATGCGCTCGAGGGGCGCACTTCTAGCTGGGGCTTAATTCGCGCTTGCGTTCGACGCTCGCTTAGCTGGCGTGTTGCCGTCGCGTTTCGCTTCGATCGGTTCGCTCGCGATGGCGCCTAAACGGTCGCTCACCGCTGCGAGGCTTTGGTAGAACGCTGCACGCTGCTCATCGGTGAGGCTGCCATCGATTTCCTGAAGCACCATCGCGATTTTCTGCGCAATCGCATCGCCTGCCTGCTCGCCTTTCTTGGTGAGCACCAGGGGGCATTTGTAGGGCTTGGCGCCGCTGGCCGTAACTTCGATGAACCCCTCCGATTTCAGGTGGTCGATTGCGCGCGACACGGCTGCCTTGTCTTCCTCGCAGCGCTCGCACAGCTCGGCTGCGGTAAGGCTTCCTTGCGAGCGAAGGTAGTGCAGACACGACACGTGGATGCTTTTCAGTCCCCAGTCGGCCATTTCCTGATTTTTGATTTTACGAATGCTGCGGTTGATTCGGCTTATGAGTATGGTGAATGTCTCGAATCGGTCTTCCATGGCGCCTTTCTGAATGGGTGATGTTGATTAATCAACATGTGGAAGTTGACCATAGACTTGTTGATATGTCAACAAGTTCCGCAGAAAGCCCTTCGCGCGCTCCTTTTGGCGATGACACAGCCTTTTGCCCGGTCGCGGCTTTGAAACAGCCTTTGGGCGGCGTCGCCTGGCTCCCTGCGTTCCCTGAAACATACTGGAAAACTTTCTCCCATAGCATATATAGAGTGTTGCAATCAGAAAGCATGGGCGTTGAAGATACCCCTGGGCTCTCCAACGCATGCGCTTTCCCTGAGCAGAAGGGGAACGCCATGGAAGAATTCCTGACATCCTTTTTCATTGAACCGTTCACGGGACTTGCGGAAGGCCTCGCGTCTGCGTCGAGCCCGCTCGACGTGATTGGCGCGGTGGATAGCTTCGTGTGGGGCCCCATCATGATCTTGCTGCTGCTGGGCACGCACATCTTCATGACGATTCGCACCGGCTTCATCCAGCGCAAGCTCGGCACCGGCATCAAGCTTTCGGTCACCAAGGACGACCCGTCCGACGCCGACGGCGACATCACGCAGTTCGGCGCGCTCACCACGGCGCTCGCCGCCACCATCGGCACGGGCAACATCGTCGGCGTGGGCACGGGCCTGCTGTTCGGCGGCCCGGGCGCCATCTTCTGGATGTGGATCACGGGCATTTTGGGCATCGCCACCAAGTACTCCGAGGTGTTCATCGGCGTGAAGTACCGCGTGAAGGACCACTCCGGCAAGATGCTCGGCGGCGCGATGTACGCGCTCGAGCGCGGCTTCAAGAACAAGAGGCTCGGCCGCGCGCTGGCCGTGCTGTTCGCCCTGTTCGCGTCGCTGGCCGCGTTCGGCATCGGCGCCTCGACCCAGTCGAACTCGCTCGCCGACGCGCTGTACAACACGTCGCTTATCGACGGTGCGGCCATTCCGCAGTGGCTCGTCGGCATTGTGGTGGTCGCGCTTGTGGCCATCGTCATTCTGGGCGGCATCAAGTCTATCTCCCGCGTGTGCGAGAAGCTCGTCCCCATCATGGCCATCTTCTACGTGGTGTGCTGCATCATCATCATTGGCCTGAACGGCCAATTCCTCGGTGAGGCGATTCGCCAGATCATCGTCGGCGCCTTCACCCCGGCAGGCGCCGCCGGCGGCGCGGTTGGCTCCACGGTCACGCTCGCTTTGCAGTTCGGCTTCAAGCGCGGCATCTTCTCCAACGAGTCGGGCATGGGCTCGGCGCCGCTGGTCGCGTCTTCCGCCACCACGAAGAACCCGGCCCGCCAGGCGCTCGTCTCCATGACCGGCACCTTCTGGGATACCGTCGTTGTCTGCTTGCTCACGGGCCTCATGCTCATGACCACGCTGCTCGCCAACCCTGAGCTTTCCACCGCTATTGCCGACGGCACCATCTCGTCGGGCGCGGGCCTTGCCACCGCCGCCTTCGAGAAGATTCCCGTGTTCGGTCCGTTGGTGCTGCTCGTCGGCCTGCTGACCTTCACCTACTCCACCATCCTCGGTTGGAGCCAGTACGGCAACCGCGCCATCAGCTACCTGCTCGGCAAGAAGGCCGTGCTGCCGTACTACATCGTGTTTTTGCTGTTCGTGTTCTGGGGCTGCATGATGGTCGGCGACGCGACCGGCAGCGCCGCGGTTTCGAACCTGAGCTCGGTGGTGTGGAACTTCGCCGACGTGATGAACGCGCTCATGGCGATCCCGAACTGCATCGCGGTGCTCGGCCTTTCCGCCATCATCGCCCGCGAGACCAAGCACTACGTCTACGACGGAAATATCGAGGAAGTCGACGATACCGAGATTCCTCAATACGACGAGAAATAGCTTCGATTTGACGCATGGCCCCACCGTTGTTCGGCGGGGCCATGGCGTTTTTTAGCGCTTCGCGAGGCAAAGCGTAATAGCGAGCGCGATGAGCGCCGCGGTTTCGAGCGCCACGGTGTAGGAGATGATGGCGCTTTGGCCGTATGCGTAGAGCATGCCCGTGGCGCTTGCGCCCAAAAGCGCGCCAATTCCGATGAATACCGAAAACAGGCCATACGACGTGGCGCGCTTGCAGCCGGGCACCATGTCGGCCACCGCAGCGCGCATGGTGGATTCCTGAATGCCGAGGCTTGCGCCCCACAGCATGACACCGAACACGACGAATGCGGCATTGTCGGTGTAGACGAAAAACGGGATGAGCGCCGACGCCACGGGCAAGGCGAGCAGCGCCTTCGTGCCGATTTTGTCATAGAGCGTACCCGTGAGCAGGGCAAACACGCCGTCAATAGCCATGGCGATGGCATAGATCACGGGAATCGCCGGCGTGGCGATAAGGCCCGTTGCCGCCATGTGGTACGACATCACGCCGAAGGTGCCCACGCCTGCGAGCACAATGGCGCAAAAGCCGGTGTAGACCCAGAAAAGCAGCGGGAGTTTCAGGGGTTGCGCTTGGTCGCCGGCTCGCTTCGCGGCCGGGTTCACGCCTTCGCCTTCGATGCGCTCTTCCGCCAAGGCTGCGTCATCTTCCTGCTCGAAAACCTCAGGATTGGGAACGCGGCGCTTCAAAAACAGCAACACGCCGATTGCGGCGAGGCCGGGCACGATCATCACGCCAAGGGCGGGGCCGAAGGCGTTGTGCGTCGCCTGCAAAATGGCGGCGGCAATAAGCGGGCCAGCGATGGCGCCGATTTGGTCGAGCGCCTCGTGCAGGGCGAACCCTTTTCCGCGGCCCACCTTCGCCGCCGCGTGCGAGAGCATGGCGTCGCGCGAAGGGGTGCGCAGCGATTTGCCGAAGCGCTCGAGCACAATAAGGAACGACACGCCGAAAACGCTGCCGACGAAACCCATGGCGGGCACTGCGAGGCCTGTTGCGGCGTATCCCAGAATGGCGAACGTCCAATAGCGCCCCGTGCGGTCGGCGGCGGGCCCGCTCACCAGGCGCCCCGCGAGCGACGTCGCCTCGCCAATGCCCGACACGATGCCTACCACGGCGGCCGTGGCGCCCACGGAATACAGAAGCGGGCCCTGCACCGAAAGTGCCGCCTCGTACACGATGTCCATGAGCATGCTCACGATGCCGAATCCCATGATGAAGTGCATGGGGCCGAACTTCTTCGGTGCTTTGCTGCTTTGTTGGTGCGCCATGGAAAACCCTGCCTTTCCTCTCGACTCCTTCATTATGGCAATGTGGCCCGGCGCGCACAATGAAAGGGGCGCTGGGTGGTTCGTTTGGACGCGGCGGCGCATTGCCGCGCCTTGATGTCGTATACTTTTCGAAGCTGTTCCGATTGCCGCAAGCGTTCGGAATGCCGTACAACGCGACGGAAGGGAAGGCGCGCATGGCCTGGGGCGATAAGAAAAACGACAAGCGTGCGAATGAAAGCCCGTTCAACGCGGGCGATCCCACGATGCCGTGGGATATTTCCTCATCGACGAAGGCGTACAAGAATCGCGCGCAAGATCCGTTCGGCGAGCCGGCGGAAGGCGGCGTTTCTGCGTCGGTCGCGGAGTCGAAGGCGGCTTCTGAACAAGATGATTGGCCGGCCCATTCCGCCCGGCCCGCTTGCTCGGGCGATTCTTCGCCCTTCGGCAAGTCTGCCCAGACCCTTTCTCAAGATTCGCCCTTTAGCGCGCCTGGCGGTAACGCAGGCCTATCCTCCGCGCCGACTCCGCCACCGCCCCCGAATTTCGAAGGCGTGGGCAAGAGGGCGGCCCAGAGCAAAGCTGCTTCGAGGTCCAAGGGCAAGTCTCCCGCGGTTGTCGTGGGCATTATCGCAGCGGCGTGCGTTGCCTTCACGGTTATTTTGGGCGCCATTGTCGCGTTCGATTCTTTTCTCGACGAACAGGCGCCTTCATATGGCGACACCGACGGCCCCGATGTCATCGGTTCCGACCATGAGGTATATGCGCCTGAAACTGACGACGAGCAAGCGGCGTTCGATGTGGCGACCAGTCGTCTTGGCAGCGTGGCGTCGGGCGACGACGAGGTTGTGCGCGCGACCATCGCCGACGATTTCGTCGATTGCATTTTGAGCTACACAGGTGAGTCGGCCGCCTCCCTCGGTCTTGATGCCGACGCGTATGCCGATTGGGCCATGCGCTCGCTCGTGTATGAAATCGACTGGGTTTATATCGACGGCGAGGCCGACGAGGCCACGGTGTATTACTACGCGAATTCCTGCCGCAGCTACGATATTGCGAGGGAGGTGTGCTACGCCATCTCGGATGGAGCCGATGCGCAAGATGCCCTCTCGAACGCGTGCGATGGTGCGGAGATGGGCTATGAGATGTTCCTTTCGGTCGATTTGAAGAAGATCGGTGGCGCGTGGCAAATCGACGAGTCGGAGTGGGCAGACCCCAGCGACAACGACCTGCTGTGGCTGTTCGTTTAGGAATTCTCGAAAGAAGCAACGATGCGTGTTTTAGCGAGCGTTCGCATGACGGTGTGCCGTGCGAACGCTCGCTTGCTTTTATCGAACCCTTGTCGTTGACGCCGCTGCTTGAGGCTCGTTTTATTTACAATAAGGAAAGCTCATTCACATGCATGCGCCGCTTACGAACGCGGCTGAAGAGGGGAGCCCCCATGAATAAGATCGCCGGCGCCTTCGACGCGTTTTTACGTGTTGTGCTCGCTGTTGCGCTCGTAGTCACGTTCACGCCCATTTCGCGTGACGCCGCGTATGCCGACGGGGTGGACGAAACGCAATCGGGGATTGCCGCTTCGAAAGACGAAGGCGCCCAAGCGCCGCTGGGCGAGCAAGTCACCCCGACCTTGCCTCATTCGAGCGAGTCTGCGGCAAACGATGAATCCGCCTTGTCCGAGAGTGCCTCGTTATCGGATGGGGCGTCCTCTGGGGAGCGGGTTGTCTCCGGCGGCACGGAATCGGAATTGGAATCGGCCGCCGACGCGTCGCAAGCCCCAGCTCCTCCGGGGCAAGGCCTCGTTTCGTGGGCAAAGCTTATGCCCAACGGCTATATATATGAGTGCAATTCCGAAGGCGAGCTGCTCGAGACCATCGATGAAGAAAAACCCTCCAGAAATTCCGTCAACAGTTGGGCTGTCGTCGACCTTTTCGTCGATCGGGACGTGACCAGCATTTCGCAGTCGCTTTGCGAAGGCGCTGGATACTTGAATTCGGTTACGTTTGAGGCCGGAACGAAGCTCGATTCGATCGGCGATTCTTCGTTCGGCTCTTGCCCGAGCCTCCAGGCTGTCGATCTGTCTGGGGTTGAGGTCGGAAGGATCGGCGATTCGGCATTTGCGGGCTGCAAGCGCCTTTCGAGCGTCGATTTATCCGGTGCGAACGTGGGAGAAATCGGCAAACGGGCGTTTTACGGATGCTCTTCTCTTCGAGCGGTGAAAACGAACGATACGACAATCGGGGCGATGGGCGAATCGTGCTTCGAGAATGCCGGGCTCTCTTCGACGGGGCTTGCCAATGTGCATGGCTTAACGGCTATTCCTAAGAGCGCCTACGAAGGTTGTAGCAACCTGACCGATACCGAGCTCGGCAAAAACCAAGAGATCCAATCGCTTGGCGAAATGGCGTTTGCGCATTGCTCGAGCTTGCGATTGTCGGGGCTTGAGACGAACGCCTCGGTGCGCGAGGTGGGCAAATCCTGCTTCTCTCAGTCCGATATGAGCGGCGGCCTCGTTCTGCCGAGCTACTCCAAGGTTGAGACGCTCGGGGGCAGTGCGTTCTACCATACCAATCTCGATTACGTCTATTTCCAGTGCGACCACGCTGTGCTCATCGACTACAGCACCTTCCCCCAATACCAGATGCGCGTGATGGTGCGCACGCCTGCGCTCGATTCGTATAATTCGACCGAGGTCAAGCAAGATTGGGAGCGCAGCAACGGGACTCTTCCCGTTGATGTCTCTGGCTGCGTTTCGCCTATCAAGGTGAAGGCTGACCCGTCGACCAAGGAATACGAGGTGGGCGATTCCATTTCGCTGCGCGGCATGAGCGTTTCTTTCAATTACGGAAGCGGGGAGAAGGAATACGAATATACCGACCTGCAGAACTACGCGTTTGGTCGGTTCTTCGCCTCGTCGCCTGCGAACGGCGATCTGTTCGAGCCGGATATGCACGGCACGTATGTTCATGTGAGCTACGATGACGGATCGGTGTCCTCCGACGCCTATTCGCCGAGCGCCTTGCGCGAAAAGGGGAATGAGAGCTTTACGGTCAGCGTCGCGAGCGAAGGGGCCGGGCCAAACGATGCCGTCGAAGGCGCGGGGCGCTTTGGCCAGGGCGATACGTGCAAGGTCGAGGCTCGCTGCTCGACGCCGGGCAGGATATTCGCGTATTGGAAGAACCAAAAAGGCGAAATTGTTTCGGAAGATGCCGCTTACGAGTTTAAAGTCGAAGGCGACACGATGCTCGTCGCTGTGTTCCTCGATGCGGTGACGATTGAGCCTGAGGCACACATGGACAGCGTTGACGGCCCGGTGCCGCAAGGCGTTTCGTTTTCGATACAAGCCAACGGCGTAGACCATGGCGGCACGTTCACGACGTATGTCGGCAAAAGCTACACGGTGGTTTGCCATTATGACAACACGAAGCTGAGCACCAAATACTGGGTCGATGTGGTTGGCGAAAAGACCTACTTTACCGATGAAATCGAATGCACGGCAGTTGCTGGCGAAAATCGGCCCATATGCGTATTCGTCGAGCGCGGCTGGCTCGATGTCGTCGCGAAAAGCGTCGATGGCGACGAATGGGGGAAAACCCAGGGCTCGGGTTACTACGATTTGGGCTCGAAGGCCAAAATAAAGGCGATTCCCAGTAATGGCGGAGAATTTCTTGGTTGGATGCATCGCGGCGAATTCATTCCCGAGGAGTTTTATTTCGAATATTGCGTCAACGATTTCGACCCCGTGACCGCCTGGTTCGGGCCCGATGTGACGCAGGTGGTCGTCGTGCAGGCCGCCTCGGCGCAGCCCGAGCTCGGCCGCGTTGAAGGCGCGGGCGTCTATGTGCAGGGCAGCGAGGTGACGCTTTCGGCCGTGCCCGCTGCTGGGTACGAATTCGCGGGCTGGCTGCGCGATGGCAAGCCCATAGAGGGCGGTGCGACGTTGTCCATTGCTGCGGAAGGCGAAGCCATCAACGGGGGCAAAGTCAAAGTGTCGCCGCAATACACGGCGCAATTCAAGCGCGTTTCCGTGGAATATTCCCAGGTCATTGACCTGGGGAACCGTAGTGTTATGGATGGCGTTGAGCTGCCCTGCGTGTCAGGCACGCTCGAGGTTGGCGAAGACGGGCGCGTGGCGCTCGACGCTTCGGCGCTCGGCATGCTCGACGATGACATTTCGTTTGTTGGTTGGTACGACAAGGCCACAGGAGATTTGCTTTCCGAAAGCGCGGCGTATGAGTTCGTGCCTGCGCAAAGCGAGCATCTTGAGGCGCGCTTTGCGCTGAAAGATTTCGCGGTGCGCGTGAATTCTGCGCAGGCAACCGATGCGTCCGAGGCGTATGCCCGCGTGGACGCCTCGACGTTTGCGGGCTATCGCGATGCGGGCGAGGCAGTGCAACTTTCCGCCGTGGCGAGCAATGCGCACTTCCTTGGCTGGTATGTCGGCGCGGGCGATAGCGCGCGCGTGGTAAGCGACGCGCTTTCGTTCGAGTACGCGGTTGAGGCGGCCGATGCGCGCGAAGGCGCTATCGACGTTACGCCGAAATACTGTGCCGAACAGGCGAGCGTCGTGCTCGGCGTCGATGGCGTCGATGAAGACGGCAACCCCGCCGGCCAATTCTTGTACAGCGGGCTGTACGGCATAGGCTCGCGTGCCACCGTGGTGGCGATTCCCGCCGCGGGCTATGTACTCGACCGCGTCACCGATTCGCATGGCAACGAAGTGCCCGTAGAAAGCGACGGGTCGTACACGTTCCTTGTGACGGGCGACGTGCAGTTTATCGCGCATTTCCGAGCAACCGATGATGGCGACGAGGCGTTCGAGGCGTTGCAGGCCGCGCTCATCGCGGCGCTTACGCTTGCGGGCGTGCTTGGCACGATGTATGGCTTGGGCGAGCTGATCGATCCCATTGTGGTGCCGGCCATCGCTGAAATAGCTGCCGCCGAAAGCATCGAGGAGCTTGCGGCGATCGGCGAAGAGGCCCTCGGTAAAATCAAGGATATCTTTGACGACCATAAAAAGCCGCACGACCCTGACAACCCCGACAGACCTCATGGCGACCATAAAATCGAAATCATTGCGGCTGCCAACCCGCAGGCGGGCGGCAGCGTATTCGGCGGCGGTGTGCACTATGAAGGCACGGTGGCCGAGCTGCAGGCTATTCCCAACCCGGGGTGGCGCTTCGTGTGCTGGATGAAGAACGGCGTTGAATGGTCGACGAAGCCCATGACTTCGATTGCCGTGACCGACGCAACGCCTGAAGTGGTGAATGTGGTCGCTGTGTTCGAAAGCGACGTGCAAATAACCACCTCGATCGAAGTGGAAGGCGTCGCGGCCGATTTCTCTACGGGCTGCAACGCATCGCCCGACGTGCAGTTGCCCAAGCGTGGGGAACAGGCCGCAGTAGTAGCGACCGAGGGAGAAGGCTATGCGTTCGTCGGCTGGTTCGAAAACGGCGTTGAGGTGTCGAGGACCCAAACGTACGGGTTCGTGGCCGAAACCGATCGCCATTTGGTTGCGAAATTCCGCAAAGCAGATAAGACTATCGTCGTGAATGTGCAGCCTGCCGATGCGGGCGAGGTGCTGTGCAACGGTATGCCCATCGAGGGCGGCGTGGTTCGCGCGAAAGACGGCGACATCCTCACGTTCACGGTGCGCGCGAATGCGCGGCCGGGCGACGATGCCGAGAAAAGCTATAAATTCGTCGAATGGCGCGAAACCGATGCGGCGGGGCGCGTCGTCGTCAACCGCCAAGAGGTATGCGAGTACCGCGTCGATGGCAACGCGACCCTTACCGCGGTGATGGATGGCGAAGATTCCCATCTCGTGCGCGCGAAAGCAAGCCCTATCGAGGGCGGCACGGTGGCGCTCGAGCGGGCGAACGGCCTGGGCGAGGCACTTGAGGTACCTGAGGGCGAGAGCGTAATGGCCGAGGCGAGCGCTGCTGACGGGTATCTGTTTGACGGGTGGTATCTGTCGTATGGTGCCGCCGAGGCCGCTACGTTTGCCTCGAACGAGCCGTCGTACACGTTCGCTCCCATCGCCGACTGCACGGTGGAGGCGCGTTTCACCAAGGCGTGCAAGATAGCCGTGGTGGTGGAGCCCCTTGAGTCACTCGCGGGCGAATACACCGTGCAGGGCGCGGGCTGGTGCGTGGCGGGCGAGCCGGCTACGCTTTCCGTGGAGCTGTCGGCGTCTATGCGCGAGGGGTATGCGTTCAAGGGCTGGTACGATGCGGAAACCGGCGTGCTCATGGGCACCGACCCGTCGTATTTGCAGTTCTATCCCCAGGAAGACACCACGGTTCGCGCGGTGTTCGACGTGAACCGCTGCACTCTTGAGGCGAAAACCGAAAGCCACGCGGTCAAGCGCGGCACCGTTGAAATCGTCGGGTCGCCGGGCGCTTCGGCCGTGACGGTCGACTACGGCACGTCCGTGGTGCTGCGGGCAAAGCCGGCCGATGGCTTCCAGCTGAAATATTGGAAGAACAGCGCAGGCGTGAAGTTTTCCGAAACCGATCTTGTCGTGCGCGCGACGAAAAGCGACACGTATACTGCGGTGTTCGAATCGGCGAAGCCCGATGTGGTCGTTGCCGCCGATTCGTGGTTGGGCGGTACGGTGACGTGCAACGGCGTGAAGGTGACGCCGACCACCGATGCTTTCAAGCTCGGTGAGACGTTGCATCTTGCGGCCGCGGCGTATCCGGGATACGTGTTCTACGGGTGGTACGTCAATGGCAAGTTCCGCAGCGTAATGCCCGAATACACCGTTGTCGCGGCGGGGGCGTTCCCGAATCCGAATCGCTGCTCGATCGTGGCGGCGTTCAAGCCCCTCGATATCGTGTGTATGCCCACGGCCGATCCCGAATGCGGCGGGTCGGTGCAGGCGAGCCGCATCGTGACCGAACGCGGTACCGATGTATCGCTGAAGGCCACGGCTGCATTGGGCTATGAATTCGTGGGTTGGTACGATCTTGATGGAAAGCTGGAATCGGCCAGCGCCGAATTCACGTGCGAGCACCAGCAGCGCAGCCATATCCACGAAGCGCGTTTCGTGGAGCGCTCGTATGCGGTGTCTGCCTCGGCGGCCGTGGCCGATGCGTCGGGCACGCTTGCCGACGGCAACGCAGCCGGTTGGGTTGAAGGCGCAACGACGGTTTCCGCAGGCGGCGCGGCCACGCTTTCGGCGCATGCATTTGAGGGCTATGCATTTGAATATTGGGCCGATGAGCAGGGCAACGCGGTAAGCGACGAGCCCGAATACCGTTTCGTTCCTTCGTGCGACACGCAGCTTCGGGCGGTGTTCGCGCCCAAGCAGTGCTCCGTAAGCGTTTCGGTCGACGACATCGCGGGAAGCGTGTCGGGGGCGGGGATCTATGCGGCCGGCCAGGTCGTCGTGCTCAGCGCGACGCCGAAGGCGGGAGCGAAATTCCTCGGCTGGTACAGCGGCGGGCAGTTTTGCAGCGCCGATGCGACGTATCGGTTCACCGTGCGCGGCGATATGGCGCTTGAAGCGGCATTCTCGATGGGCGAGTGCTCGCTGGGCGTTGCCGCCGAGCCCGCCGAGGCGGGCTTCGTGAGCGGTTTCGGCGCCTACGCGAAAGGCGAGCGCGCCGTGCTTTCCGCAGCAGCCAAACCCGGTTTCACGTTCGACCATTGGGAAGACGCGCTCGGCAATGAGATAAGCGAGCTTCCCGAATGCACGGTTACCGTTTCGGGCGATGCGGTGTACAAGGCGAGTTTCACGCGCAATTCCTATAGCGTGAGCCTGTCGTCGAATGTCGAGGGCGTAGGCATGCTGTCTGGCGAGGGCACCTATTCGTTCGGCCAAGTGGTGGAGCTGAATGCGACGCCGACTAACGACAAGCGATTCGTGGGCTGGCAGCTTGTGGGCGACGATGGGAGGCTGACGTATCTCTCGAACGATGCCCGCTGCTGGCTCGCAATCGACGAAGATCTGGTTTCGGGGCTCGAAGGCAATGCCGTAGAGCTGCAGGCGCAGTTCGCCGACCCCTATGAGGTCGCTGTTTCGGGCGCCGTGGTGTTGAAGGGCAAAAAGACGAGCCGCAATTGCAGCGTGAACGGCGGCGGCACGTTTGCCTCGGGCGACCAAGTCGCGCTGCAGGCTGTCGCGGGCATAGGCTATCGCTTCGTCGGCTGGAGCCTCGATGAGGCGGGCGAGCATATCGTCGACACGAATGCGACGCTCAGTTTCGCGGCATCGCAAGACATCACGTATTACGCGCAGTTCGAGGCCGACGAGCAGGTGAAGATCACTGTGGAGCGCAGCTCGATGCTCCGTGGCATGGTGCGGCTGGTTGGACATGGCGGCCTGGAAACCGAGCGGCTCTACGATAAGGGCGACATGTTCGTGGCGGTTGCCATGCCGTGGACGGGCTATCGATTCTCGCATTGGGTCAACGACGCGGGCACTACCGTGAGCTATAGCGCGGTATACGTGGGCGCGGCGAAGCAAACAGAGCAGCTCACGGCCATATTCTACGAAAACGGCTACGATGCGCAGACGAATACCTACCCGGCAGAGGCCGCCCTCATAAGCACGGTCATTCCTGGTACGGGCACGACGAGCGTTCCGGTGTCCACGCTCGTGACCATTCCGCTTCCGGGTTGGAAGTTCAAATATTGGGCTGACGAGAACGGCATGCCGGTGGCGTTTTCGCCGGTAACGGCGCGTCCGGTGTGGGGCAACCGCACGTTTACCGCCTATTACGAGCGTGAGGCGTTCGACATTGTCGCCGTCGATTCGCGCGTGGGCGGCCATATCGAAGGCTCGCTTCCTGATAGCGAATACGGATGCGTGGTTAAGAAGACGGTCGAAAATGGCGCGTCGTGCACGCTTTGCGCTGTGCCCGACGACGGCTACGCATTCGATGGCTGGTATGAATACGGCGAGAGCACGCCGAAAGACGCCAAGCCGCTTTCCACCGATGCGAACTGGACGTTTACTCCTGAAGGCGATATGGCGATCGAGGCTCGCTTTGCCGAAACCCCCGCATGCGAGGTTACAGCTTCGGCGGAAAACGGCACGGTTGCGCCCGAGTCGGTCAGCGTGAAGCCGGGAGCCAGCGCGACGTTTGAGGCGACGCCGAACGAAGGTTGCTATCTGGAAGGCGTTACGCTTTCGAGTGATGCGGGCGAGGCGTCTGGGGCGTCGTCGGGGCTTGCCGAGCCGGTCGAGCTTGACATCTCCGACTACGCGGGCGGTAGCTACGCGGTAACGTTGAGCGATATCGCCGAATCGCAATCGTTGGCGTTTGCATTCGCTGCCGCCGGCGCGCCCGTTGTGCTCGCCCAGCCGCAAAGCGTTTCTGTCGGCCTGGGCGACGATGCGACGCTGGCTGTTGCGGCCGATGCTGCAGAAAGCGTGCGCGGGCATGTGGCCCTGTTCTGCGGGGAAGAGCCTGCCGCGCATTACGGGATAGGGTACCAATGGTATCGTGCGGCGAACGGCCAAGGCGAAGATGAGCTGCTTGCGGGCGAGACGAACCCCACGTTGGGCATCGCTTCGATCGGCATGGCTGACGCAGGTGCGTATTTCTGTCGCATCACGCAGGAGTATTTGGGAACCACGACTTCGGTAGACACCGAGCGCGCGACGATTTCGGTGGTCAACGACAATAACTTTGCGTTTAACGGCGGCGTTTTGGAGTCGGCTGTGGCACATGATGCCTACAGCGCGGTTGTGCCTTCGGCGTCGGGCGGCAGTGTGCCGTATGGCTACGAGGTTGCCGATGGCAGCGAGCTTCCCAGGGGCTTGAGCCTTGTCGCGAGCGGCGAGGCCAACGGAGAGCTGGTCGTGCGCATTGTGGGAATCCCCGAGGAGGCCGGCACATTCGATTTCGATGTGACGTGCACCGATGGGTCCGGCGATGAGCGAAACGCCCATTTCACGCTGGTCGTGAAGTCAAAGGCTGCGGATCTTGCGTTTGAGACGGGCGATTTCGTGTACACAGGCGCGAGCCAAAACCCGACCTTGACGGGCGTGCCCGATGGCGAGGCGGCTTTCGTGTCGTATCGATATTGGGGAATTGGATCGACGCGTTATTCCAGCGCCGCTGCTCCCACCGAGGCTGGCACGTATCGCGTGGTTGCGACATTGGACCACAATGGCTATATCGGTGCGGCGTCGGCAACGTTCGAAATCGCGAAGGCCCCTGTGGCATTCGCGATTGAGGTGCACGATTCGGTATACGACGCGAGCGAGCATGCGGCAAGCGTCAAGGCGACGTGCGATGTCGCGGGTGTCGAATCGGGCGATTATTCCGTGATGTATCGCGGCCGGGGTGCCACTGCGTATGGCCCCACGTCGCAAGCGCCTGTCGATAGCGGCAGCTATTCGGTGGTGGCGCAGGCGACAAACCCGAATATGGAGGGTGCGGCCGAGGAGCCGTTCGAAATCGCGAAGGCGCCGCAGGCTATCACGGGGACGACTTCCTACTCGGCTGTTTACGGCGACGTGGGCATTGCGTTCGACAACGTGGCGAAAACGCCGGTGGCGTTTGAAATCGCGCAACCCGAAGACGAATCTGCAAGTCCGATTGCGCTTCGGGGGCGCTATGCGACCATCAACGCCGCGGGCGTGGCGCGTGTGGTTGCCAGCGCGCCCGAATCGCGCAACTACCTTGCAGCCGAATCTGTTGAGCTCGCAGTTGCGATTGCGCCCGCCCAGCTGCTTGTGGCGGTGGACGACGCTCAGCGCATGGAGGGCGAAGCGAACCCCGCGTTCACATCGAGCCTCGTAAGCCGAGCCAGCACAGAAGGCGTTGAGGTGGCATATTCTTGTGAGGCGACTGAGGATTCTCCTGCAGGCGAGTACGCCATTGGCGCCAGCGTTGCGAATCCGAATTTTGCCGCAACCGTGAAGCCGGGTACGCTTACCGTGGAAAAGAAGTCCGGCCCCGATAATCCGGAACCAAAGCCCGACCCCGATAAGCCTGATCCAGATGCTCCGGATCCGGGCAAACCCGACCCGGATAACCCAGATCCCGACAACCCGGGGCCGAAGCCGGACCCCGACAACCCCGACCCAGGCAGGCCTGATCCGGATAATCCAGACCCCGACAACCCGAGTCCGAAGCCCGACCCGGACCCCGACAACCCAGGTCCCGTCAATCCTGACCCAGGCAAGCCTGATCCGGATAATCCAGACCCCGACGAACCGGGGCCGAAGCCGGACCCCGATAATCCCGGCCCTGGCGAGCCGTCCCAGCCTGGTAAGCCGAGCGATCCCGGCAACCCTGGCGACCCTGGAAATTTTGGAGACGGTTCTGGCGAAGAGGACGACGTGCGTGACGGTGCCACCTCAGGCGATGGAGGCGCTGATGCGGATTCGGCTGCGAAGAAGGCCAGCGCTTCTGCCAATAGCGCAGACAGTGCTGGATTGATAGCCGCTACGATTGATCGCGCACCCATTGTGCCCGCCGCGGCGCTCGGCCTTGCGTCGTTGCTGTGTGTAGTTCTCGCGGTGCGTCGCACTCGTTATCGCCGTCGTTAGACAGATGGGCTGGCATGCTATGCCGGCCCATTTTGCTGCGAGTGAGTTTCGGTTTGGCGTAAATGCCGCGCCTTCTGGTCTTCCTGCCGCGCGAGTTGTATAAAGGCTGATTCCGAGCCGCCCTCGTTTTCCTCATGCGAGAAAGACGGGGCGGCTCGTTTTTATTGACGCGCATGCTCGTGTGCGGGCGCGTAACATCCCTTTAACTTCGCGACACACGCTGTTACGCCACTTGAAACGCGCCTGAAAAAGAGTACCCGTAGCATTCTTTCCGTCGCAGGAAGAAGAAAGCGCTCGCATTGGAGAGATTCCCCCTTATGCCTCTCCAATGCGCACGCTTTCCCGAGGGAAAGGCAATGCTATGGAAGACTTCCTCACATCGTTTTTCATAACACCATTTACGAGTTTGGGCGAGGGCTTGGCCGCCGCCACAAGCCCGCTCGACGTGATTGACGCCGTCGACGGCTTCGTGTGGGGCCCCATCATGATCTTGCTGCTGCTGGGCACGCACATCTTCATGACGATTCGCACCGGCTTCATCCAGCGCAAGCTCGGCACCGGCATCAAGCTTTCGGTCACCAAGGACGACCCGTCCGACGCCGACGGCGACATCACGCAGTTCGGCGCGCTCACCACGGCGCTCGCCGCCACCATCGGCACGGGCAACATCGTCGGCGTGGGCACGGGCCTGCTGTTCGGCGGCCCGGGCGCCATCTTCTGGATGTGGATCACGGGCATTTTGGGCATCGCCACCAAGTACTCCGAGGTGTTCATCGGCGTGAAGTACCGCGTGAAGGACCACTCCGGCAAGATGCTCGGCGGCGCGATGTACGCGCTCGAGCGCGGCTTCAAGAACAAGAGGCTCGGCCGCGCGCTGGCCGTGCTGTTCGCCCTGTTCGCGTCGCTGGCCGCGTTCGGCATCGGCGCCTCGACCCAGTCGAACTCGCTCGCCGACGCGCTGTACAACACGTCGCTTATCGACGGTGCGGCCATTCCGCAGTGGCTCGTCGGCATTGTGGTGGTCGCGCTTGTGGCCATCGTCATTCTGGGCGGCATCAAGTCTATCTCCCGCGTGTGCGAGAAGCTCGTCCCCATCATGGCCATCTTCTACGTGGTGTGCTGCATCATCATCATTGGCCTGAACGGCCAATTCCTCGGTGAGGCGATTCGCCAGATCATCGTCGGCGCCTTCACCCCGGCAGGCGCCGCCGGCGGCGCGGTTGGCTCCACGGTCACGCTCGCTTTGCAGTTCGGCTTCAAGCGCGGCATCTTCTCCAACGAGTCGGGCATGGGCTCGGCGCCGCTGGTCGCGTCTTCCGCCACCACGAAGAACCCGGCCCGCCAGGCGCTCGTCTCCATGACCGGCACCTTCTGGGATACCGTCGTTGTCTGCTTGCTCACGGGCCTCATGCTCATGACCACGCTGCTCGCCAACCCTGAGCTTTCCACCGCTATTGCCGACGGCACCATCTCGTCGGGCGCGGGCCTTGCCACCGCCGCCTTCGAGAAGATTCCCGTGTTCGGTCCGTTGGTGCTGCTCGTCGGCCTGCTGACCTTCACCTACTCCACCATCCTCGGTTGGAGCCAGTACGGCAACCGCGCCATCAGCTACCTGCTCGGCAAGAAGGCCGTGCTGCCGTACTACATCGTGTTTTTGCTGTTCGTGTTCTGGGGCTGCATGATGGTCGGCGACGCGACCGGCAGCGCCGCGGTTTCGAACCTGAGCTCGGTGGTGTGGAACTTCGCCGACGTGATGAACGCGCTCATGGCGATCCCGAACTGCATCGCGGTGCTCGGCCTTTCCGCCATCATCGCCCGAGAGACCAAGCACTACGTCTACGAAGGCAACCTCGACGAGGTTGACGACACCGAGATTCCGCAATACGACGAGAAGTAATTTGTCGGCGGTATCTCCCCGCAACAGAGCCGGTTGCAAGACGGCGACCGGCTCTCTGGGAGGGGGTGCGCATGCTCCCTCCTTTTTTGTTCCCATATTGCGAAATTATTCGAAAGGAAATGCCCGATTATGGAAAACCTCGGCTACTACAACGGCGCATTCGGCCCAATCGAGGAAATGACCATCCCCATGAACGACCGCGTATGCTGGTTCGGCGACGGCGTTTACGATGCGGGCCCCGCGCGCAACTACCATATTTTCGCGCTCGACGACCACCTCGACCGCTTCTACAACAGCGCGCGACTCGCGGGCATCGAGATTCCCATGCCGCGCGAGAAGCTTGCCGATTTGCTTCGCGACCTGGTGAAAAAGGTCGAGGCGCCCGAGCACTTCGTCTATTACCAGTGCACGCGTGGCACTGCGCCCCGCAAACACGATTACGTGGAAGGGCCGGGCAATTTGTGGGTCACCATTACGCCGCAAACCATGCCCGACGGCACGAAGCGCATCAAACTGCGCAGCGAGCCCGACACGCGTTTCTATCACTGCAACATTAAAACGCTGAACCTGC
Source organism: uncultured Slackia sp. (assembly GCA_934661005.1). Classification (GTDB taxonomy): domain Bacteria; phylum Actinomycetota; class Coriobacteriia; order Coriobacteriales; family Eggerthellaceae; genus Slackia. The sequence continues at coordinate 42,213 of CAKUIK010000017.1, forward strand.
TTCCCGCTGTGATGAGCTCGCAGGCAGCTAAGCGCGAAGGCGTGTTTGAAACGGTGTATTACCGCAAAGACATGGGCAATCGCGTGACGGAATGCGCGCACAGCAACGTGTCGATGATTCTGGGCGATGAGCTGTGGACCGCGCCGCTTGACGAGCTCATTTTGCCGGGTATAGCGCGCAAACACCTTATCGCGGCGGCCAAGCGCCTCGGCATTGGCGTGCATGAAGAGGCGTTCGATTTGGACACGCTGCGCGGCGCGCAGGAGATGATCGTGACGAGTTCGTCGAATTTGTGCCTGTTCGCGGAGGAATTCGAAGGCAAGCCTTTCGGCGGCGGCTCGCCTGAAGTGGCTGAAGCGTTGCGTGCTGAAGTGAATCGCGAATTCACCGAGGCCACGGCGGTTTAGGAAAGCGCCGGTCCGCGAGGGCACATGGAGCCCGTGTAGGCGCATGGATGCCTGCGATGCGACGTCGCTGGCTTGCTTTTGGCGTTGTGCCCGTGGGCGCAACACGCTGGACGCATGCGGCGGTGCGCAGTGACGCGCTGGACGCGTGCGGCGGGGCGCAGCTGCGCTATTGGCGCGCGTTCGAGTTGCGGCTGATGAAGGCGACGGCGTTAGGGCCGTTTCTCCCGGGCCCGTGCGGCTTGTGGCGAGTTTCTTAGGTTTTTGTAGGTTAGGCTTATGCAAACGATTGAAGATATCATTCTGCAGCATTCGGCGCGCGGCATGACGCGCCTTGTGCCGGAGCTTCCGTGCGACTACTGCGCCGCGGCGGCGCGAGAAATCGTGTCGTGGCCGCGCGGCACGGTGGCGCTGCTCACGGGCTTCGATGTGGGCGGCTCTCCCGAGACCGACGGTCCCACGGGTACGTATGTGGTGGCGAAAGCACTCATTGAGCTGGGCTTTTCGCCAATCGTCGTCTCGGAGCGTTCCACGTGCGCATATTTTTCCGAGCTCGGAGTGAAAACATGCGAGGTGTCGCCGAGCTGCGATGCGACGTTTATGGGAATGCTGCTCGACACGTTGGCGCCCGTAGGCATCGTGTCAATCGAGCGGTGCGGGCGCAATTCGCGCGGGCGGTACTGCAACATGCGCGGCATCGATATTACGCCGCGCACCTCGCCGGTTGACGAGCTCGTGATTCAGGCGGCTGCGCGCGGCATTCCCACGGTGGGCGTGGGCGATGGCGGAAACGAGATCGGCATGGGCAACGTCGCTGGCGCCATTGAGCAGCGTTTGACGCTCGAACCGTGCGCGGTACGCGTGAATTGCCTGGTCATTGCCACAGTTTCGAACTGGGGCGCCTATGGAATCGTGCGTGCCATGGATAAATGCACAGGCCGCTCGCTTCTGCCCGGCTTCAAGCATATGGATGACTTCTACCGCTTCATCGTCGAGCGCGGCAGCGTCGATGGCACCACGGGACGCCGCGAGCTTTCCGTCGACGGCTTTGGCTTGGATGTTGAGCGAAAAATCGTCGAAGCCCTTCTGTGCGCGTAGGTGACGGCTCGCATGGAGCGCGATAGATGCGCGCTCTGATTGCTTGCCCGCTTCGGGCATTACGGGAAACGTTCCTTTGGATAAAAGAAGGAACTGACTCGTTTTGCGCGATGTGGACGGTTTGCGCTGGTCGCGCGATTCCTTGCCTTCTTATTTGATCTTGAAATGCGTTACTTCGTCTCGAACTTCGTTACGCGACAGATGTTGGTGTGCTGCGGGTTGCCTTTGGCGAGCGGCGAGGAGCGATACACGGCAAGCGTGTTGATGTAGCCGCCGAAGTCGACCTCGCGCCCGTCAACGCGTCGTGCATCGTACCAGGCGCCTTGCGAAATCGCCACGGTCCCCTCAACGATATCGCTCGTGAGCTTCACGGGCAGGCATAGCTCGCCCTGGTCATTTTTCACGAGTACTTCGTCCCCATCGGCGATGCCGCATTTGGTCGCATCGCGCTCGTTCATCCATGCCACCTGGGGAAACATCGATTTCAGCTTCTCGTCGAAGCCCCAGCTCGAATGAATGCGTGCCCGATCGTGAAAGCCCGTGAGCCGCAGCGGCATTTCGGCGTTGGGAATGCCCGCTTCTGTCCATTCGGGAATGTAGGCGGGAATGGGGGCGAGGGTCGAAAGGCATGCGAGCGTGTCGCCTTCGCGCAGCTCCCAGCTGGCCGTATCGCGCAGGATCGTCTCGCTGAAAAGCTCGATTTTGCCCGATGCGGTTGCGAGCGGGTGTTCGTTGGGCGATTCACGGAAAGCCTTAAGCGCGATGTGGGGTCCGCGCCACACGTTCACGATGCCGGCTCGCTCGGCTTCTTCGTATTCGGGAAGGTCGAGTTCGGGCTGATTTTTGCGCGCTTCGTCGTAGAGGGAGCGAATCCATTCGCTCTCGGTGCGGCCCAGCGTGAATTCCTGCTCGACGCCAAGCTGCGCGGCCATGAGGCGCGCCATCTCGTAGGCGCTTTTCTGCTCGTCGCGATGCGTGGGCACAGGCCTGCCTGTGACGATATGGCCCCAATCGGCGCCGCCCGAGGTTTGCGATAGCTGCTCGATGCGCAGTAGGTCGGGGAATATGACGTCGGAGTATTTCAGCGAATCGCACATCACGGTGTCGATGCCCAAAATGAACTCGCATTTTTCCTCGTCGGCGAGCACTTCGTGGGAATGGTGCACGTCTGAATGCTGGTTGGTAAGGCTATTGCCCGCGTAATTGATGAGGTATTTGATTCCGTGTTCAAGGCGCGCCGCGCCGCGAACGCCGCTGTTTTCGGCGGTCATTTCTTCGCCATGCTCAATGGCGTGGATGGTCTCGAACACGGGGATGCTCGCCGCAACGGGGTTTTGACCTGCGGGAAGCGAGCTCGAAAGCACGCGGTGGTGCCAGGGGTACAGGCCGTTCGATGTGCCTTCGAGCCCGATGTGGCCGACGAGGCACGGCAGCGCCATGGCCGCCCAGGCGCTCCATTCGCCGTTGCTGCGTCGTTGCGGACCCCAGCCCGACAGCACGTGCAGGCGTCGGGCGCCCGCGATGCTGCGCGCGAGCGAACGAATGTCGCTCGCCGCAATGCCGCAAATGCCTTCGGCCCATTCGGGCGTTTTCGGGGTGCGGTCATAGCCTTCGCCCGTCACGTAGTCGTGATACGACATATGCTTGCCGCGGAAAGCTTCCGGCATGGTCGCCTCGTCGAAGCCAATGCAGTATGCATGCAGAAAGTCCAGGTCAACGGCATTCTTCTGGATAAGCTCCCACGCAATTGCCGCCACAAGCGCCACGTCGGTTCCCGGTGTGATGGGCAGCCATTCGGCGTTGCCCATCACCGATTCGGTCTTGCGCGGATCAATGACGATGATGCGCGTGCCCTCTTGCTTCGCCAGGCGGCGCCACTGTGCGCCGATGTTCGCGCCGCCGTCGTTGACGACAACGGGGTTCGCGCCGAAGGCGATCACAAGGTCGGCCGAAAACGCCTGCTCAAATGAGCTGCCGTCGTCGGGCTTCATCCCGAAGCAGTATTTCGCGGCCCACGTCGCCTGCGCACATGAATAGTCGTTGTAGCGCGACAGGTAGCCGCCCAGGCAATTCATGAGCCTGTTGAACGGGCGGGCCGTGGTGCAGTTCGCGTTCGTGCCGTAGGCGATGAAGACGGCGTCGTTGCCGAAGCGGTCGATGGCATCGCGCAGCTTGCTCGATGCGATATCGATTGCCTCGTCCCACGAAATGCGCTCGTAGAGGCCCGAGCCGCGTGGGCCCGTGCGCTTGAGTGGCCACTTCAGGCGCTGCGGGCTTTCGGCCCAGGCGAGCATGCGGCGGCCGCGCACGCACGCCTGCGGCAGGGGAGTGCCGTCAGGCGTCTCGGCGGCGCAGGAACCTACGCGCGCGACCTGGCCATCTTCGATGTCGAAGCGCAAGGCGCACCGCCCGCCGCAGTTCGCGGCGCAGTGGTTCCATATATAGCTCTCTTGAGGGTGCTTCTGCAATTGTTCCTGCGAGCGCTCTTGCGAGTGTTTCCGTGGTTGTTCCTGTATATGCTCTTGCGAGCGTTCCTTCGAGCGCTCTCTCGTGCGCTCGTGTGATTGCTCCTTCGAGTGCTCCCGCAATTGTTCTTGTGGACGTTTTTGCGAGTGATTCTGCGGTTGTTCCTGTGAGCACTCCTTCGAGAGTCCCCGCGGCTGCTCTTGCGGGCGTTCTTGCGATTGTTCCTGTGGATTGGTAGAAGAAGGTTCGTGCATGGTGCCTCGGCGTGGAAGGGTGCGGTTTATCGGATATTGTAGGGTCGGTTAGCGACGTCGACGCCGACGTCGTGCGTCGTGCATCGCGATTCCATTGGCGCCCGCGCGTGCACCGTGCATCCTCCGACGCTCGACCTTGCGCGTCGCGCATCGTGATTTCGCCGTCGACCGACCTCGTGCATAGCGTCCCCGTCGTTGTCCG
>CAKUIK010000018.1 GCA_934661005.1 uncultured Slackia sp.
TCTCGAACTCAGCCGGACATGTCCGGCTGAGTTCGAGAACGAAACCAAAGTGTTCGGATGAACTTACAAATCAACTATTGGGTGTCCTAAATCATCGAATTATGTGCATCTTCATACCATAGCGAGTGCCGCTCGTTCGCGTGATAAAATACCAAGCTGGTATATTCGCGATGCCCGATTTTGTCGGCGCGCTTATCACACGTAGAGAAAACGAAGCGGAAAAGGACACTCTCTATGTCGTTTATGGACTTCTTCAGCAGGTTTAGCGGCGGCTTCGGCGGCGCTTCCTCGGTCGATTTGGCTATCGACCTGGGCACGGCGAATACGCTTGTCGCTATTACCGGCGAGGGCGTTGTGCTCAACGAGCCCAGCGTCGTCGCCATTGAACGTAGCACGCATCGCGTGCTCGCTGTGGGCCACGAAGCCAAACAAATGATCAACCATACGCCCGACGCGTTTTCGGCGGAGCATCCGCTGCGCGACGGCGTTATCGCCGATTACGATGTGACCGAGGCAATGCTGTCGGCCTTCATTAACAAGGCTATCGAGCGCCGCTATCCGTGGCAGGCAAAGCCCCGCATCGTTATTTGCATTCCATGCGGCGCCACTTCGGTCGAGAAGCGCGCCGTGTTCGAGGCCGCAATTCAGTCGGGCGCTCGCCAGGCGTATCTCATCGAGGAACCCATGGCTGCTGCAATGGGCGCCGATTTGCCCGTTACCGAACCTACCGGTTCTATGGTGGTCGATATCGGCGGTGGCACCACCGAGGTCGCCGTTATCTCTCTCGGCGGCATCGTGACGTCTTCGTCGCTTCGCTTGGCTGGCAATAAGATGGACGAGGCAATCGCCATGTATCTGCGCGACCTGCTCGGCATCAAAGTGGGCGAGCGCACGGCAGAAATCATCAAAATCAAGATCGGTTCCATTCTTCCTTTTGAAGATGGCCGTGAGAAAGATATGATCATTTCTGGCCAGGACGTCGTTACCGAGCAGCCCCGCGAAGTCACCATTCAGTCGGAAGACGTTCGCGCGGCGCTTCAGCCCCCCATTGAAGAAATGGTTGTGCACATCAAGGAAACGTTCAAGAAAACCAACCCCGACCTCGCGAGCGATATTATCTCGAATGGCATTTTGCTCACGGGCGGCGGCGGCTTGCTTTCTGGCCTCGATCGCTACCTCACGTCTCGTCTCGAGATTCCCGTTTGGACGAGCGAAACGGCGCTTACCAATGTCGCCATGGGTTGCTTGAAGGTTCTTGAGACTCCCACGGCGCTCAAACAAACGCTGATGCGCTCGAAATAATTCGCGTCCGCGCACGGCGGCGCAAGAAATAGGATTCACTTTGCGCCGGGCTGCAACAGGCTCGGCGCATCGTTTTATACAAGGAAGCGAGTTTATACACTTCTATGGCCCGAAAACAACAAATGCTCAATGACTCCTCGAAGTCAATCGGGGGTGCGGCTCTGCTCGCGGTGCTGCTTATTGCTTCTGCGGTTATGTCGAGCGTGTATTCCAACGAAACGTCATCTGGTCCCGTGCACAGCGTGCAGGCGGGGGTAGGCATGGTCACTTCGCCCTTGCAGTTCGTGGGCGTGGGCGTGGCATATGCCGAAGATGCGGCGAGCGAGACGGTTCAGAATGCCACGGCTTCCGATGCTTCGTATGCGCAGCTTCGCGATGAAAACGCTCAGCTTAAAGCGCAGCTTGCCGAGCTTGAGGAATATCGCGGTGAGGCCCAGCGGCTGCAGGGTCTGCTCGATTTATCCGACAAGTACGATTTCTCGGGTGTGACGGGCCGCGTGATTGGCAAAGGGGCCGATGCGTGGAATCGCGTTGTTACCCTCAACGTGGGATCGGCTTCGGGCGTTGAATGCGGTTTGCCCGTTATTGGCGGCAGCGGCCTGGTGGGCCAGGTTATTGAGGTCTCGCCGCTCACGTGCCGCGTTCGCCTGATTTCCGACCCGCAGTCGGGCGTTTCGGTTGTGCTGCAGTCGAATCGCGCCGAAGGCGTGGTGCGCGGCTCAATCGCCGGTCTTTTGTATTTGGAGGACCTCGATACATCGGTCGAGGTGAACGTGGGCGATACCGTTATCACCTCGGGCCTTGGCGGCTCGTATTTCCGCGGCGTGGCGCTTGGCACGGTCGTGAACGTCATTAATGCAGCGGGCACGTCTGATCGCACCATCGTGGTCGAACCGTATAGCTCCGCCGATCCGCTCGAGGAGCTCACCGTCGTTATGAATATGGGTTCGGAGGGCGACCTTTCCTCCACGAGCGATTCTTCGTCCGACGCGAGCTCCACTGAAGGCGGTGCGTAAGCATGCGTGAATCGGTGCTTCTCGTCGTGGGCGCCGTGGCAGCTGTCGTGCTGCAAATCGTGCTTGCGCCCAACCTCGTCATTATGGGATCCATGCCCGATTTCGTTCTCGTGTACGTGGGCATTTCCGCTATGCTGCTGCGACGCGATTCGGTGTTCGTCATGGCGTTTATCGCGGGGCTTTTCGTCGACCTCATGGGTACGTCGACGGTGGGCTTGTGCGCGGGGCTCTATACGCTTTCCGCGTTTCTCACGAGCCGCGCGGCGGGCTTTTTCGGCAACGACACCCTGGGCGCGTCGTTCGCCATTTCCATGGGTTGCTTCCTTCTGGTCGAAGTGCTCTATGCCGGCTTCTACGCTTCGGCTATCGATGTTTCCTTCATCGAGGCAATCGGCCAGCGCGCGCTTCCGTGCGCGCTTTACGACTGCGCGATGGCGCTCATCGTGCTGCCTATCATGACCCATATGTTTGCGGCAGCGGCGCCGTCCCATAAGGCTCCCACTTCCTCGACCGTTCGTCTTCGCTAAGGGTGTTGCATGGTTTACGCTATCATGGCCGCGCTTGTCGTTATCGTCGTTGCAGGCGTGGCGCTTTTCGTATTTTTCAGGGCTCGGAGCATTAAGCCGGGCAGCTCGGTGCCGAAGTCGGTGACATCCATTGGCTCGGCTACGCCATTCCAGACGCGTTCTGGCTCTTCGTCGGTTGGCACGAGTTCTCCCATGGGTGCTGCGACCAGCGGAGTTCGCGAGCGTTTGAAGTCGCGTTTCATGGCCATTGGCGTGCTTATTGCCGCCGTGTTCGGCAGCCTTACGGCGAAGCTGTGGAGCATGCAGGTGCTTTCGAGCGAGCAGTACGTCGATGCCGCCAACGAAAATCAGTACACCACCATCAAGACGCCTGCTGCGCGCGGCCGCATTTTCGATACCGAAGGCATCGTGATGGTCGACAACAAAACACGCCCCGCCGTGTTGGCCGACGCCGATGTTGCCGACGATCGCACAACGCTTTTGCGCCTTTCCGCTTTGCTTGGCTTGCCTTATGCCGTTGTGCGCCAGCGCATCAAGGACACGTCGGGCGGCGCGCAGGCGCAGCGCGAGGTGTCGTCGGCTCCGCGAAGCCGCGACGTGGCCTTTATCGCCGAGCACCCCGATGCCTTCCCGGGCGTTGACGTGCAGGAGCGTACACATCGCGTATATCCGTATAAAGCTCTTGCGAGCCAGGTGCTGGGCTATGTCGGCACGGTTTCCGACAGCGTTTTGAAAAACCCGCCCGCCGGCATGGATTATGAAAGTGGCGATGAAGTCGGTCAATCTGGCGTCGAGTCGGTGTATGACGGGTATCTCTCCGGCGCACACGGCGAACGCGTCGTCGTGACCGACGCCGATGGCGTGGTGCATGAAGTGAAGAGCGAAACGCCGGCCAGCCAAGGCAACGATGTTTACCTCACCATTTCTGCGCGCGTGCAGTCGATTGCCGAGCAGAAGCTCAAAGAACTCATCGCTCCCAATGGCGTTATTGGCGGCGGCACGGGTACGGCTGGCGCCGTTGTGGCTATGGAAGTCGATACGGGCAACGTGATTTGCATGGCGAATTTCCCCACGTTCGATCCGACGAATTTCGTCGGGGGCGTGTCTCAAGAGAATTGGGATCGCTACAACAACTCCGATAGTTCATATGCGCCGCTTATGAACCGTTGCATTGCCGGCCAGTATCCGGCCGCGTCGACGTTTAAGGCGTTCACCGGCCTTGCTGCGCTCAATTATGGGTTCGCGAGCTCTTCGACTTCCTGGAATTGCTCGGGCACGTGGACGGGCTTTGGCGAAGCGTATGCCCAGAAATGCTGGCTTACGACGGGTCATGGCGCGATCGACCTACGACACGGCATTGTGGTGTCGTGCGACGTCGTGTTCTATGAAATCGCGAAGAACTTCTACGACGCGAGTTCCAAAATCGGCGACGATGCCATGCAGAACTACATCAAGGAATTCGGTCTAGGTTCGAAAACGGGTATTGAGCTTCCCGACGAAGCGCAGGGCGTTATTCCGACGCCCGAATGGAAGAAGGAATATTTCCGCAATGCGCCTGAAGAAGGCCAGTGGCAGCCGGGCGACATGACCAACATGGTCATTGGCCAGGGCAACGTGCTTGTGACGCCTTTGCAGATGGCTGTGGGCTATGCAGGCATCGCCACAGGCACGCTTCCGGTGCCGAATCTGCTGAAGGAAGTGCGCAATTCTTCGGGCGAGACGGTGGTCTCGCGCGAGCCGAAGAAGGGCACGATGCCCGATGTTGAGAAGGCGCATCTTGAGGTTATGCGTGACGCGCTTCGCGGCGTGGCCGAAGAAGACGGCGGCCTTCCCGCTATGCTCAAGCAATACGATTACCAATGCGCTTGTAAAACGGGTACGGGCGAATGGGCCGACCACGACGGCTATGCGTGGTTTGCGATGTATGCGCCTTATGACAACCCTAAATATGTTGTGACCTGCGTTATTACTGAAGGCGGCGCCGGTGCCGACGCTGCGGCGCCTATTGCCGCGGCCGTCATGGATGGCTGTATCAAGCTTGGCGAGGGCACGATTTCGGGCGATCCCGCCGTTATCGAAGAAGTGACCGAGATTATCGAATACGCCGGAACGGGCGCTGGACGGGTGGACTAAATGGCTGGTTTCAACGAAATTGACCGCGTGCGCACGCCGAAGGGGCAATACGTCAGCTCGTCGCCGCTGGGCGGCTCTGGTCGACCGAAGCGCGCCATTGACGCTATCCCCGTTCCTTTGGTGCTCGTGGTTGCGGCGCTTCTGGGCTACGGCCTGCTCGTGGTTTGGTCGGCGATTCAGACGAACGACAACTATTCGTTCTCGCGTCAGCTTATGGGCGTGGCAATGGGCGTTGTCGCAATGCTCATTTGCTATTCCTTTGATTATCGCCGATTGGCGAACTACACGACGCTGTTGCTCATCGTGAACGTGGTGCTCATTCTGTCGCCTCATTTGCCTGTAATCGGCGTCGAGAGCAAAGGCGCGCAAAGCTGGGTAAAAATCGGCATTCAGCTGCAGCCGGGCGAATTCGCGAAAATCACGGTGATTCTGCTCGATGCGGCTGTTATGGCGAAGTTCGGCGGCAGGCTTGATGATCCGCGGGAGTTCGTCAAAGCGCTCGCCTATATCGCGATTCCGTTTTTGTGCATCATGACACAGCCTGACTTGGGCACGGGTTTGGTGTATTTGGTCATTGGCGCCGTGACGCTCGTTATGGGTGGTGCGCGCTGGAAGTACCTGCTCATATTGCTCGGCGTATTTGTGGGGCTCATTGTGGCGGTGTTCGCTGTTGACGAGGTGCTGAAGAACGCGACGGGCGATTATGTTCTGCTGAAACAATACCAGCGTAACCGCCTGCTCGTGTTCTTGGATCCGAGCGCCGACGTGACGGGCACGGGCTTCAACCTTAACCAGGCCATGATTGCCATTGGCTCGGGCGGTCTTTTCGGAAAGGGCTTGCTTAACGGCTCTCAGTCGAGCTTGGGCTTCGTTCCTGAATCGGCGACCGACTTCATTTTCTGCGTGCTTGCTGAGCAGTTCGGCTTCATGGGAGCCATGGTGCTGCTTGTGCTGTATTTGGCGCTTATTCTGCTGGCTATTCGCATCGCGCGCGAGTCGAGCGATTTGTTCGGAACGCTTATTGTTATGGGCATCGTGGGTATGTGGCTGTTCCAAATTCTCGAGAATATCGGCATGGACATTGGCCTTATGCCCATCACGGGCATTCCTCTGCCGTTTATGAGCTATGGTTCGTCGTTCATGATGGTGAACTTCGCGCTGCTCGGGCTTATTGGCAGCGTGTATGCTCATAAGGGATAGGTCTGCGGAAGCGTGCGGCCAACAGGCGGTCAACGCCGGGGCAACGCCTTGCGGCTTGTTGTGGGTTTCCTTTTCTTGCGCCGTGCTGCCGCTATAATGGTTTGAAATGTGAACTATGCGGCCCGTGGCCGAAATGCGAGGAGGCAATTGATATGCCGAAAATGCCCAAGATGCCCATTGACGTGATGGCCGTTTTGCAAGAGGCCACCGATGTCGAGGCGGCTCGCTCGGTGCCTTTGTGCGTGTCTGTTTTGCTCGACGACACCGCGCCCGCCGACCTTACGGCGTTTGTGCGTTCGAATTTTGCGAGCGCAAGCCCGCAGGCGCGCGTTTCGGTGAACTATTTCCAAGATGCGCGCGTTGCTTTTGATGCCCGCAGCGACATGGCGGTTATTGCGGCCGGATTCACTCCCGAGATTGGCGAAATCGCTTCCCGCCTTCGTGGCGAGGGCATTCCCGTCATGGTTGTCACGACGCTTCCTGAATGCGTGAATGGCGCTGCCGAAGCGGCGGGATACCCCATCGATGCGGCTGATGTGATTGCTCCCGATCCTGAAATCGACGGCGTGGTCACGCTCCATGAGCCGCTCGTTGTTACGAAGGAAGGCGCGATTTCGGGTCGCGAGGTCGACCCCGAAGACCCGTTCTCGCTTGAGCCGTTGCCGATGTGCGCCGCTTACGACGAACAACTTCGTACGAAGATGGGCGAGTGGGTGGTTGCCGCGTTTCGTGAGAAGCGCCTCGCGTTCGCCCAGGCGTTCGAGTTCGTTCGCAAGCCTCTTTCCATGGAAGCGGTGCGAGCTACGGCGTTTCAGAATGCTGGCATCGGTCTTGTGATATTCGTTCCTGGAGCCGATTTCCCCATTATGACGCTCAATCAGACGAAAATGGTTATCCAAATCGCTGCGGCGTATGGACAACCGCTTTCGGCCGAGCGCGTGAAAGAGCTTGCCGCCGTGGTGGGCGGCGGCCTTGCATGCCGCACGGTTGCGCGTCAGGTGGCAGGCCTTGTTCCTGCGGTTGGTTGGGCTGTGAAGGCTGGTGTTGGCTACGCTGGCACGTGGGCCATGGGCATGGCTGCAGCCGAGTACTTCGAGCATGGCGGCAACATGGCCGGCGTCGGCGCCGTGGTCGATGAGGCGCGGGAGGCCGCATCGCGAGCGGCGGATGAAACGGCGGCTGGTCGTGCGGCGAAGGGCTTTGTCGCATCGCTTGGGCTTCAGGCGAAAGATGCTGCCGCGGGCCGCGTTCGCGCCGCCGTCGCTCAAGCACCTGGCGTGGCCGCGGGTGCTATGCGCGCCGTTGCGAATGCCGCGGCGTCTGCTGCGCAGGCGGCATCGGTCGGAGCAGCCCGCGCGGGTGCCGCCGCTGACGCCGTGGAGTCTTCTGCGCGCGATTCCGAATAACGATGTGCGCGTTCGCTTTCTAGGGCGGGCGCGCATGCTTTCTGTACCCGTCTTCGTTTCTTCGACATGAGGGATCTCATATGCAAAACCTTTGGCCTCGCATTGAGGGGCTTTTGCGCGACGCGGGGCGCGACATCAGCCGTCCGGCACGCTATTTGAACCATGAATGGGGTTGCACGTATAAAGACGATGCCGACTATCATTTCTGCATGATTTACCCCGATACCTATGAGCTCGGGCAGCCGAACCAGGCGGTGCGCATTCTGTGCAATGTCGTGAATGCTGTCGATGGCATGTATGCCGAGCGTGGATATCTTCCCGCCGCCGACATGATCGATCTTATGCGTCGCGAGGGCGTGCCCGCGTTTTCGCTCGAAAGCTGTGCGCCGCTCTATGAGTTCGACGCTCTTGGCTTCACGTTGTCGCATGAGCTGGTTGCCACCAACGTGCTCGAGATGCTCGATTTGGGTGGCATTCCGCAGCGCGCGGCCAACCGCGACGAATCGCATCCGCTCGTTGTGGCGGGCGGCCCGTGCGCGTTCAATGCCGAGCCTTTCTCGGCGTTTTTTGACGTGTTTTTGCTGGGAGAGGGAGAAGAGTCCCTTCCTGAACTGCTTATTTTGCATCGCGAAATGAAGCAGGCAGGTGCGTCGCGCGCCGAATTCCTGCGCGCCGCCTCTCATTTGGAAGGCTGCTATGTGCCTTCTCTGTACGACGTGCTCGATGAAGCCGAGGCGCAAAAGGAGGGCGCGTGGGCGCGGCCGAAATTCGATGATGTGCCGACGAATATCGTAAAGCGCATTTGGAAAGATTTCGCGACTTCTCCCGCATGGGAGCCCACTGTGGTGCCGTTTGCCGAACTCGTGCACGATCGCCTGAACGTCGAAATTCTGCGTGGTTGCACGCGCGGGTGCCGTTTCTGCCAGGCGGGCATGATGTATCGCCCCGTGCGCGAGCGTTCCGCCGATAACATTGTTTCCGCTGTACAGCGCGGCCTCGCCGAAACGGGCTATGACGAAGTGAGCCTTACGTCGCTTTCTTCGACCGACCATAGCCAAATCGAAGAGATCTTGCGCCGCCTGAATCGAGGGCTTGATGGAAAGGGCATTTCCGTATCGATTCCGAGCCAGCGTTTGGACTCGTTCGGCGTCGAGATGGCCGAATTGGTCGCTGGTGGCAAGCGCGGCGGCTTGACGTTCGCGCCCGAAGCCGGCACGCAGCGGCTGCGCGATGTTATCAACAAGGGCGTGTGCGAGGAAGACCTGTTCGGCGCTATCGATGCGGCGTTTGCTGCGGGTTGGCGTCGATGCAAGCTCTATTTCATGATTGGCCTTCCCACCGAGACCGACGATGACATCAAAGGTATCGCGAGTCTTGCGCAGCGTGCATACGACCGCGCAAAGAAGGCTACGCCGCCCGAAGCGCGCGGCAGCGTGAAGGTTTCCATTTCGTGCGCGTTGTTCGTGCCGAAAGCCCAAACGCCGTTTCAATGGGATGGCCAAATTACCACCGAAGAGGCGCATAGACGCATCAATCTGCTGCGATCGAGCGTGAAATATCGCGCGGTCGACGTGCATTGGCATGAACCTGACGTTTCTCTTGTCGAAGCCATGATGAGCCGTGGCGGACGCGAAGTGTGCGACGTTGTTGAGACCGCTTGGCGCCATGGCGCGCGTTTTGACGCGTGGACCGAGTTTTTCTCGCTCGACACGTGGCGTGCTGCCTGCGAGGAGTGCGGCGTTGATATGGAGGGCATCGCGCAAGGCCAGCACGAAACGAGCTGGGTAACGCCGTGGGATCACCTTTCGGTTGGCGTGACGACGCGATTCTTCCAGCGTGAGCGCCGTTTGGCGCAACAAGAGCGCACGACGCCAGACTGCAGCTATGAGCGCTGTTCGGCGTGTGGGGTGTGCCCGAAACTTGATATCGACATCCAATGCCAGGAGGAACGTCATGGCTGATTTCCGTTTGCGCGTGACCTACGCCGAAACCGGCCGATTGGTCATGCTTTCGCATCTTGAGATCGCCCGAGCCTTGGAGCGTGCGGTGCGTCGTGCCGGATTGCCCTATGCGGTAAGCCAGGGCTTTTCGCCGCACATGAAGCAGGCGTTCGGCTCTGCATTGCCTGTTGGCGTGGGTGGTTTGGAAGAGATTTTTGACGTGTCGCTCACCGATTACGTGCCGCCCAAAGAGGCTTTGGCCCGTCTTCAGGCGTCGAGCGCGCCCGACCTTATGCCGCATGCGGCGCGGTATATCACCAAGGATGAGACGGCTGCATCGGCGGCGTATCCGCGTTCGACCTATGAGGCTGTGTTGGAGGCGGCGCGTTTGGGCGAGCGTGACCTCGATGTGCTTGCCGCAGCGCGCGAACTGAGCGTTCCTTCCGAAATCAAGGTGGTTCGCAAGAAGAAAGAGCGCGTGCTGGTGCCTTCCGAATTCATTGTTGGCAAACTTGAGGTTGAGCCGGCGGATGCTGGCGAAGAAGGGCAGAGCCGAGCTTTGGTTCGCTTCACGCTCGAATCGAAGGCGTCGGGCAGTTTGCGCCCCGATGTGCTGCTGGAGCATATGCTCGCCAATTCGGGGCTTCGCGCAGCGACTATCCTGCGTACGAAGCAGAGCGAGATTCCGAAAGAATAAACGAAGCGGGGTGGAGGTGCAGGCTTCCGCCCCGCTTTTGATGAGGGGAGAATTTGATGTATAAGGTTCGCTACATTACGACATCTGAAGTTACGGCGGTTCGATACGTGTTTGAGGAAAAGGAAATCGACGCGGCCGACGATGCGGATGCGCTTGCGAAATTCGACGCCGAATGCGCAACGCCGCTCGACTCGTCGATCGCCATGGATATCGTGTCGGGCGAAGGCTATGACTGGTCGATTATGAAGTCCGTGGATTTGTAGGACGTCTCCACTAGCGCGCTCGGGCGGCGCCTTCGCCAAGGCCACGGTTCGCTATCGCTTCGCCCTTCTGGCTACGCTATGCGCTCACCTGGCTTCGTTTAACTTTTGAATGAAGGGCTAGGATGAACTCAGGCGGCCTCGGCGAAGGCGCGGCCCGAGCGCGGAGTTCGGCGGACGTTATCCTAGGGGCCTTCGCCCACGACCAAGGCTCGCTTCGCTCGCTCTGCGCTCGCCTGGCGGTGTTTCGCATTGGAATGAAGTGCGCGAATTGAGCACCTACGGTCTGGGGCGAAGCGCCGGAACCGCCTTGGCGTCTCGCCTGGCTTTGGGTTGCGCTTTGCGCCACTTGTCGTCGTATGGTTTTGAAATAAAAGCGAGAATGGGCTCGAGCCGCTGATGGAGATGCGAGTCGTGCATGCGGCTCTCGTATGCGTTGCGGGATGCACCAAGATGAAGCGGCGATAAACCCGATGGCCTTTGTGCGCGGAACGATTCCATCAAAGGCCATCGGGTTTAATGGGTTATGGGGATGGCTACTGCCTGTACGTTGCCAAGAATTCTTCCAGGTCGCGCATGGCTTCGCTAAGCACCTCGATGCGCGGTAGATAGACGATGCGGAAGTGGTCGGGTTCGCCCCAATTGAAGCCGCCGCCGCGGGTGATGAGGATTTTCTTCTGGTGCAACAAGTCGAGCGCGAACTGCTCGTCGTTGGTGATGTTGAACTTTTTCACGTCAATCTTCGGGAAAATGTAGAACGCCGCTTTCGGCTTCACGGCGGTAATGCCGTCGATGCTGTTCAGCGCGTTGTAGATGTATTCGCGCTGTTCGTAGATACGGCCGCCCGGCACGATGTAATTATTTACGCTTTGGTGTCCGCCAAGCGCCGTTTGCACAATGGACTGTGCGGGAACGTTCGAGCAAAGGCGCATGTTCGAAAGCATATTGATGCCCAGCAGGAAGTCTTTTGCGCAGGACATATTGCCCGAGAAAATCATCCAGCCGATGCGGTAGCCAGCGATCATGTGCGATTTTGAGAGGCCCGAGAACGTCACGCAAGGCAAATCGGGCGCGAGCGATGCAATGGAGATGTGCTCCAGGCCATCCATGACGAGTCGGTCGTAGATTTCGTCGCTGAAGATCATTAAATCGTGGCGGCGGGCCAGCTCGACGATTTGCTCAAGCACTTCGCGTGGATACAGCGCGCCCGTGGGGTTGTTCGGGTTGATAATGACGAGTGCCTTGGTTCGCGGCGTGATTTTCGATTCCATGTCGGCGAGGTCGGGGAACCAATCAGACTGCTCGTCGCAGATGTAATGCACGGGTGTGCCGCCGGCGAGTGTGGCGCATGCGGTCCACAGCGGGTAATCGGGCGCCGGAATAAGAATCTCATCGCCGTTGTCAAGCAGCGCCTGCATGCAAAGCTGAATGAGCTCACTTACGCCATTGCCGGTATAGATACTGTCCATATCGACATTGGGAATATGTTTGAGCTGGGCATACTGCATGATCGCCTTGCGCGCCGAAAACAGGCCGCGAGAATCGGAGTAGCCTTCGCATTCGGGCAACTGGTGGCGCATGTCTTGAACGACCTCGTCGGGCGTGCGGAAGCCGAACGGAGCCGGATTTCCAATATTGAGCTTCAGAATGCGCTGGCCCTCTTTTTCCAATCGGGCGGCTTCGTCGACTACGGGGCCTCGCACGTCGTAGAGTGCGTTTTCGAGCTTGGATGATTTCTTGAATTCACGCATGGTTGTGCTCCTCGGTGTTTGTTCGGCATCGGGCGCATTGGTTTTGGTTGGCTGCGACGGCGATGTTGAGTTGTTCTGGTTCAATTTCTTAGATGATGCGGTCTCAGGCCGCTCGGGAGCTCGTGTGGGGGAGTGCGTCTGCGCCTGTTCGGCCTTGGCGTCCGCGGCGAGCCATGCGCTGTCGACGCCAAGAATCGCCGCAAGCAATTCCATAACGTCTCGCCGCGGCGTGGTTTTTCCGCTGACATATTGGCTTATCTGGCTTTTCCCGAGCTTCTTGTCGCGCTGCGCTGCTGCATGAATCACATCGGCCTGGTTCATAGCGGCTTGTGACATGGCCTGTTTGAGGCGCATCGAGAATTCGTTTGACGGCATTGCATCTCCTTGATGTTTGAAATTGAACTAATGCGTTCAAAAAAAGAAGAAGTTCAATTTCGGACACTATAACACGGTTCGAAATTGAACTTCTTAGGAAAAATGCAATTCACTTATGCGGCAAAATTGAACCTGCGGATGGCACATGTGGAACGTCGCCACCCTGTTAAACGTCGCTACCTGCTAAACGCTACGAGCATTTAGCAGGAACATTCAACTGATTGAAACATTTGTCGGGTGGGTTCTGCATTATTGGTGGCAGGTGCCGCCGTGGTTGGCGCAGCTGTGCGAGTGGGCATGGTCGCTATGGCAGGTTGCTTCGCCAACCTTGGGAAGGTTTCCTGCGAGCAGCGCCTCAACCGCGGCGTCGGGGGAACCTGCGGCGCCTGCATACACCTCGATGCCTGCCTGGCCGAGCGCATTGATTGCGCCGCCGCCAATGCCCCCGCAAATGAGCACGTCGATGCCGCCCTGCGAAAGCAGGCCGGCAAGTGCGCCGTGGCCAGCGCCATTGCTGCCGATGATTTCCGATGCTGTGACTTCACCATCTTCAACGTGGTAGACCTTGAACTGCTGGGTGTGGCCGAAATGCTGGAAGATTTCTCCATTAGCGTACGTGGCTGCAATTTTCATAGTGCGCTCCTTGTCTGACTGTGGTTGAAACGGGCATGCGTGGCGTTCTTTTTACAAGGGCGCGGCATATGCGGTATCGTTTGTTCCAACCCTTATTTCTGTATGGTTATAGGGTATATGCTATCGTGGGAATAGCAATACTTGTTTTTCGCGAATAGCGGTTTCGCAAGGTTATTTACTTTTGGTTGCGTGGTTTGTTCTTCCTTCGTAATTGAGCATCGCCGACCAGCCAGGCTTAGCTTGTGCGAAAATTCTCAGAGGCGGCTGTTGAGTGTGTCGCCGTGGGTAAAACGTGAGAGGAATGCGGTGTCCGATTCGACGAAAAGGGCGACGGCGATTGGCCTGTGCGCCGTGGTTTTATGGTCGATGATGTTCGGCTTCGTGCGCCTGACTACGCAATCGTTCGGGCCCGCGCTGGGCTCGGCGCTTATCTATTCATGCGCCGCCGTGCTTACGTATGTCGGATATCGTCCTACGCCATTGCGTCGTTTGCCTTTGAAATTCGTTTTGTTTTCGGGTGGGCTGTTCGTGTTCTATGAATCGGCGATTACCATCTCGATCGGCTTGGCGGCGACTTCTGAACAAACGCTCGAATTGAGCCTGGTGAATTATCTCTGGCCCACGATGCTCGTTCTACTTTCTGCCTTTGATTCAGGTTCGCGTGCCTTTCTCGTTCGCGCTTTACCTGGCGCTGCGGTCGCGACTGCAGGCGTTGTGCTTGCGGTTGGCGGCAATAACAATCTCGATTGGGGCGCAGTTGCTGCCGACGTTGCGTCTAACCCGCTTCCTTTTGCGCTCACCTTCGCCGGTGCTGCCGCCTGGGCGGTGTATTCAGTATATTCAAGCAGGTTCTCGCAAGGTTGCGATGCGACTGCCTTTTTCATGGTGGGCGTTGCTGCGGTTTTGTGGACGCTCTTTATTGTCGAGGGCGCGCCCGCTCCCGAAGTGGCGCCAGGTTTCCAAGCGTTCTTTGCCCTTGCGGGGGCAGCTGGTTGCATTGCGGCAGGCTATGCTTGTTGGGGACATGGCATGGTCAAGGGCGATATGGGCAAGATGAGCATTGGGTCGTATGCCGCCCCTTTGCTGTCCGTCGTGGCGAGCACCGTTATTCTGGGCGTGGGCCTTACTCCTCTGTTTTGGCTTGGCACGGTTGCCGTTGTGGCGGGTTCTCTCATTAATTGGCGTATGCGACGATGAATCGGCGCATGCGACGATGACTTGGTGTATACGATGGCGACGCGAGCGCGGGCCTGTTTCCTTTTTTGTTCAAAAACACCCTCGAATGTGGTGCTCGGCGGGCGGACAAATCTCCTCTCGTTTTCGTACAACGTTATGACCTGGTGTTTTAATTCGGTTCCTTTTTGCTGCGGGTGCTTTTACCGATTGGGGCACCTTGAATTTGCCACATTCGCCACCCTTTTTGCGCAAAGTCAGCGCATCCGATAACGCATCTGCTTGGTCGTCCATATCTCTGGCTAGTCGCCTACACCTGGCTAGTCTCTCGTGTTTTGGCTTTCGTTTTCGTTCGACTTTGCTTCGCTTGCCAAGAGAGCGTGACGAAGCATCTGCTTCTGATTAATCCAGCGTCGACTTGCTTTCGGCAGTCTTGCTCCGATTGATGCCGCGATGATTCTTGCGGTGCGGTCAAAAGAAACTGCGTTGTAGAGTTGCCCTCGCGTTACCGTTATCACCGTTATGCCCATGAGCTGCAAGGCGTTTCTACGTTGTGCATCTGAGGCGATTCCCTCGGAAGAGGCGTGGTAGCTGTCGCTGTCATATTCGACGTCGATCTTCTGTTTGAGCCAGCAGAGATCGAGGATGTAGCGCTGTTTGTGGGCCGCCTTCCGCGCGATGGCGGTGGGCTCGATAGGGAAATTGAGTTTAGGGAACGGCAGGCCGTATCCTCCCATGGTCCTTTTAAGGCAAAGGAGCATGGTGAGCTTGGTTTCCATGGGGGATGCGGAATTGTCGGCAACGAATCGCAAGGCTCTTGTTGCGGTTTCGCGCCCGCGCATTCCTCGCAATGCCCCGATTCTTCTCATGAGATGGTCGCGGTTGGTTGCCGGCGTGCATTGAACGAATGTGCTCTCGTCGGGCAGGAGGGTGTAGCTGCCGCAGAGCTCAAACCCGATTTCAATGAGCGCGAGGAAGGGAATGCATTGGGCAAGCTGAACGAAGAGAAGGCCCATGTCTGGAATGAGGACGTTCCAGGGTTTGACGAGCGTGATGGTCGGGGTTGCGCTGTTTGAGCAAACGTGAGTGATTACTCTCGTCGATTTGCTTCGGCCCGATTGCGAGGTGATTAGTATGGATACCATGCTTTCTGATGAGCTGGGCAGGGAAGAACATATTTTCGCCGTGAGTTCATCGATTTCGTGCATTGGCGTTGATTTCGGAATGCATGCCCCATTTGCTTTCGGGCGCCAACCTTTCGACCTTGTTTCGCGAAGGGCTTGTAATGCGGAAATATGTGAGAGGCATACTGTCATGCGCTCATCTTACAATCCGATTCTTGCCCAAACCTTGCCCGTTTCTCCTCGGTCTCTTGACGAATTCTCGATGAGTCGTTGTCGAATTCCTGGCGATTTCTTGGCGAATCCCGCTGGTTTCCGTTGCACTTTTGTCGCATGTTCAAAAACGGCCTCGAATGTGGCATAACAAGTGTCGGTTTTGCTGCTATCTGCCCGAGGCAGTTTCCTGGTGTTGCATATTCCCAGTTCAGAAAGGCGTACATATCTTGCGCGATTGAATTGAACTATCTGCACGGTCATTTTCACCACATTCGAGGCCTCTTTTGAACACGTAAGCGTAAATGGGTTTCAAGGTGGTATTGGGATTGCTCGGTTTTGTTTGTCGTGCTTGCGATCTAAGGTTGTCGATGGCTGCAACGCGTCGGAGCCAAGACTCTCGTTCCTGTTTCCATGGGAATCGGGGTGGTAGTTCTTCTGGGGAATAGAGGCGGTGGCTTCTTCTGGGGAATCGGGCGGCAGGGCTTCTTCCTTCTGAGGGCCTAGGTGGCGGCTTCTTTTTCTGGAAAACGGAGCGGCGGCTCCTGTTTCTGTTTGAATCAATCGATGCGCCGCCCGCTTGCGGCTGACTCCTGCGGCCTTGTTTCCGGGAGCCTCGGGGTGAGTACTTCTACTCAATGGGCGACTCGGACGCGTGTCGCTTGAAACGCGCCCCGGTGTATTTGCCCATGCTTCCATCGTTATTGCCTCGCCTGCTTTACTTCGATTTGACATATGCCTGACATGGTTTGTGCAGCTGGTTTCTATCTTGTTTCGTCAGGATGCGAGTTTGTGTGGTAAGCGAAGCTCGCGAGAGTTTTTGAGGAGGAATCAGCTGTCTATGGACATCGCAACTTTGGTCGTCGTGGGGCTCGTGATTATCACGGCGCTCACCTTTGACTTCACGAACGGCTTTCACGACACGGCCAATGCCATGGCTACGTCGATTGCAACCGGTGCGCTCAAACCGAAAACCGCAGTTATCGCCGCCGGTACGTTGAATCTGGTTGGTGCATTTCTTTCGACCGAGGTGGCGAAAACCATTTCGGGCGGCATCATCAATGAGCAGGCGGTAACAATCGGGCCTGAATTTATTTTTGCCGGACTCGTCGGTGCTATTATTTGGAACCTGCTCACGTGGCTTGTCGGCCTGCCTTCGAGCTCTTCGCATGCGCTGTTCGGCGGCCTTGTTGGCGCGGTCATCATTGGTGCAGGCATTGAAGGTGTGAACTTCGGCGCTGTCCTTGCCAAAGTGCTCATTCCTGCGCTTGTTTCGCCTATCGTTGCTGGTTTGGCTGCGTTTGTCGCGGTAAAGCTCATATATTTCATCGTGAAAAAGATGAGCGAAGACCAGATTGTCGACGGATTCCGTCATGGTCAGACGGTCACGGCGTGCTTGGTGGCTCTTTCTCACGGCACCAATGACGCCCAGAAAACCATGGGTATCATCACGCTGACCCTTATCGCAGTTGGTGCTCAGGGCGCGGGTACCGGTCCTCAGTTGTGGGTTGTCGCTGTGTGCGGTTTGGCAATTGCCGCGGGTACTTACATGGGCGGCTGGCGTGTCATTCGCACGCTTGGCAAGGGCCTCACCGAGATTTCCACTCCGCAAGGCTTTGCTGCCGAAGCTGCTTCTGCGACTACGATTCTCGTTTCCTCTCACATGGGCTTCGCGCTTTCTACCACCCAGGTGTGCTCCGGCTCCATCATTGGTACTGGCCTTGGCAAGCCCGGCAATAAGGTGAACTGGGGCGTTGCGGCTCGCATGCTCGTTGCCTGGCTCGTCACCTTCCCGGCTGCCGGCCTTGTGGGCGCTGCGGCATGCGCGCTTGCGAAAACCGGTCTTGGCGGCACGATTGCCGTTGCCTTCATCGCGGTTGGAGCGGCTCTGCTCATCTTCCGCCTTTCGAAGCGCAACCCTGTCAATTCTGGCAATGTGAATGAAGCCTCTGAAGTGAAGATTAACTCTTCCGCTTCGACTAAAGTTGCGACCGCTGCGTAAGGAAAGGATGCGAAGATGCAAGAGTTTATTAATTTCGCAACCGTGCTTGTGGTCGCCGTGTGCGTGGCCGGCATGATATCGACGTTGTATGCATCGGGCCTGCGCCTGTGGGCGGCTGGCGGGCTCGACCGCGAAGGTTATGCGCGCATTATGCCGCGCGTGGGTTCGGTGATTTGTTTCGCCGGATGCGTCTTCATCGTATTGTTCGCGCTGTGGCTCATGATTCCTATTTTCCACTAGGCTGTTCGCTTTTTGAGAGGCTCAAATGATGAAGAAGATTCTTGTCGGTATTGATGGAAGCGCGCGCGGCACGAGGGCATTGCACTGGGCGGCTCGTCGTGCTGGTCGCGAGGGCGCCAAACTTGAGCTGCTCTCGGTTATCGATGCGAGAAAAGTAAAAGAAGCGGGTGTTTCGATCGAAGATGCCCAGGAGGCCGTTGAGGCGAACCTCGATAAGGCGCGCGATTTCGTGGCCGCGCGCTATCCTAATGTGCAAGTTGAAATGCGCATTGCGGAAGGCGAGGTCGTCGAAAGCATCGTTGACGCCTCTGTTGGCTGTGACCTCGTCGTGCTTGGTTCGCACCACGGAATGAGCGTAGGCGATACCATCGGTGGCGCGAAGCCCTTACGCGTTGCGGTTTCCGCGGCGGTTCCTACGGCGGTTATTCCTGCCGACTGGGCTGAAGATTACGATGGCGAAGGCGTTGTTGTGGGTATCGACCCTGATGGGTCCACGAATCAGGCGCTCGATTTCGCGATTGCCGAAGCGATTGCCACCGAGCAGCCGCTTCGTCTGATTACCGGATGGGGCTTGCCCGCATGGATTTCCAAGCCCGCCGAAGCGATGGGCGGTGGCCTTGGGCCGGTTGGCGAGCAATATCAAGCTCGTCTTAACGCTCTCGCCGCAATGCTTCGTGAGGAGCATAAGGGTCTCGATGTGCGAGGTCATGCCGTTGAAGGCTCGTCTCCCACGCGCGTTTTGCAGGGCTATGCGAAAACTCGCGGCGTACTCGTATTGGGAACGCGTTCGCGTGCCGCTCTGGGGCGCGCGCTCTTCGGTTCGGTGACGCATTCGACGTTGCTGAATCTTACGATTCCCACGGTTATCGTTCCGCAAAACTAGCTCCGCAAAACTAGCGTTTCATCGTGTAGCAAAAAGGGCCCGTCGTATGACGGGCCCTTCTGATGTTTGGGAAGCGGTGCGAATTCAGCACGATTCTCTTGCGAAATCGCGCGCCTTGCCATTCTTGAATCGGTCGCCCGAGCGCTGCTTTAAACGAGCTTGCCCTTGCAATGGTCGACCATATGCTGGATCATTTGCGCTTCCCAGCCGGCGAAATCACGCTTGCGATGCTTCAATTCGCCATCGACGAGTTCATCGAAAGCGAGCTTCATGTGATCGTAGCGAGTCACCTTGGTGAGTTGGCCTTCGGGGCGCGTGAGGCAGCCTTCTTCAGTTTTGAACGCGGCCAGGCCCAGCATGATTTTCGGGTTGTAAATCACGTGCGGCTTGTCGGCCTCGTCGAGGTAGACGCACAGCGCTTTGGTCACGCCGATTTGGTTGGCGGCCAGGCAGGCTGCGCCTTCGATGGACGCGAGCGTGTCGATGAGGTCTTGCGCCACGGGGGCATCTTCGGCGGTGGCGGCTTCGCAGGGCGTGCTCAGAATGGCATCGTCAAAAATGAGCTCTTTAATCATGATGTGCCTTTCGGATTGGTTTCAACCCTTGCATTCTACCAGGTTGCAGTGCGCCTCGTGAGCGCGGTTTTCGCCGTTGGATTGGAATACATTTGCCAAGTCAACGTTGTTATGCGAATTCCTTCAGCTCGCACTCGACAAGTGTGTTGGGATTCGCTCCGTCGGCCCCCTCGAGAGTTGCGTAGCGAATAGCGAAATCGTCGTACGTGTTGAAGTAGTAGCGGCTCGTTTTGCCCGAGAAGCAGCTCGTGTAGACAGTTTTCTCAAATTCGCCATTCGACATTTTCGATGCGCCCTCGACCATCGCGACGGCGCTCAGCGTATGGAACATGCGAACCACGTTGTCGTGCTCGCCGCTTTTTGCGGGGTGATGGGCGTTCAAGTAGGCGACCTTCACGAAACGCGAGGGCGAGTAAACATCGCCGGGGATTCCTCGCATTCCCGCGCCTGCCCCGAAAGGCGCAAGCTCGGCGCGGCCCCAGGTGGCGGGCGTGGGTGCGTTGGGCGTTGCGGTTATGTATGTGCGCAGATTGGTGAGGTGCCATTCGAAGTTCGGGTGATTCGCCAGCACGTCAACAGGATTATCGAACACGTGCAGTCCGTCGGCGCGCGATTCGACGACGATTGAGCGAGATGCGTCGCCGATAATCCAATGCAGATATGATACTTCGAAGTGCTCGTTGAAGGGTTTGGCGACAATTGCGGCCGATGCGAGCGCCTCCTCGACTTCGTCGACCGTCTCGAAATTGGCTGCCACCCATGCCGGGAATTCGTATGCGGCGATATTCGTTTTGTCTTTGACTGCGCTGGGTTCATATTCGGCGCAACCCGGGTGGTTCAAGCCGGCAACGGCAAGTCCCGCATCGTTTCCGCAATCGAAGAACAGAGGATAGTTTTGGAATTCGACGCACATGCCAATGACGGCATGCTGGGTGGGTGCGGCTTCGGCGAATGCCCAAGGAAGCGTGAACCCTTTCGGCATAATGCGGACCTTTTCGCTATAGCCGCAGCTCCAATCGAGGTTACGACCGAGAAAGGATGGACCTTCCTCGCTCGAAAAACGAACTGCTGTGCACATGATGTCTCCTCTCGTCTGTTTTCGACTGCTGCATCATGCGACGGTCGTTCGAGGCGGGCAACCATGGTTGGGGTATTGTTCGGCGCCCGTTACGACTCCGTTGAACGACGCCACGTTCGAATAACGGTCAATATCGAGCGATTCCCATGCGCGCTCATCGCTTTTTACCAGGTCGAAAGTCGAAGGGCGCACATTCCTTTTCTGCTGCGTCTCTTCTTCCGCCCAAAGCCAAATCCACAATTTCAACGCTTACGAAAGGGCTCTTCTTTCTGCTATAAAAGAATCAATTAGTGGTAGTCACGGGTTCAAGAGCCCCGCAAGGATGAAAGCTTGGCGTCCTTGCGGGGCTCTTTTTTGTTGTCTCGGGAAGGTTTGCGACGACTTTTTGCCGGGCTTCGCCATCACCCGATTGCCACGTTTGTTGGTTTTTGAAGAAAGGAATTGGTCGCACATCTATGTCTCATGGTTTTAACGAAGCGCGCGTTAAAGTCGCGCATCCGTATTTCACGATGATGGGTTTGTATTTGGGCGGGTTCACGGGCATGTTTAGCGAAACGTGCCTGAATATCGCTTTGCCCCAGCTCGGTGCCGCGTTTGGCGTTGATACGGCAATCACGCAGTGGCTCGTCATTGGGTATATGTTGGTAATTGGACTCGTGATGCCGTTTGCGAGTATCCTCATGAAGTGGTTTTCTATTCGCAAGCTCACGTTGTTCTCGCTCGGCGCATTCATCGTGGGCTCGCTCGTGAGCGGTTGCGCTCCCACATTCGAATTGCTGTTGCTTGGGCGACTGGTGCAAGGCATTGGCACGGGCCTCATCCTTCCCATGATGTTCTCCATGGTGCTCGAGGTGTTTCCTCCATGCAAGATTGGCGCCGCAATGGGCATGACGGCGCTCGTTATCATGTTCGCTCCCGCTGTTGGCCCGACGCTCTCGGGCATTCTTCTGGGCGTCTTTTCCTGGCGTGCGATTTTCTTCTCATTCGTCGTCGTACTTGCGGTGGGCGTTGTGTTTGCATTGAAATTCCTCGTGAACCCCTATGAACTCACGCGTCCGAGCGTTGACGCGCTTTCGTGCGTTCTTTCGTGCATTGGATTCGGCGGCCTTGTTCTTGGTGTCGGCCTCGCGAGCTCGTATGGCTGGGCGAGCGCTCAGGTTCTTGCGCCTCTCGCGTGCGGCATTGTGGCGCTTGCGTGGTACGTGCGACGTCAGTTGATGCTCGAGGTTCCCATTATCAACGTGCGCATCTTCGGCATTCGCGGCTTCGTTTTGGGCGGCGCCGCTATGATGATCAATTTTGGCATCACGCTCTCTGCGATGTTCTTGCTGCCGCAGTTCATTCAGAATGCGATGGGCATCGCCGTTGCCATGGCGGGCATCATCATGCTTCCGGGCGGTATCGTGAACGCTATTGTGTCGATGCTCGCCGGCCGCTTGTACGACCGCGTTGGCGCCCGCATTCCTGCGCGCATCGGCTTCGCACTTTCGATTGCGGGCTCGATTATGTTGCTGCTTGCGATGGGGTCGAGCTCGGTCGCATATGTGATTGCGGCGCATATCGTGCTCATGATTGGCGTGCCGCTCGCTATGTCGCCATGCCAGACGAGCGCGTTGAATTCTCTGCCTCCGCAGCTTTCCGCCGATGGTTCTACTGCGCTGAATACGATGCAGCAGGTGCTTGGCGCAATCGCGACCGCAGTCGCGACGAGCCTTTTGGGCATGGGCCAGGCAAGCTATTATGCTGCGGGCGGCGCATCTGCGGCCGAGGCCTTCACGGTCGGATCGCATTGGGGCTTCGTGTTCACGCTCGTTTTGGCTGTGTGTGGCTTGTTCATTGCCTTCACGCTGAAAAAGCGTGCAGAAAAGACCGACGTTGTTCCGGAGGTTGAGCTGCACGAAATGAAGGCGTGCGCGCCTGCTCAGCCTGTCGTAGAGCAATAAGGGCCACTGTCACACGTGCGGCTTGCGAAGCCATCGGCGTGTGTGCGTGGCCGCGGGTGGCATTACCTATCGAACCCTGAGCCGCTAAAGTTCCATTGACGTGCGCGCACGGCCGCAAGCTTTGATGAATTCGAAGAGGCGTCCGTTCGATGAGCGGCGCCCCTGAAGTTGGGCTTTAGAATTGTAGCTCAACTTCAGGAGGCGCGGTTTAGCTGAAGGACGCCTCTTTGCGTGTAATGCCTTGTCTTGAGATGCGCTTGCTAATTGTGGCGTTTCACGATTGCGACCATGGCAAGCCCGAGCATGGTGACTCCTGCAATGATGAGCATCACGAGCGGCAGGCCGTAGACATCGCCCGCCATTCCCAAAAGCGGTTCCACAATGCCGCCAACGCAAATCACGACGCCGTACGATATGCCCGACGCCGTTCCTAGATGGCGGGGTACATAGCTCATGCCCAACGCGACGAAAGAGGGGTAGAACAGGTTGGCCGCGCAGGTGAGAAAGCACACGAGCACCACGGCTGCTGCGAGCGAACGATTGAATGCGAATGCGACCAGGCATATCGCGAGAACCCCGAAGCAAAGATAGGCGATTCTGAACACGCCTGCGCGTTCGGTGACGCGTCCCGATATCGCCGTTGCGACGGCTCCCGCAATAGCGAACACCGAAAGCATAAGCGAGCCGAACGTTTCACCTTGGCCGAGCACGCTCACGAAGAACAGCGGTATGAACGCCATAAGGCCGTATTCGACAATCGATCGGCTTGAAAGCACGCCCATCGCAAGCGCGAAATTTCCCCAGCGTTCGGGTTTTTCGGTTTCCTGCATGGTTGAATTCTTGGCGATTCCCAGCGAAAGGAAGCGCTTGTTGAATGCGAGCAAAACAATTGCGCAGATGGTCGTGGGGAAGAGGAACGCGAGCGTTCCGTGCATGCCGAAAGTGGTGAGGAATGCTGCGGCCATAAGCGGGCCAATGAAGAATCCCACGTTTCCGCCTACGGCGAAAATCGACATGCCGTTCGCCTTGCGCGCGCCGGCCGCCAGGTTTGACAGCCGTCCGCCTTCGGGGTGAAACATCGCGACGCCAATGCCCGAAACCATCGCCGAGGCGAGCACCTCCCAGTAGTTTTCCAAAAAACCGATGCCGCACATGCCAAGCCCTGCGAGGAAGACGCCGAGTGCCATGAACCATGGGCATGCTTTATGGTCACCTATGGTGCCGAAGAGCGGCTGGATAACGGCCGATGCGATGTTCGCGGCAAAAACGAGCCCGGCGACGGCGGTATAGGAATAACCGTCGTACATCACTAAAAACGGCAGCGTTGCCGAAAGCGCTCCTTGGTTAATGTCGGAACAGATATGCCCCGACATGCAGAGATAATTGACGAGTTTGTCTTCTTTTCGGGCGGCAGTCATGCTTGGTCTTTCGTGCTTGAGGTGTGGAGTGCTGTTGGGAGCGAAAAGCGGTCTTAGTCGACCCATTCGCGGATGCGGTAACGAACGCCGAGTTCGTCGCAAATAGCCTGGCATTTCACTTCGTCTTCGTGCGAAATCGTGGTTTCGACGGTCGTCATAACCACGTTCGGCACGTATTTTCGAACTTCACGCGCGAAATCGAGCATGGCGCCGAACGCGGATTCGCCGAATTCGCTGCGCACGAGCGCGTGGTATTCGTCGGCGTTGGGCGTGTTGAGTGAAATGGAAACGGTATCGACGATGCCTTTGAATTCAGGAGCGATGTCTCGGCCGTTGATGAGGCTGCCTTGTCCGTTGGTATTCACGCGAATCGGCAAGTTGTAGCGACGTTTCACCTCGGCAGCGACGAGTTTCAGGGTCTCGAATGCGCATGTGGGCTCGCCGAATCCGCAGAAAACGACTTCTTTGTAGGCGCTCATATCCTGCTCGTCGAAAGCCGCCATGACTTCCTCGAAGGAGGGCTCATGCTCGAGCCACAGCACGTTGTCGGCGCCCTCGCCGTTTTTACCCACGCCAGTTGCGGTTTGGCGAATGCAAAATGTGCATGCGCAACTGCAGCGATTCGTGAGATTGACATAGAGCCCGTTATAGACTGGGTAGACGATGGTTTCGGCTTTGAGCATTCTGGACTTCTTTCAATCTGGTGCTTGTTCGCGTTGGGCCGGCCCGACCGAGATGCCCGCGGCGCTACCGCTCGGTTTGCTCGCTATGCGCGCCGCCGCGGTTATTGGTTTTGGAAGAGATTGAGAAACCGAGTATCTCTGTCGGGCCGACTCGACGCGGACAACCTTACTCTTTCTTTGTCGCGTTTGCGTGATGCTGTCGGGCGAGCGTATGGAGCTTCTCCTCAAATGCAAGGCCGTCGGTGCGAGGGATGCCTAAATCGATACTTGCCTGCACGCAGTCGCGCGCAAATGCGGTAGCCTTATTGACCGAGTCCTTGAAAGACACGCCGTTTACGGCATCTGCCGCAATGACGGCCGAGAAAACGTCGCCGGTTCCCGAGCGTTGTCCACCGAGCTTTTCTATGGTCACGGTGAATGGTTCCATTCCGCGTTCGAAGCACGCGTTCGTCATGGTCGCTCCGTGCTCGACCCCGGTGATCACGACCTTCGACGGTCCCATATCGCAGAGCTTCCTGGCAAGCGCAAACACGTCATCAAAACTCATGTGCGGGTTGTACTCTTGCTTGGTGAGGATGCATGCTTCGGTGATGTTCGGTGTAATAATATCGGCATGGGCGACCAGCTCGGCCATGCGCTCGCACATCTCGGGGGTATAGGTTCCGTACGCTTTGCCCTCGTCGCCCATAACGGGGTCAACGAGTGTGACGCAACCTTCGCCTCCGAATTCATCGATAAAAGCGCGCACGATCGATATTTGTTCGGCCGAACCAAGAAAGCCCGTGCAGATGCCTCGGAACTGTAAATTGAGTTTCCGCCATTCGGCGATATGCTCTTCCATATGGGGCGTGAAATCTTGGAAACTGTAGCTTGGAAAGCCCGTGTGGTTGCTCAAAATAGACGTTGGCAGTACACAGCACTGTACGCCAAGCTGAGAAATAATGGGCAGCTGCACTGCGACAGAGCACCTGCCAAAGCCGGTGATATCGTTGATGAGGGCGATTTTCTTCTGATTATTGTGATTCGAAGTGTTGCTTTGCACGGTCGTCTTTCTTTCGCTGTTTCAGAGCAGTTAGCTATTATAGAGGTAGGTTTAATTGCGACGACTGCCGCGCATGGTATTGCGTTGGAAATATAGAACGTTTCGCGCAGTATGCGAAAATAAAAAGACGAAAAACGCGAGCCGCATTCGAGGAGGCGCCATGGGTAGCAAAAAACGTTCATCTTGGTCAAAACAGAAAGCGGAATTTGCTGCGGGGTTGGGTGATTATTCTGGCATGGACGATGCGTTTGCCCGCGAAAAAGCGCATCGAGACCAAGCGAGCGCCGACCATGAAGCTGCTCGACGTCGCAGGGCGTGCGAGTCTAAGAACCGCTATGTATCGCGTGCTGAAGCCGAAGAGAATCTTGCGTGGTGCGAGCATAACGGCAGGCGCGGACTGTCCATCTACCAATGCCCGTATTGCGATGGTTGGCATTTAACATCGCATCCCTGGGACGAATAGGCCCTGTTGCTGTTTCAGCTTACTATCATGTGAAGGTCGTTGCGTGGTGTGTTGCGCATCGACCTTTTTTATTGGAGCTTCGTGCTTGGGGGAACGAGCACGTCGTAGCGCACCGCTTTGCCCGAAATGGAATAACTGGGTTTTATGCCGGCAAGATAGCCCCCCTTCACGGGGCGTTTAATGACGACTTTGCGTGGACCCGCCGCGAATGCAGCGCGAACAAGCGCGTCTTCTTCCGCCTCATCGCAGGGCTTTTCAAGCACATGGAGAAGCTGGAACTTCTTTTTCACCGCAGCGCTTTTCTGTCGTGCGGGAAACATCGGATCAAGGTAAATCACATCTGGCGCGGCTTCGCTCGATTGCGCAAGCGAATCGAGGTATTGAAGGCTGTCGCCGTGTTCAAGCGACATGCGTTTCGCAATCTCGGAAATATTGCGTTTATTGACGGCCCTCGATAGGCCGTCTTCTAGAAGTGCGGCGATTGTTTTATCGCGCTCGAACATGCGCACTGTGAAACCTGCTGCGGCGAGTAAGAAGGAGTCTTGGCCAAGGCCAGCCGTGCAGTCGACGACGGAAGGGGATTGCACGCCTTTGATTTTCGCCGCCTTCACGAGTAACTCTTGCTGAAGTCTTCCTGGTTTGACGCGAGGCAGCATCTCTTCGAAGTCACAACGCAACTCCATGCTGCCGCCCACGAGCACGAGGCCCTCATCTGTTGCGCGCAGCTCGACCGATTTGGTTGGGGTGTGTGCTCTTTCTGCCATGGCTACCTTCCTCTCATGCAAGAACAGCGTACTTGAACATTGCGATTTCCGTTGTGTCGTTTGGGAAAAAGCATGCTTGATGCGGATGATCTTCTTTGGTGGAGGGTTCGCATGAATATGCGTTTTTATACGGAGTATATTAAAAATAGATAAGCGTAAACATATCATCAACTTTACGCTGCCGTTAGGCATGATACGGAATATTAATCTCGTAACACTGGACGATGGAACGCAGGCATTTCTCAGTACTCTTTGCTAAAAAATGATCGTTAGTGTCTTATTGATGGTTGTCTTTCGTCGATGAAACGTGCCGTTTGGTTTTCGCGGCAGGCAAACCTTTTTGTTCGCGTTACCATGGCTTTATCTGTTTGAAAATCGGGCTGCATGTGCAGACGATTGATCAAGGAGGCCTATGTATGGATGCTGCTGAAAAGCGCTATCTCGAACTTCTTTCCCGTTCTTTCCCCACGGCCGCGAAGGCGTCTGCGGAAGTTATAAATCTGAGTGCGATTTTGAATTTGCCGAAGGGAACCGAATTCTTTGCTTCCGATATTCATGGCGAATATGAAGCGTTTTCCCATATTCTTCGAAATGGCTCGGGCTCAATTCGCCTCAAGATTGATGACGTGTTTGGCGATGACCTTTCGGAGGAAGAGAAGCGCACGCTTGCGACGTTGATTTATTACCCCCGGGAGAAAACGCGTCTGGAACTCTCGAAATCGCTCGATGAAGCCGCTTGGTATCGCGAGGTGCTTCCGCGCCTGATTGCCGTTTGCAAGCGTGCCGCTCGCAAATACACCCGCTCTCGCGTTCGCAAGGCTTTGCCGGAAGATTTCGCCTATATCATCGAAGAACTCATGTATGCCGATGTTCGCAATGTCGACAAGGAAGCCTATTACGCCGCCATTGTCGACGCTGTCGTTCGAACTGGTAGGGGACCCGCATTTGTTGAATCGCTGTGCTCGCTGATCCAGCGTCTCGCCATCGAGCGTCTTCATATTGTTGGCGACATTTATGACCGCGGTCCTTATCCCGATGCGATCATGGAAGCGCTTATCGAGCACCACTCGGTTGATATTCAATGGGGCAATCATGACATTGTGTGGATGGGCGCATCGCTTGGACAGCGCGGATGCATCGCGCACGTGGTTCGCAATTGCGCGCGCTATGGCAATCTCTCCATTTTGGAGGACGCATACGGAATCAATATCTTACCCTTGGCGCGTTTCGCCCTTGACGCGTATAAAGACGACCCGTGTGTAGGCTTCGCTCTGAAGGGGCATCCCGACAATATGTCGGAAGCCGAACTTCAAATGAACGTGAAAATCCAGAAGGCGATGGCCATCATCCAATTCAAGGTGGAGGGTGCTCTGATCGATGAGAACCCCGCATTCGGCCTTCAGAGCCGTAAGCTGCTCGATAAGATCGATTACGAGCGCGGCACGGTTGTGTGCGATGGCGTTGAGTACGAGCTGACCGATACGGTATTTCCAACCATCGATCCCTCCGACCCCTATAAGCTCACGCCAGGCGAACAAGACGTCATGGACCGCTTGGTTTCAGCGTTTACGGGTTGTGAGAAGCTGCAACGCCATATGCGTTTCTTCTTGAAGGCGGGCAGCCTGTATAAAATTGACAACGGCAACCTGCTTTTCCATGCGTGCGTTCCCTTGAATGCTGACGGAAGCCTGAAGGAAGTCGATGTGTTCGGCAAAAAATTCAAAGGCCGCGCTTTGTATGACGAAATGGAACGATGGGTTCGCGCCGCATTCTTCGACGCAGACCCCGAAATGCGCAAGCGCGGTGCCGACATGCTGTGGTATTTGTGGCTTGGGGAAGGCTCGCCCCTTTTCGCCAAGAGCAAAATGGCGACCTTCGAGCTGTATCTCATTGCCGATAAGGCTGCTCGCAAGGAAGTGAAAAATCCTTTCTATACGCTTCTCGATAACGAAGAGGTTTTCGCCAATATCTTCCGCGATTTCGGGCTCGACCCAGAAACGTCGCACATTATTTGCGGCCATGTGCCCGTGAAGGTGAAAGATGGCGAAGACCCCGTGAAATGCAACGGCAAAGTCATCATGATCGACGGCGGTTTCTCGAAAGCGTATCAGCCCACAACGGGCATTGCGGGTTATACCCTTATTTCGAATTCGCATGGTTTCGTGCTGGCTGCGCATGAGCCTCTTGAATCGGCCCAAGCTGCCGTCGAGCGCGAACTCGATATTCATTCATCGCGCCGCGTGGTTGAGCGCGCGGGCGTTCGCACGCTTGTTGCCGATACCGATACGGGAGTAAAGCTTAAAGCGCAAGTTGCCGATTTGGAGCGATTGCTCGTCGCATTCCGCCATGGCGACATTCCAGAGCGAAAAAAGTCATAGGGCTGTGCGAAGCTTTGCGTACGGGCCACCGATAAAGTGGTGCTTTTGTCGTCGAAGTGGGCTGCAATAGAAGAAAAAATGGCCGAGCATGCATCGCGCGTGCTCGGCCATTGGCTTTTTGCGGCGGCTTGTTTTACGCAAGTGTCGAGACTGCGTGAATCACGAGTTCGGCGCAGTGGCGTGCGGCTTGTGCTTCGAATGTGGGATAGTCAACGCTTGACGACCCGTCGGCTTTGTCGGAAATCGCGCGCACGATACCGCAGGGAATGGCCGAGAGGTGGCACACGTTTGCGATTGCGGCTCCTTCCATTTCGCAGCACTTAGCCGAGAAGGCGTCGGTGATGCGCTGCTTTTCCGAGTCGCTGCACACGAAGCGATCGCCCGAAGCGACGCGCCCTTTATGGGTGGCGACTCCGATTTCGCGCGCGGCGCCAACGATGGCTTCGCTGAGCTTTTCGTCCATGGGGAAGGCGAGCGTGTCGGCGCCCGGCGTTTGGCCAACGGCATAGCCGAGGTTGCTTACGTCCATGATGTGATTTACGGCATCGGTCGCCACGACGACATCGCCAATTTCGATGGAAGCGTCGAGCGATCCGGCGATGCCCGTATTCAGTACCGCGCTTACCTTGAAATGATCGATGAGAACCTGGGTGCAGGTTGCGGCGTTAACCATGCCCACGCCGCATTTCACGACGACGGCAGACGTGTTGCCGATTTTGCCCTCGGCGAATTCCATTCCCGCGATTGCGGTCGTTCGTACGTCGCCGCATTCCTGCATGTGGCTCTTGAGAAGGGCAACTTCGACGTCCATCGCGCCAATAATGCCGATTGTGAATTGTGAGTTCATGTGATTCCTTCCGCCGTGCGATATCGAAAATCGATTCTCTGGCGCGCTCGTGGTTTTCTTTCATCGTATCGCATCGGAAACAATCTTCGGTCGTTCATATGGCGGAATTGGGATGGAATCGCAAAATCGGGCGATAAGGCGGAGTTTTTGAAACGCGAATCTCGCACAACGCTGCCTTTTTGGTATCGCGCGTTTTTAGTGAGTTGCGCTTTTTTGAAATTGTGCCGCATTCGTGACTTTTTCTTATATTTCACCGGTTCGTTAAACTGCGGTAAAACTTCGGTAAAATAAGCCGCGTCATGCATTTGGCCGTTTTCATATACGAGGTGCTTCGTGGCTCTCACGTTTTTTGATTTTTTGTCGCACGCAATGGCTCAGCCCATTCTGTTCGTCATTCTGATCTTGGTCGTAGGCGTAACTGCCGTTTCTGGCGCTACCGATGCCCCGAACGCCATCGCAACGGTCGTTTCCACCCGTTGCCTTTCCCCGAATGTCGCAATCGCCCTTGCCGCGGTATTCAATTTCGTGGGTCTTGTGGGCATGACCTATATTTCCACGGCTGTTGCAAAAACTATGTTTGGCATGGTCGACTTCTCAGGCGATACGAATTCTGCGTTATATGCCCTCGTTGCCGCTATGATAGGCGCTATTTTGTGGGGCATCGCATGCTGGTATTTCGGCATTCCGTGTTCGAAGTCGCATTCTCTTATCGCCGGCATTACCGGCGGCGCTATTGCCATGAACGGCTGGGCGGGCGTCGTGCCTTCCGAATGGGCGAAGGTCATCTACGGCATGGTATTCTCGCTTCTTGCAGGCTTCTTTCTGGGCTGGCTGTTCACGCGTCTTATTGAATGGCTCTTCAAATTCGTGCAGCGCAAAACCGCGAACAAGCTCTTCACGGCTATTCAAGATGTTGCCGCGGTTGCTCTTTCGTTTTTGCATGGCGCGCAGGACGGCCAGAAATTCATGTCCATCGCTATGCTCGGCATTGCGCTTTCATTCGGCAGCGCTACGCCCGACTCGAATGGCTTCCCGCTCTGGATTATGATTATTTGTTCCGCTGCCATCTCGCTCGGCACGATTTTGGGCGGCAAGCGCATTATCAAGTCTGTGGGCATGGACATGGTAAAGCTTGAGAAGTATCAGGGTTGTGCCGCGAATTTCTCTACGACGTTCACGCTTTTGGTCGCAAGCCTTACTGGCATGCCGGTGTCAACGGGCCACTGCAATACGTCTGCCATCATGGGCGTTGGCGCGGCGAAGTCGGTTAAGCGCGTGAATTGGGCGATTGCAAAGAACATGCTCATGGCATGGATCATTACCTTCCCTGCATGCGGCCTCATCGGCTTTTTGCTTGCGAAAATTTTCATGATGTTCGCCTAGCTTCTTCTGCGCGGCCCGCAAGCTCGCATTCAATATGAAAAAACGAATTTGTTAACGGTTTTGAAACGAAAGCACTCGCAAGTGCGTTACCCTGTCATCTGCAATTTTATCGCTTTGATAGAGGCCGCTTTCGAGCATTCGTTCACGGTGGTAAGCCGAACTCGCTTGCTGTGATGTCGAAGGCCGAAAGCCGAAGGGACCGCGCGGGTTCGCGCGCGGCGCCTTGGGGCGGCGGGGAATACCTGTCGCACTGTCGCGGAAACGCGGAGTGCTATCGAGGCTGGCGCATTGCGCATGCGTCCGGCGGCTTGTGGCATTTCGTCCACGGCCGCCTTTTTCGTTATATGGAGGAATGCAATGCGTACGCCGCGTATCGATCGCATGAGGGAACGTCATTTCAGCACTACGCCGTGTATTACGGCCGAGCATTTGGTTTTGCAAACGCAGGCTTATAAGCAGTTTGCCGGCGATGCGGTGCCTGTGTTCCGCGCGAAGGTCGTGAACCATATTCTCGAGCACATGAGCTGTATGATTTTCGACGATGAGCTCATTGTGGGCACGCCGACGAATGCCTATCGCGGTGCGAACCTGCATCCCGATTTCCAGAGCAGCGGTTGGTACGTGCGCGATATTGACGAGTTCAGCACGCGTCCGAAGGATCCTTATCGCATTTCTGCCGAGGACAAGGCAACTATTCTGGAAACGCTGCCGTATTGGCAGGGCAAATCGATGGAAGACATTTCCGATGCGGCGATGCCTGAATATATTCAACAGCTTGAGGCCGACGATATCCTTTGCGTGGGTTTGGAAAACGGCGTATCGGGCGAAACCACGTGCGACCACGAAAAGGTGCTGCGCGTGGGCATGCGCGGATATATCGAGGAATGCCAGCGCAATATCGATTCGTGCGTTCCGCAAACCCAGGAAGACGCTGCGAAGGTCGATTTCTGGCGCGCGTGTATTATTCAGGCGCAAGGCCTTGTGACCTATGCGCGCCGTATGGCCGATGAAGCCGAACGCCAGGCTGCGGCATGCTCCGACAAGGCGCGCGCTGCCGAGCTGCGCCAAATCGCCGAGAATTGCCGCGTCGTGCCTGAAAACCCGCCGCAAACGTTCGCCCAGGCGGTGCAGATGGTGTGGTTCGTGCATGTGATGTTCCATATCGAGGTGTGCACCACGGCGTGCGGCTTCGGGCGTTTCGACCAATATATGTGGCCCTTCTATAAGAAGGACGTTATCGACACGGGCGTTCTCACGCGCGACGAGGCGCTTGAGCTCGTCGAGTGCCTGTATTTGAAGGCGTGCGAGGTCTACGAGGTTCGCGATACGTGGTATGCCACGGCATTCGCGGGCTATCCCATGTGGCAGATTCTCGTGGTGGGCGGCATGAAGCGCGACGGAAGCGATGCAAGCAACGACCTGTCGCTTTTGTGCCTGCAAGCGGCTGACGATTTGCAGACCACGCAGCCCGTCATGGCGTTGCGCGTATGTGATACCACGCCGCACGAGCTCATCGACTTCGGATGCAAAATGATTCAAGAAGGCCAAGCCAACCCTGGTTTCTTCAATGACGAAACCGCTATGAAGATGGCGCTTGGCAAGGGCGGCACGCTCGAAGACGCGCGCGATTGGACCATTGTCGGCTGCATTCAGGCGGGCCCTGGCGGCGGCGGAACTGATGGCAGCCCCGATGCGGGGTACGTGAACATGGGCAAGATGGTCGAGTTCGTGCTGCATGACGGCATCGATCCGCGCACGGGCAAGCTCATGGGCTTGCGCACGGGCGATCCGCGCGATTTCAAGAATATCGACCAGTTCAAAGATGCCCTCAAGAAGCAAATCATTCATGCTTACGACCAAATTCGCATTGGCTACAACCTTATGCAGTCGATCCACATGAATCGCTTCCCGGTGATTTTCGCGAGCATGGTGACGGCTGGTTGCGTGGAAAGCGGCAAGTCGGTGCAGCAGGGCGGCGCGCGCGTTTCGACCTGCGGCATGTATGTGACGGGCGCCGCGAATTTGGCCGACTGCATCGCCGCGGTTGAGAAATGCGTGTTCGAAGATGGCGACGTGACCATGGATGAGCTGATCGCCGCCTGCGACGCGAATTTCGAAGGCCACGAGCGCCTTCGCCAGCTGCTGCTTAACAAGCCCGAGAAATACGGCAACGATTCGCCCCATGTCGACGGCATCTATCGCGAAATGATGCACTACGTGGCCGATGAAGTGCAAAGCTGGTCTGACGCGCGCGGCGGCCACTACGCGTTTGGCATCGACTCCCAAACGATGAACATTCCTCATGGCGAAGTGACCGGGGCGCTGCCCGATGGTCGATTGGCGGGTGAGGCGTTCTGCGATGCCTCGAGCCCCATGATGGGCCGCGATATTTGCGGACCTACGGCCACGGTGAAGTCGGTTGCTGCGATTGACCAGCCCGATTTGCAGGAGGGCGCGCTGTTCAACCTGCGCTTCGATCCCAAGGGCGTGCAGGGCGAAGGCGGCCGTCGCATTATTGAAGGCGTGATTCGCACATTCTTCCAGCACGGTGGCGAGCATATTCAAATCAACGTCGTCGACAATAGAACGCTGCTCGCAGCTCAGGAAAACCCGGAGCACTATCGCGGCCTTATGGTGCGCGTCGCTGGGTACATGGCGTATTTCACCGAGCTCGACCGCTCTGCGCAAGATGCGATTATCGCGCGCACCGCACACCTGTCGGCGTAAGACGAAGGCTGGCTCGTGAGTTCTGATAGTTTCGATTTGGAATTGCATAGGGAAGGGGAGCCCTCGGCTCTTGTCGGCAGCATTCAGAAGTTTTCTACCGAAGATGGGCCGGGTATTCGCACGACGGTGTTTTTGAAAGGCTGTCCGTTGAAGTGCGCGTGGTGTCACAACCCTGAACTCATTAACAACGAGCAGGAGCTCATCGCAAGTCCTTCGAATTGCATTGGCTGCGGACATTGCGTCGAGGTGTGCCCGGTTAGCGCCATTTCTTTTGGCGAAGCTGGCATTCAGATCGACCGTTCGCGTTGCAATATGTGCTTGGCCTGCGCAGATGGCTGCTTTGCGAAAGCGTTGCGCCCCGTTGCGCGCTGCATGACGGTTGGCGAGGTGCTCGCCGAGGTCGAACAGGACAAGGGCTTTTACGATAACACGGGCGGCGGCCTTACGGTGAGCGGCGGGGAAGTGCTCGCTCATGCGGAATTCGTCGGTGCGCTCATTGATGCCGCTGCGGCTCGAGGCATTTCGAGCTGCGTGGACACGTCGGGCTTTGGCTCGTCGCGGGCCTTGCTCGACCTTGTCTCTCGTCCTGGCGTGACCGACGTTCTATTCGACATCAAGGCCGTCGATGACGAGGTTCATCGCGAGTTCGTGGGCGTTTCGGTTGCCTCGATTCTCGCGAATTTGCGGCTGCTTTCGGCCGACGAAGCAATTCTTCCGAAGCTCACGGTTCGCATGCCGCTTATCGCTGGAGTGAACGATGACGAGGCGGCTATCCGTGCAGCTGGAAGCATCGTGAGCGAATGCGGCATTCATCGCATCACGCTTTTGCCTTACCACGCGCTCGGCATCGTAAAAGCTCGCAATATTGGTTCGCAGCAGCAAAGATTCACTGCGCCGAGCGACGAGCGGGTCGCTGAGATCAAACGGTATTTCGAAGATGACGTCGGAGCGAGGACGGAAGTGCTCGGGAAACTCTAAGGTTTTCTTTGAATGATAGAACCAACCATCAATACTTAGGAGGAAAACAGTGGATGGTGGCAATCTAGGAATCATCACGTTGATTCCCATGCTGAGCTTCTTCGTGTTCGCGTTTATTACGCGCCGATGCATATTCAGCATTCTGCTTTCGGGCATTTTGGGCTTCTTGTTCTATTATGGGACCGACTTCTTCGAGCCGACGGTGCAGGCGTTGCTCGATGCGGCGTGCGATGCCGACAACAACTACATCGTGATCATCTGTCTGCTGTTCGGGTGTTTCGTGCAGCTGCTTCGTCAAAGCAATGGAGCTACGGCTATGGCGAACTGGGCGCGTAAATACGTGAAAAGCGAGCGACAGGTGCTGTTCCTCACCTGGCTGTGCGGCGTGATCATTTTCATCGACGACTACCTGTCCATTCTGGTTACCGCAAACACGATTTTGCCGATTGCCGACGAGAAGAAAACGCCGCGTGAGATGCTGTGCTACATCATCAACACCACGTCCGCGCCGGTGTGCCTGATTATTCCCATTTCCGCGTGGGTCGTATTCTTCAGCGGTATTTTTGCCGAGCAGCCTGAAGCGGCGGTGCTGGGCGATTCCGCCATGGGCATTTATTATTCGATCATGCCGTATTTCTTCTACCCGTTCCTTTGCGTGCTGTTCGTGCTGCTCGTGATTTTCGGTATTGTGCCGAAAATGGGCGGCATCAAGAAGGCGTACGAGCGTGTCGAAAAAACCGGCAAGCTGTGGCCCGATTCTTCCGACGTGATGAACCAGGACGAAATGGGCGAGGTGCTTGGCGCCATCAGCGACGACTCGGCGAAAAACGAGAAGGAAGCCACGCCGCATTTGTGGGCATTCCTCGTGCCAATGGCCGTGGTTATTGCCGTGACCATCGTCATGGATGATATTCTGTATGGTGTGATTTGCGCCATCGTGGCGTGCTTCGTTCTGTATGTGCCTACGAAAATCATGAGCTTGGGCAAGTTCTGCGACGCGTGCTACAAGGGCCTTGAGGACATGCTGTTTATTGCCGCCGTGCTTATTGCGTCGCTGTTCTTCCGCAACGCGATCAATCTTATTGGCTTGCCCGATTACCTTATTTCGGTCGCCACGCCGTTCATGAGCGCCGCGTGGTTGCCCGTGATTGCGTTCGTGCTCGTGGGCCTGGTGTGCTTTGCCACCGCTAACATTTGGAGTATTCCCGCTGTGTGCACGCCGATTATTCTGCCGCTTGCTGCGGCATGCGGCGCGTCCATTCCGTTGACGCTTGGTGCCATTATCTCGGCTGCGTGCTTCGGCGCGCAGGCGTGCTTCTATTCCGATGTCACGCTTATGAGCGCTTCTGCATGCAAGATCAACAATGTCGACTACGCCGTGGCGCAGCTGCCTTATATTGGCATTGTCGCGGGCGTGACCTGCGTGCTGTTCTTGGGCGCGGGCTTCGTAATGGCCGCCTAGCATTCGTTTTGCGCGGCGCGCCGCAGGTTGAACCGGGCGCGCCGCGACTGCGTTAGATTCCATTGTGCGTTGTGGTGTGCCGCGAGGCACGCGCGCTGGGCGTGGCGCGCTTCGGTGCGACGAACTCTGCACGCGGGCCGACCGCAGGTGTTCGGGCAGCGGCCTCTTTGGTGTATTGTGTTTGTTTGGGGCCCGTGTCGAGGCTCTTTATTGAAAGCCGAGGTGCTTATGGATCGACAGAAGAATATCGACGCGTGGTTCTCGTTGCTGCCTGCTGACGTTGCGTCGAATGCTGAGGCTCTGCTGGCTCGCGTTGAGGGGATGCGTGCGGAAGAGACCATTTATCCGCCGCAGGACGACATCCTGAACGCACTCGCTTTTACCGCTCCGAGCGAGGTTCGCGCGGTGATTCTGGGCCAGGATCCTTATCACGGGCCGGGACAAGCCATGGGCTTGTCGTTTTCGGTGCCTGCGGGGGAGAAGCTGCCGCCGAGCTTGCGCAACATATATAAAGAGATGGCTTCCGATTTGGAGTGCGGAATGCCGAAATCGGGCGACCTCACCCCGTGGGCGAATCAGGGCGTGCTGTTGCTGAATACTACGCTCACCGTTCGCGAACATGCGGCTGCCAGTCATGCGAAACTCGGTTGGCAATTGCTTACGAGCTACGTGATTCGAGCTTGCTTCGAATTGAACCAACCCATTGTGTTCTTCGCATGGGGCCGTCATGCCCAGCAGCTTATAGAAAAGGCGGCGGCCTCGGCTGGCGCGAATCGCGATTTTGCCGCGGAGGCCGCGTTGTGCGCTTCGGGTGGCGCTTTGAACGCTTATGCGTTAAGCGGGCGGTGCTCGCCCCATGGTTCCGAAGAAAATGATGGTTCGGCGTTATGCGGTCTGTCTGTTTTCGGCAACGATAAGTTCGTGCTTGCATCCACGCATCCTTCGCCGCTTTCCGCATCGCGGCCCGCGGGTGGAATGCCGGCTTTTATGGGGTCGCGTCCTTTTTCGAAGGCAAACGCCCTGCTTGTTGGATCAGGCGTCGTGCCCCTTAATTGGCAGGGTATTGCGTAGCGTTGGCACGATTCGCGGCAATTTCGGCTTTCGCCTGAGCGCGCGACGGGTTGCATTGCGGCGATGTTCCTGGGCATATTCTTTGCGAATCGCTTAATGCGGCGATTGCATTTGGCAGGTATGCTGCTTTGTTCGTAATCGAGCATGGTGCTACGCTGCGTATGAGAACGCACTCGAATATCGGGGTATGATTCGGGCGATGCGCCTTGGATGAATGGAAAGGGGCCGACGTGGCAAACCTGGTGAAGCCTGCGAACCGCGCGCTCTTTGTGGCGTGTGTTGTGCTAACGGGGGCGCTTGCGGGCGCTTTCGTCTGGGCGTTCTTCTTTTTGATGGATGTCGGGCTCAGCTTTTTGTGGAACGATGGCCGTCTCGCGCTTTCTGGTTGGCTCGATAGTGTTGCGCCGGCACTTTCTCGAGGTCCCTTTGGCGTGACCTTGTTTCCTTTCCTTATTTGCATGCTCGGCGGTGTGGTGATTGGCCTCTATGAAAAGAAAACCGGCATCGCCACCGAAGACCTCCCCGACGTTATGGCCAAGGTGAAAAGCACCGGTCGATATGAATATGACCATTTGGGCAAATTATCTATCGCTGCGCTTTTGCCGCTGCTGTTCGGTGGCAGCGTGGGCCCCGAAGCGGGTTTGACTGGGGTGATTGCGGGGTTGTGCACCTGGGTTGGCGATCGCATGAGGCGCTTTGGCTCAGATTTTCGCGAGTTGACGGTTCTGGGTTGCCAAGCGGCGCTCACGGCGCTGTTTACAGCTCCTTTGTATGGCTTCGCCGCGCCTCTTTCGAGTGAGGGGAAGCGCGACGGTGGCGGCTCCGATGCGGTGACGATTGAACTGCCGAAAGCGCAGAAGGCGTTCGTGTACGCGTGCGCCATCGTGGGCGCGCTCGGCGCATTTCTTGGCCTGGGTTCTCTTTTTGGCGGGGGCATGGGCATGCCTCGTTTCGAGGCGGCCGTCGTTGGCGGTGCGGAGCTTGCGTGGTTCGTTCCCCTTGTGGTAGCAGGCGTCGCGTGTGGATGGGCATTTCGCGCGAGCGACAAAGCGAGCGCTGCGGCGTCTTGCTCGATGGGCGATCGCCCCGTGACTAAGGCTCTGCTTGCGGGGCTCATGCTTTCCGTATGCGGAACGGTTTTGCCGTTTTCCCTGTTCGCAGGCGAATCTCAGACGCAGATGGTCATGGAGTCTTATGCGACGCTCGGGGCCGCGGCGCTCATCGCGACGGCGTTTGTGAAGGCGGCGCTTACGCCCGCATGCATTCATTTCGGCTGGCGCGGTGGACATTTCTTCCCCGTTATTTTCTCGGGGGTGTGCCTGGGCTATGGTTTCGCGCTCATTGCGGGCGTCGATGCAGTGTTCTGCGTGGCGGTATGCATCGCATCGCTCATGGGCGCGGTTATGCGTCAGCCCGTGATGGTTGTGCTGCTGCTGTTCATGTGCTTTCCGCCGTCTGGTGTTGTTTGCATGCTCGCCGCGGCCGCAATTGGCTCGGCGATTCCTCTTCCTCGAGCTTTACAGTAAGTTCGCGCGTTTTGTCGTGTGGGCATTGCGCGTTTGAAGATGCGTTCGCGCGCGTGCGCAATGTTTCGTGTAAGATAGCCAGTTAGACATGTAAAAACGCGTTGCGGAAAGGTCGTTGGCCTGCGCGCGCGGTTGACAGATCACACGAAGGAGCAAGCCGTGACCCAGGCAACGTCTTCTAGCCAGAAAGTTCTCGTATTCGATTTCGGCGCTCAGTACGGGCAGCTTATCGCTCGCCGCGTGCGCGATTTGAATGTGTATTCCGAAATCGTGCCGTGTGATATCACGGCCGATGAGGTTCGCGAAATGGCGCCCTCCGCCATTATTCTTTCGGGCGGCCCCGCCTCTGTGAACGCTGAGGATGCACCGCGCGTCGACCCCGCGATTTACGAGCTTGGCGTGCCTGTGCTCGGTTTTTGCTATGGCCACCAGATTACTGCCGTGACGCTTGGCGGCAGCGTTTTCCATCCCGAGGTGGGCGAGTATGGCGCGGCTGAGCTGCACGTAAGCGGCGGTGCTCTTTTCGAGGGCACTCCCGCCGACCAAACCGTGTGGATGAGCCACTTCGATGCCGTGAACGATGTGCCCGAGGGCTTCACCGTTGTTGCGTCGACCGACGTGTGCCCCGTGGCCGCGATGGAGAACGCTGAGAAGAAGATTTTTACCACGCAGTTCCATCCCGAGGTGAAGCATACCGAGTACGGCCAGCAGATTCTTTCGAACTTCCTGTTCAATATTTGCGGTCTTGAGAAGAATTGGACCATGGATAATCTGGTCGAGAGCATGACGGCCGATTTCCGCGAGACGGTGGGCGAGGATCGCGTTATTCTGGCGCTTTCCGGCGGCGTTGACTCGTCGGTCGTTGCCGCCCTTGGTGCTCGCGCTATTGGCAAACAGATGACCTGCGTGTTCATTAATCACGGTCTTTTGCGCAAGGGCGAGCCCGAACAGGTTGAAGAGGTTTTCACCAAGCAGTTTGATGTCGATTTCATTCATGTGCATGCTGAAGACCGTTATGCCGAGCTTTTGGCCGGCGTGGTTGAGCCTGAAGAGAAGCGTCGCATTATCGGCACGCAGTTCTGGAAAGAGTTCTTCGCCGTGGCCCAGCAGCTCGAGACCGATGGCAAGCCGGTTAAGTACCTGGC
This sequence comes from uncultured Slackia sp., assembly GCA_934661005.1. Classification (GTDB taxonomy): domain Bacteria; phylum Actinomycetota; class Coriobacteriia; order Coriobacteriales; family Eggerthellaceae; genus Slackia. The sequence goes on from CAKUIK010000018.1 coordinate 40,356, forward strand.
GCAGGGCACCATTTATCCTGACATTATCGAGTCGGGCGCACGCAAAACGGGCGGCAAGACGGCTACCATCAAGAGCCATCACAATTTGATCCCGTTCCCCGATGGCGTGCATTTCGATTTGATCGAGCCGCTCGACCACTTCTTTAAGGACGAGGTTCGTGCGCTTGGTTTGGCGCTCGGTTTGCCGGCGCACATCGTGTTCCGCCAGCCTTTCCCGGGCCCAGGTCTCGCGATTCGCATCATCGGTGCGGTTGATAAGGAAAAGCTCGAGATTTTGAAGAATGCCGACGCGATTGTGCGCGAGGAGCTCGATGCGTACAACCAGCGTTTGTTCGAAGAGACGGGCGACCGCAATTCCGAGCATAGCTGCTGGCAGTATTTCGCCGTGCTGCCCGATATTAAGTCTGTTGGCGTTATGGGTGACGAGCGTACCTACCAGCGCCCTGTTATTCTGCGCGCTGTTGAGTCGAGCGACGCCATGACTGCCGACTGGGCCAAGCTTCCTTACGATGTGCTGGCTAAGATTTCCGGCCGTATTGTGGCCGAGGTTCCTGGCGCTAATCGCGTGTGCTACGACATCACGTCCAAGCCGCCCGCGACGATTGAGTGGGAGTAGTTACGCACATTATCGTGAGGTTGTTCTGGTGTAAGTTCTGATGTGCCATGATGCTCTGAAATTTGCGCTAATACCTCTAATCCAGTGACGCAGGAGCTGAGAAAGACCCTTTGGATGCAGTCCCAAAGGGTCTTTCTCTTATTGCCTGACCTGCTATTAGAATCTATTTAGCTTTATCTACAAAGAATCCCTTAACTTCAATCTCACAATAATGTGCTGTTGTTCAGGAGCTTTAGACATCCCCGGCCAGAATTGTACTCACGGCACAGGAGAGCAGGTTCAAAGAGTTGAGTTTGGCACTCATAGTGTACTCACACTGCAGAAACGTTATTCGGAAGCTATAATTTCAGTAAGGAAAGTCAGTCATGATATGTGAGGTTTGCAGAAATCTAGGCAAACTTTGAGCTTTTATGGAGCAAGGAGTCCATATGGACAAGAAGGAACGAGATCGGATTCTCGAGAAGGCGCGAGTCTTTTTCAAAACGTCAATCGCTGATAGTCATGCCTCGAATACTCAGAAGCTGTCAAAACTAAAGGCGTTCAACGTCAACCCATTTACCGTTCACTACCTCGCTTCATTTGCTTTCGGTGATGAGTCGCCAGAAAGTTTAGCTAAGGCGCTTATTTACCCACGTGTTTTGGGGACGTCCATTGCCACAACTTTTGGAAATAACGTCCAAACATTTTGCCATGAAGTACTTGAGGGATTTGCGTCAACGACCGCTGGCATGGATATTGAATTCATGGACGCCGTTGATGGACGTAAAAAGTATTGTCAGCTAAAGGCCGGACCCCAAACCATCAACAAGGATGACGTTGAGACCATTGAAGGTCATTTTGTTGGGCTTAAAAACCTAGCAAGGACAAATCACTTAACAGATTTCAATCCTATGACCGACTGCTGCGTGGGCATCCTTTACGGCGATCATTCACAAATAAGCGCCAACTATAAAAAGATCGAAAAAGACTATCCAGTCTATACTGGCAAAGAGTTCTGGTTGCGTCTAACTGGGGATGAGACTTTCTACGAAGATCTTATCGGTGTCTTTTCCGACTGCGCAAAAGATTATACGGATACGAAATTGCTCGATGTAACCATCGAAGAGCTTGCTGATGATATCACCAAACATTCTGAAGTGTTAAATTATGAGCTTGTTTCACTTCCGAAGGAATAGTCGCCTAAAACTAGGTTTCACGCATATATAATAAATAACCCTTGCATATGCAAGGGTTATTTATTATTGGAGGAATTTGTGGCTGACGATACTTTTGTAACAGTTACGGCAGCGTCCAGGGCGCTAGATGTGTCGGTTGACACTATTAGAAGATGGAACAAGCTTGGGCTAATTAAGGCCGCAAGAGACAAGAATAATAAACGTTTATTCAATCTTAACGAGATTAAGAGACTTCAGAGCAAACTTAGCGGCGGTGATGATTCGACTGAGTATAAAGTCCTGAAGAGCTCCAAGTCATACAAAGAAGCAGCATGCGTTGATTTGTTTGCCGGTGCGGGGGGAACCGCTCTTGGCTTTCACAATGCAGGTATTCCTCATGTGATGCTTAATGAATTCGACAAAGATGCTGTATCTACCCTGCAAAACAACAGCAGAAAACATAAGCTGAACTGGAATATTATTCCCGGCGATGTCAAAGATCTCGATTTCGCTGAGTATGAAGGCACTCCAGTAATTCAGGCAGGTTTCCCTTGCCAGGCTTTTTCCTATGCTGGTAAGAGTAAGGGGTTTGGAGATACGCGTGGCACCCTATTCTTTGAATTTGCTCGTGCGATTGAAACGATCAAACCCAAGATAGCGATTGGGGAAAACGTTCGAGGTCTCGTCAAACATGATGGAGGTCGCACTCTCGACACGATGCTTCATACGCTTGATGAGCTGGGTTACAGAGTGAATTACAAGGTTCTTCGAGCGCAGTATCTTGACGTCCCGCAAAAACGTGAGCGGCTGATCCTGTTCGCCGTAAGGAAAGACTTGGATCTCCCGATTCTATTTCCTAAGGAACGAGATTATTACATTTCAATGCGCCAGGCGCTAAAAGATTGCCCTGAGTCGGAGGGTCAATCATACCCACAGAGAAAGGCTGAGATAATGGCCATGGTGCCGGAGGGCGGTAATTGGCGCGACCTCCCTGTTGAGATTCAAAAGGAGTACATGAAGGGCAGCTTCCACCTCACGGGCGGGAAAACCGGAATGGCAAGAAGGATGTCTTGGGATCAACCTTGCTTGACTCTGACCTGCGCACCTGCCCAGAAACAAACCGAGCGTTGCCATCCGTCAGAAACAAGGCCCTTGAAGGTAAGAGAATATGCTCGCATTCAAACTTTTCCCGACGATTGGGAATTCTCCGGCAAAATGACTGCTCAGTATAAGCAGATTGGAAATGCCGTTCCGGTAAACCTCGGATATCACGTTGGCCGCTGCGTCTTGGCATCACTTGGTTGCATACCCGTCACAGAAGATATGGAACAAGTTGAAGCTCTCGAAGTAAAGCCGATGGATTAGGGGCGCGGGGAATCCCCCGCAAACGGGCGCGCGATGGGCGCCTCCGTTCTCCTATGCCGAGGATTTGTCCGACGGCATAGGCTACTTGCTGGATTTCCCAATCAGCCCGCATCCCTTGAAAAGTGCTGCCCGCCGGTGTCACGCCAATGCGATTGCCAGCCGCGACTCCGCCGCCGCGCAATGCAAACGGGGCCGCTCTTGCGAACGACCCCGTGACGGCGATGACGGCAGTGAAGGCAGGTTTCTATATAGCCGGTTTCCCTTCACTGCCTTCACCACTTTCATCCTCTATGCGCCGAAGCGTCACCAGCTGGCCCGCGCTGGTGTGCTTCTTGGCGTAGCGCACGCCCCTGGAGAGCATGAAGCCGCTGTTCTGCGCGAGGTGCTTGCCCAGCACGGGGACCGTCACGCCCTCGATCCCCGCAGCCTCCATAAGGTTGCTCATGGTTCCCTGCCAGATGCTCACGCCGCGCGACATGAAGTCGAGCGTGCGCATAACGCAATCGGGGACGTCGCGCTCCTCGAGCTCCTCCTCGCTGGTTTTGCCCACCAGCTCCCAGATGCAGTTTTTGAGCCGCAGCTTCAGTTCTTGGAACCGCACGTCGCGCCCCGTTATGGAAAGCGTCGCGTCGGCGGCGCCCCTGTTGGGCCTCGACAGAACCCAGGTGCTGTCGGCACTCCCCGTGATTCCGTTGGTACCGGAAACCGTGTTCATCACGTCGCTGTCGGCCTGCTTGCGCGTGTGGTGCACGGCGACGAGGCACGCGGCATGGTCGTCGGCCAGCTTCTTCAGCGCGCCGAAGTCGCGGTAGTCGGCCGCATACAGGCTGTCGCTGCTCGGCCTGCGCACCTTTTGGAAGGTGTCCACTATCACCAGGCGCACGTCGGGGTTCTCATCCAGGAAGCCGCCAATTTGCTCTGCTAGGCCTTCACCCAGGCAAGGTGCCGCGTTGCTCAGGAAGAAGCGCTCGCTAGCGACGTCGGATAGAGCCCAAAGGCGCTTCTTCACGCGCTCGTAGGTGTCCTCAAGGCACAGGTAGAGCACGCCGCACTTCTTGGTGGCGAAGCCCCAGAACGGGCTTCCTGAGCTTACGGCCAGGCCGATGGACAGGCACAGCCAGCTCTTCCCGCATTTCGGCGGCCCCGCGACGACGTGCCCGCCCAGGGGCAGCAGGTCCTCGATAATCCAATCGGCCTCGACGGGCGGCTCTTGGATGAGCTCGCTTGCGAGGCGCACGTCTAGCGCAGCCATCGATCCGCCCCCTCCTGCACGGCCGCGGCGAACCACCTGCCGCGGGCATCCTGTCGAAGCTGCAGACCCGTCGCCGCGCATACGGCGTCGAGGCGGTCTTCCAGCGAGAGCGCGTAGTCGACGAGCTGCTCGCCGCTTGGCTCGCCCTCGAAGCCGTGGTCGCGCAGCCTGCGCCTTCGCTCCTCGATCCTTCCGAAATAGGACATCGCTAATCGCCCCGCTCCACGTGCAAGAGCGCGTCGCGGGGCGAGCACCGCGCGGTGGGAGCCCCTTCGCCGCCGAAGCCCTCGAAAAGCACTGCTAGCAGGCGAATCA
>CAKUIK010000019.1 GCA_934661005.1 uncultured Slackia sp.
GCACCGCGCGGCGTCCAAATGGCCGTCGTGGCGAACAGGGACCGTGTTCAAAACGGCCTTGTGCAGAAGATTGCGCCGAGCCCAAGGTGGCCGCCATCTCGCATCGAAGCTTGCGCCCACGGCAAGAACGGCTATCCTAAGGCAAGAATAGTCGTCGTTTCGAAGCCGCATCAAGGGGAGAACATGCTGCGCATTCCCGATTCCCGAATCGAACAGATCATCGCCGAAGACGTTCCGTATATCGACCTTACAAGCGAGGTGCTGGGCATTGGCGCCGAGCGGGGCGAGATGGAATTCTTCACGCGCGAGGCGTGCGTGCTCGCGGGCGTGCCTGTGGCGCGGCGCATTGCGGAAAAGTGCGGATGCGAAATCGTGAGCGCGCGAGCCGACGGCGACGAGCTTGCGGCGGGCGACGCGTTTTTTGTGGTGCGCGGAACTGCGGCCGATTTGCACGCGGCCTGGAAGGTGTGCCTGAACACGTTCGACCATCTATCGGCCGTGGCCACCAAAACGCGCGCGATGGTGAACGCCGCGCATGGTGTGAACCCTCGTTGCGAGGTGCTCACGACGCGCAAGAGCATGCCGGGAGCAAAAGACCTGCTCACAAGCGCAGTAATGGCCGGCGGGGCGTTTCCTCACCGACTGGGCCTTTCCGAAACCGTGCTCGTGTTCGGCCACCATATGGAATTCATGGGCGGCTTCGACGCGTTTGTCGAGCAGCTGCCGAGCATCAAGGCGAAGTGCATCGAGAAGAAGCTGTTCGTGGAAGCGAATGCCGAGCAGGCGCGCACGCTTGCTCGTGTAAGCGCTGGTGGGGAAGGCGTCGACGGCATTCAGCTCGACAAGGTGCCCGTCGACGAGCTGGCGGAACTCGTGGCCGAGCTGCACGGAATCGACCCGCGCCTCGCGCTCATCGCGGCCGGCGGCATTAACCCGAGCAACGCCGCGGCCTACGCCGCCACGGGCGTCGACGGCTTGGCGACTACGGCGCCGTTTTCCGCGAAGCCCTGCGACATGAGCGCACGCATGCGCGCGTTGTAGACGAGCGCGCGTGTTTCGCCTGCTGCGTGCGTTTGTTGCCTCTTTCCATGGTTGAGCGTGCTTCGCCAGGCGGTTGGGCATCCGCGGCATGTCTAATTTCGAGTCCGCCGCCGATTGGGCGCAGTGACGCGCCGTGCCCGCGTAGGTCGAGGCATCAAAAGCGGTAAGGTTCGCAGCGAGGAGGAGGCGCGTCCGTGCCCGCGTAGGCCAAGAAGAACCGTCGGTTTACCCGAACGGCAATTTCGAATGCGCTTGCGCGCGTCTAGAGCAAAAGTGGCGACCACGGAAAGCTGCAACTGCCATAAGCGGCAACCATGTCAAGCTGCGAAAGGGCACGCTGGCCCGTATGCGCATGGTTCGCGCCCCAGGACGGTTGCGTGCTCGACGCGCATCGAGCGCTGGCCCGTGTGCGCATGGGCCGCGCTGATGCGTGCGTGCTGAAGCCCCCGCTCTTGCGCGCGGTAGAGTCTCGCCCGAGCCTCGTCTGAGGCGTCCCCTTGAGCGATTTCGCAAACTCTACAGCGGCACATGCTTTCAGGCCAATTTGAATCGTCCCCATTAAAATGCACGAAAGCGTCCCTTCTGAAGGTACGCTTTCCAACGTATATTGCCCCTAGGGAATGAATAGGGAGGGTTTGCATTCCCATAAACGTAAAGGGGAAGGGGGAATCCCATGAAGAACGACAAGTTTGAAAGCGAAGGCAGATTCGAAGCTGCGAATGGCATGAATGGTGCGCGCGACCTTGGTGTTGCGGGCCGCGGCGAATCGGTGGCCGATGCTGTAGCTGCGCCATCTAAGGCATTTGTGCGCGGCGGCAAAACGAAAGCCGCTATGTGGGGCGTTGGAATTGCGTCGTTTGCGCTGGTTGTGGGCCTGGTAGCCTGCGCGCCTTCTGCGACTACGGGCAAAACCGAGGCCGCGCCGTCGCCAAACGCCGCCGCCAAGCATGCCACGCCCGCGGCCGATGAGTTTGGCGTGGTGACCGCCGAATCGTGGAAAGACATCTATCCAAACGAGTACGCGAGCTACATGGACAATGCGTCGAACTCGCCCGATTCGGGCAAGAAAAACTACCTGGAAACGTATCCGGCGCTTAACACCATGTACAAGGGATACGCGTTCGCGTTGGGCTACGACCAGGCAGCCGGCCACTTGTATACGCTTGAGAGCGTGAAAGAAACGCCGCGCACGCAGCAAAAAGAGCAGCTCGCGAACTGCATCACATGCAAAACGCCCCAGTTCACCGCTTTGGTGAATTCCGAAGGCGACGGCGTGTACGCCGAGAAGTTCAACGACATGATCGACCAGTTCGACGAGCCTATCAGCTGCTACAACTGCCATGAGAATGATCCGAAATCCAATACCGTTGCGAGCAAGTTCTTCTTTGACTCGCTCGGAGCCGACGCCGACAGCATTCCGAAGGACGCCCAGGTATGCGGACAGTGCCACAACGAATACTACTTCAACGGCCAAACCAAGGTGCCCGCGAATCCCTACTCGGGCCGCGAGCAAATGACGCCTGATGCGATTCTCGCGTACTACGACAGCATGGGCTTCGCCGATTGGAAATATCCTGGCACCGACACGCCTATGATTAAGGTGCAGCACCCCGAGTTCGAGACGAACTATGGCGGCAGCGGCTCGTACATGACCAATCTTGGCTATACCTGCGCCGATTGCCATATGGGTAAAGCGACCGCGGAAGATGGCACAGTGTATGTGAGCCACAAGTGGACGAGCCCGCTCGAAAACGAAGACCTGTTGGCCAACGATTGCTCGAAGTGCCATAGCGATTTGAAGGCCGAAGTTGCCGAAATCCAGGCACATCAGGAAGAGCGCGTGCAGGCGATTTCGAAGAAAATCGAGCAACTCGCCAACACCATGACCGACCAGGTTGCGGCCGGCACGCTTACGGGTGACAAGCTCGCGCAATGCCAGAAGCTGCATCGCAATGCGCAGTTCTACTGGGATTTCGTGATGGTCGAAAACGGTGACGGCGCGCACAACTCGGAGCTCTCCGACGAGACGCTCGACAAGTCAGAAGAGGCTGTCGACGAAGCGTTGGCCCTGCTGGCCTAGCGCGAAGCAAGGTAAGCAAAAATCGCCCTCCCTTAGAAGGCCGCGAAGTGATTCGCGGCCTTTTTGCATGTAGCGAGCGGTTGGGGGGAGTCGGCTTTCGCATAAAAATGCACGAAGTGCGTACCTTATTCCGAAACGCGATGCTAAAGGTTGTCGATAAGCTATCGCGACCTGGTATTTTGCTTGATCATGCGTACCCTTGGCCGCCATCGTTGGCCAAGGGTACGCACTTCGTGCGTTTTCGTGCAAGGGGTACCTGCCTTGGCCGCCGTTGGCGTTGGCGAGTTACGTTGGCGGCGCTATTCTTCGGGGAACCACGCCTGCGCGAGGCGATGCACGCCTTCTGGAATCAGTTCGGGTTCGATGCTCGAAAAGCCTACAAGCACGCATCTTCCGCAGGGGTCGGTTTGGTGGCGCGGCATCCAATAGCCGCTGGTAGGGTATACGCGCACGCCTGCCACTTCGGCGGCGGTGAGCAGCTCGCACTCGCAGCGTCCATCGCGGGTTGCCACGAGCAAATGCAAGCCGGCCGTGCCGCCGAAAATTTCAATTTTGTCACCCATCTCATGCTGAAGGCATTCCATGAGCAGGTTGCGGCGTTTGTGGTATGCCGTCATGGTCGCGCGGGTGTATCTATCCCAATAACCTTCGCTCATGAATAGGTAAAGTACCTTTTGGGAAAGCCAAGGAACGGGGCAGTAATGACGGGCGAATTTCTCGCGCCAGCGATCGAGCAGCTGCGGTGGCAGCACCAAATAACTCATGCGCAGCGCTGGCGAAAGCACCTTTGAGAAAGTGCCCATATATATCACGCGATTCCGCGTGTCGAGCGATTGCAGACTTGGTATGGGCCGCTCGGTATATCGGAATTCGCGGCAGTAGTCGTCTTCCAGAATGTATCCATCGCGTTCGGCAGCCCACTTGATGAGCCGCACACGCATTGGAAGCGGCATGGTCATGCCGAGTGGAAATTGGTTCGACGGCGTGCAGAAGGCGAGTTTCGCGCCGCTTGCATAAAGGCTTGAGGCGAAGGCGTCCTGTTGGGCTTCGGTTGTATCGGGACAAACGGGCAGCGGTGTAATGCGAAATCCTCGGTTGCGGAATACCGTCATGGCCCCGTCATATCCGGGGTTTTCGATGGCGACGCCGTCGCGCATGGGGTCGAACAAATCGAGCAGATTGCCGAGCGCTGCCTGCGTGCCCGCCTGCAAAACGACCTGTTCGGGCTCGCAATTCACGCCGCGCGTCGCATGGATGCGTCGCGCGATTTCGGCACGCAGCTCCATTTCGCCCAGTCCATCGCCGTATGCGTTTGCCTTGCTGTCGACCGAAAACAGCGCATCGCTCGTGAGCTTGCGCCATGCAACCTCGGGGAAGCTTCCGCGTGGGCGATCGCCGTAGGTGAAGTCGAATTCGATGGCGCGCGTGTGCGGAGCATGGTCTTCGGCGGGTGATGGGCTTGCGGGGGTCGTGCTGTGTGCGGTTGCGTGCTCGGTAGCGTTTCTGCTGCCGGACCCTTCAGCGATGAGCGACGGGCTCACTCGCCCGATGGCCGCAGATGAAGCGACGCGTTTGGCTTCTCGAGCCGCGGCGGCGCGGTCCTCTTCGACGCCCGCTTCCGAAAGGGGCGAAAAATCCACGTCGCACACCACGTAGCCCGATCCGCTGCGGCTGGTGACGTATCCTTCGGCCAGAAGTTGCGCGTAGGCGTTTTCCACCGTGTTGCGCGATACGTCCAAGCTTTCGGCGAGCTTGCGAATGGGCATGAGCTTTTCGCCCGGCTTAAGTGCGTTCTCGGTGATGTCGCGCCGAATGGAATCGTAAATTTGCACGTAAAGCGGGTCTCGCGAGTTTTGGTCAAGCGAAATCATCGCTGTCACCCCTTGGTCGATCAAGCGTCCCCATCAAGCGCTTCCTGCCGCTTGAAATGTTGGAATCGTCCCCATAAATATAGCGCGAACCATCCCTTTTAGCAGGCAATTTTGTGTCAAATAATGCAATTTGCAGGCTTTTGGGCCACATGGGGGTGGGAAATGGAAACGACAACGCTTGGCGCAATCGCCGCGGCCGGGGTGGCTGCCAGTGGCATTGCGGCTTGCTTCGCCGGCAATGGCGAAGGACTTCTTCGTCCGCCGGGAGCGGTGGACGAGGCCGATTTTCGTGCGCGTTGCATTAAATGCGGGCGTTGTTTGGAGGCGTGTCCCTACCAGGCGATTCGCATGGTGAAAGGGCCAACGGGCGCCGAAACCGGCACTCCCGTGATTGACGCGCGCGCCCAGGCGTGCCGCTTGTGCGCCGATTTTCCTTGCATTGCCGCGTGTCCTACCGAGGCGTTGCATCCGGTGCCTGCGCGCGACGAGGTGCGCATGGGATGCGCGGTTATTAATCGCGATTTGTGCATAGCCGTTCAAGGGATGCGCTGCGAAGTGTGTTACCGCGCATGCCCCTTCATCGATTCCGCCATCGCCATCGGCGCCTCCGTGCGTGAAGGCGACGCGATTCACGCGGTATTCGAGCCGCTGGTCGATTCTGAAAAATGCGTCGGATGCGGCTTGTGCGTGCAGCGTTGCGTTGTGGGCGATCCGCAGGTCGCTATCGAAATCGTGCGCGACTACGGCGAGGCGCGTCGACGCATCGACGAGGAGCAGGCAAAACACGTATCGAATCCTTGGACAGGATAAAAACCGATTTGCCTTCGCCGATCAGCACTTTTGTTCCAGCATCTTTGGCCGCGCAGAGGCCGAACGGGATGGTCGTAGTCTTGTTCGAGTTCTGGAGGCGTGTCGCCGAAGCTAAAGGAACAACGACGGCGGAGTTGCGCCAAATGAGTCGAGCAAAGCAATAGAGCGCTTCCGAAGGGCGCTTTCTAAAGGGATATAGGGAAGAACCGTTATTAAGGGAAGGTAGACACCATGGATGTTACGCGACGCGATTTCGTGAAGGCTTCGGCGATCGCTGCTGCGATGGCGGCGGCGGGTGGCAGCCTGGCGGCATGCGCCAGCAAGCCCGATGCGGGACAGGAAGGCGCGGGCGGCACGCAAACGCATACCGCAGTATGCCGTTTCTGCGGGTGCGGATGCGGCGTGCTGGTCGAGACGAAAGACGGGAAGGTCACGGCGGTCACCGGCGACCCCGACAATCAATCGAATCGCGGTTTGAACTGCGTGAAAGGTTATTATCTGGGCAAGATTCTGTACGGAAAAGACCGTCTGACCACGCCGCTTATTCGCGACGATGCGGGCACCAAGGGCACCGAAAGCGGCTTGCGCGAAGCCAGCTGGGAAGAGGCGCTTGAACTCGTGTCGAACAAGCTGCGTGAAACGTGGAAGAAGGACAAGAGCCGCCTGGCGTTTTGGGGCAGCGGTCAGCAGCCTATTACGGAAGGCTACCTAACCGCGAAGTTTTGGAAAGCCGGCTTGCTTTCCAACAATATCGATCCGAACGCGCGCATGTGCATGGCGAGCGCCGTTGTCGGCTTCATGAACGTGTTCCAGACCGACGAGCCCGCCGGTTGCTATGAAGACCTCGACAACGCCGACGTTTTCATCACCTGGGGCGCCAATATGGCCGAGGCGCACCCGATGCTCTACTCGCGCCTCACCGCGCACAAGCTTCAAAATGAAAGCGTTCGCCATATCGACATCACCACGATGAAAACCCGAACCTCGGCAAGTGCCGATAAGGTTCTGTTGTTCCGTCCAGGCACCGATTTGGCTATCGCGAACTGCGTTGCGAACTACCTCATTCAGAATAAGAAATACGACGCCGATTTCGTGCGCGATCACCTGCAATTCAAAATGGGCACCGAAAACATCGGCAATGCGGTGGAAGACGGCTACGATAAAAGCGACCTGGGCAAATCGGTCGACAAAACCACCGCATGCACGTTTGAGGAATACGCCGCGCGCCTGGCGGACTACACGCTCGAGTACACGAGCGAGCTTTCGGGCGTTTCCGTCGAGGACCTCACCGATTTGTGCGAAGTGTTCGCCGACCCTGATTTGCGCGTGATGAGCCTGTGGACCATGGGCGTGAACCAGCATAATCGCGGCACGTGGATGAACCACAACCTGCATAACATCCATCTGCTTTCCGGCAAGTACGGCAAGCCGGGCTCAACGGCATTTTCTCTCACTGGCCAGCCGAGCGCGTGCGGCACGGCACGCGAGGTGGGCACGTTCTGCCACCGCCTGCCGGCTGATCTCGTGGTGGCCAACGAGGCGCACCGTCGCTATGCCGAAGCCGTTTGGAATTTGCCCGAAGGTTACCTCGACGAAATCAAAACCCCTGGTTATCACACGATTAAGCTCTTCCGCGAAATGTCGAAGGGCAACATCGACTTCCTGTGGAGCGCGCACAACAACTGGGCGCAGTCTCTGCCGAATCTGACGCGTTTCTTGGGCGAAGATGGCGAACATACGGGCATTTTCGACACGTTCATCGCGGTAAACGAGGTATACCCGACGCTTACAACCCGGTACGCCGATGTCGTTTTCCCTGTGGCAATGTGGGTGGAGCGCGAGGGTCAATTCGGCAATGCGGAGCGCCGCACTTCGGTGTTTGAAAAGGCCGTGGAGCCTGTGGGCGATGCCAAGTGGGACGTGTGGGTGCTACTCGAGGTCGCGCGCCGCGTGCTCGAAGGCGAAACGATCGACGGCGAAGATGCGTTCACGCGTTTGTTCGGCTTCATTTGGGATGCCGAAAAAGACGACTTCAATGGCGATTCGCGCGAAGTCAACCGTGCGATTTGGGAGGAGTATCGCACGTTCAGCAATCCCGACCTCAACGAGCGCGCCGCGGCCATCAACACCGAAAAGAAGCTGAAGATGGAGGCCAAGCAGCTCGCACCTTATGACGAGTACCTGGCGCACCATGGCCTCACCTGGCCCGTGCGCGAGGTCGATGGGCAGTGGCTGCCCACCAAGTGGCGTTTTTCCGACGGCAAGCAGGCCGATGGCTACGACGAGGTTGGCATCGAGATGTACGGCGATAAGGGTCTTGCTGGCGGCATGAGCTGGTACAAGAGCGCCGACCACAAGCCTTCTGTGGTCTTCCGCCCGTATGAACCGCCGGCGCAGGAGCCTTCCGCGGAATTCCCGTTCTGGTTCTGCACGGGCCGTTTGCTTGAGCATTGGCATACCGGCACCATGACGCGCCGTGTTGAGGAACTCGACCGCGCGCTGCCCGAGGCTCTGCTTTCCATGAACGTCGACGATGCCGCCGCCCTTGGCGTAAACGACGGCGACATGGTGCAGCTTACGAGCCCCCATGGAACGATGCAGATCAAGGTATCGCTCGCCGGTCGCGTGGAGCCTCCTTCGGGCATGGTGTTCGCGCCGTTCTTTGCGGCGGAAACGCTCATCAACCGTGTTGTGCAGGACTATTATTGCCCGCTTTCGAAAGAGACCGACTACAAAAAGACGTGCGTCAGCATCAAGAAGGCTTAGGGAGGGTCTGACGATGAAGATTTCCAAAACGCGTGTGGGCATTGCGGTTGCGACTGTCGTGTTGGCTGTTGGTTGCGTAGCGGGCGCGGGTTGCGCGGCCCAGCAGCCCGAACCGTCAAATGCGGTTGCCGGCACCGAAACCACGCCGAAGCTCATGCCGGCGCAGCATCAGAAATACGTCGATCGCACGGCGTATAAGTGCTATCGATGCCATGGTGCCAGCGTGCAGGGCAACCCTACGGCGAAAAATGCGGTTGCCATGCCGAATGGCCACTACGTGAACAACGACCCGTCGACATTCGAGCTCGATCCTATTCGCAACGAATGCCGCAGCTGCCATTCGGTTGACCCGAACAAGAAGCTCGGCGACGACGCGACCTATGAAGAGGCCGAAGTGGAAACTGGGCAGGAAGGGCTTGACGATTAGCGAGCGCACGGCCCGGCGTCGAAGCCGTGAGCTTGGTCTGCGAGCTGTCGCGGACGTTGTTTGCATGCGGCAGGCGCGGGGCCTCGCGATGGGCGCCGCACGATGCTGGGCGCTACCCGTGCTTGTTTGGGGCGCGCCGGATGCAGGCGGCGCCCGCTGTTCTTTCGCGTTGCGCAATGGCGGGCGCGCCTTGGCTTTTGGCGTTCTGTCTGCGCCCTGATGAAAAGGGGAATTCCCATGACTATTTCGAGCTTGATTGTCGAATGCGCGCCCGAGCGCGCAGCTGATGTGGCGGCCGAGCTGGCGTTGCGCGAGGGCGTCGAGGTGCACGGCACCGATGCCGATCAGGGCAAGGTCGTGGTGACCGTTGAAGCGGACGGCATTAACGAAAGCCACGACATAGCGAGCCATTTCATCGATATCGAAACGGTGCGCGGCGTTGATTTGATCTACGCGAATTTCGAAGACGACAATTTGGGCGAATAGGAGGCGCGCCATGGCGAAACGACATAGGGTGGGGCGCTGGACCGTCGCGCGCCGCGTCGTGCAAACCGCGGTCGCGCTGCTGTTTTTCGCGCCGCTTCTCGCGACGGGGTGGGGTGCTGCCGGGCAGGGCTTCGGCGCGCCCGAGGAGCCTGTAGCCACCCCATCTGGTTTCGCCTGGTGGGGCAGCCTGTCGTCATCGAACCTCGCGGGGCTGAACCTGCTCGACCCCTTCGCCGCGTTGCAAGTGGTCGCCGCGGCGAAAAGCGCTGCGTTCGCCGGCCTTGCGTGGGCGCTGCCCGTGCTTGTCGCGTATGGCGTAGTTCGCGGGCGTGCTTTTTGTGGCTGGGCGTGTCCGGTGAACCTGTTGTGCGAGTTCGTTGATTGGCTTCGTGGAAAGTTGGGCATTTCGGTGCGCGAGCGCGCAGTTCCGCGCAAGGTGAAAGTCGCGCTTGCGGCGGCGGTGCTCGCTCTTTCCGCAGTATGCAGCGTGCCCGTGTTCGAATTGATGAATCCCGTAAGCGCCGTGAACAAGGCCGTGCTGTTCGGCTCGTTTGCGGGGGTTTTCACGCTGGTGGCGATCGTGGTTGCGGAGCTGTTTTGGGCGCGCCGCGTGTGGTGTCGCGCGTTGTGCCCTCTTGGCGGCATGTACGAAACGCTCGGTTGCGTGGGTTTGGCGAGTGTGAAAATCGACCATGATTCGTGTGTCAACTGCGGTGCCTGCCAAAAGGCCTGCTTGTGTGATCCCGAGATTCTCGATGCCGCGCTTGCTGGCGAGGCCGACCGAGTGGCCGCAGGTGATTGCATGCTGTGCGGGAAGTGCGTGGATGCCTGTCCGCACGCCGCGCTGCACATAGGAATTGCCGCGCCGAGGCGTCCTGAGCTGTAGGCTGTAGGGAAGTCTCGCGCAGTTTGTTCTGCGCGCCGCAAACCAACGTTTAAAGCAAAAAGCCGCGAATTGCTTCGCGGTTTTTCTTAAGACCTTGGTCTGGCGCGCGCGTAGCCGCGCCAAGAAAACCGCCCGCTATGCGTGAGGCGGGCCAGCCTTCGCACAAAAACGCACGAAGTGCGTACCCTGTTTCGAAGCGCGATGTCAAACGCTGTTGATGAGTTATCGCGACCTGGGATTTTGCTTGAGCGCACGCGCCATTTGGCCGCCATCGTTGACGAGGGTACGCACTTCGTGCACTTTCGTGCGAAGACATCTGTTTTGGCTGCCGGGCTGGCTGTCGGTGGCGATGACGGTCGGCAGCCTGGTGGTGTGCGCGAGCAAGCTCAATGCGAATCAAGTGGACGCGGCTGGCACGAAAACGTATATCGCTGTATTCCACTTCCGCTTCTGCGGCTGCGGCGTTCTGGTCGAAACGAAAGATGACAAGGTCGCGGCAGCCACCGGCGACTCTAGCTATGCTTGGGCGGATTCGGGAGACGAAGGGGGCAGGCGGCCATCCGGAGGCGCCCGACCGGCAGCCCCTTGGGGCTTGCCCGTATCGTAGGCAATGCGCCGAATGCTCGCCACCGAAGTTCATCGGTGGCTCATCTCGGACTGCAATTGTTAGGAGAAGGCATTCTAGTGTGGCCCCATGCGACACTTTTATCGTGCTGATTTTCTTGATGAGCGTTAAAGTGGTGCCAAGGCATCGGAGCGCGAAAACAGCTTGGAGGTTGCGTATGGTAAAAGGCATCGGGATCGATTCGGTTGATATCGAAGAAATGCGCGCCATGTGCGACGACTTCGACAACGCGTTTGTGCGCCACACGTTCACGGAAAAGGAAGTGGCTCAGGCGCTGGAGCGCCCCGACGCGGCCTCGTTTCTTGCGGGGCGTTTTGCCGCGAAGGAGGCATGCTTCAAGGCGCTCGGGCATCTGACGCGCGAAGGCGGTTTCGACTTCCGCAAGGTCGAGACCCTCCACGACAAGAACGGCTGTCCGGCGATTCAGAAAAACGCCGCACTGCAACCGATTCTTGAAGAGGCTGGCGTCGAAAACCTGCTCGTTTCCATCACGAACGAAAGCGGCATCGCCACGGCAATCGTGTTGGCGCAGTAGGGAAAAGCTGCGTCGCCATGCCTGCCACAGGCCCCGCTATTCCACCTCTTTTCGCAAAATGAGCTTGTCGAAACGGTTTTGAATGCGCAGCACATGAAACGTCATTTGAATATTCGCGATGGTCTCGGCGTCTTTGAAATCGCGCCCCATAATGCTGCGGATTTTCTCGAGCCGCCAATAGAGCGTGTTTTTGTGGATGAAGAGCTTGTCCGCGACTGCTTGCGGGTGCGCTGGGTCTTGTAGGTATTCATAAAGCGTGTAGGCGAGGTGCGTGTTGTTCTCGCGATCGAGGTCGATCACATGCACGAGCGGCGGATAGCGGTAGGAATACAGCGTCTTCAAATCGGTGACGTTGTTCGCCAGATCGAGCAGGCGATATGCCGAAAATGAGTAAATGCGCGCATCGGGGTCGAGCCGTCGTCCCAGCTTAAGGGCGCGTTTTGCCTCGTCGGTATGGTAGGGCATGCGCTCGGGGTTGACGAAAATGCTGCTTATGCCAATGTCGATTTTCGTGCCGCGCACGTCGTTGCGAAGCGCCTCGAAATCGCAATCGCCCTCCTCAACGATGGCGTCACTGCTCGATATGAAGGTGATACTCGTGTGGCCGAGCGTATAAATGCTGTTGTGAATATGCGGATGGAGCTTTTCTGCAAGCGGTTGCGCCTGCTCGGCGGGCAAATACTCGCGCGAAAGATCGACGACGAACACGTGCAGATGCTTTTTCAGCTGGTAGCCGAACATCGAAAATCGCTTGGCGATTTGGTCGTGGTCCTGCTCGATTTCGCCTTCTTGCAGCTTCTTGAACAGGTGTGCGTAATACAGCGATTTATTCAGAAGGAACGCGTTGTTGCGCTGCATATGGATGCTCAATATTTGCGCGATGGTGGGAATCATGTCGACGCGGCTCTTGCGCAGCTCACTTTCCTTCGTGAAGAAGCTGATCGAACCGACGATGGTGTCGCGGCTGTGGATGAGCGAGAAGTAATTCGTGTGCACGCCATCGCCGATATCGTAGTTGAAGCGAACGAGGTCGAACGGTTTTTTCGGATTGACGAGGCCTTTTGCTTTAAGCAGTGGCAGCGCATCTTCGGGAAGCGTACCTGACTTCTTCTCTTCGCCCTTTGCGATTTCGGGCGAAAAGTTCGACGATACGGCCAAAAACGACAGCGAATTATCCAAGATGGAGGCCGGTGCGCCTACGATTTCGGCCGCCTCGCTTACGAGCGTTTCGAGCGCTGCGCCGCGATTGACGAGGGCCGTGAGTTCGAGAATTTTGTCTTTGCAGCGCTGCAGCTCGCGAAACTCGGACGAAAGCAGCTCGAAATTCGCCGTCCAGTCAGATTCCGATTTCATAAGTGCGAGAAACGTTTTCCCCTGAAAAGGCTTGAGCGGCTCGTCGATATAAAGAAAGAAGGCGCGATCCTCAGTGAGGTTCGTAGGAAGCTCATTGAAATATGACGCTCGGCAGAAAATGATGGCATCTTTATC
Organism: uncultured Slackia sp.; assembly: GCA_934661005.1. Taxonomy (GTDB): domain Bacteria; phylum Actinomycetota; class Coriobacteriia; order Coriobacteriales; family Eggerthellaceae; genus Slackia. Next base: position 13,016 of record CAKUIK010000019.1, read on the forward strand.
GGCGAGCGCCAGGTGAAGAGGGCGGAAGAGCAGTGTCGCGCCATTGAACGTAGTATGCAACGGGGGATTGCTCTTGATGAAAATTGTATTGGAGTCCAATAAAGAAAGAAGCTCATCGATGTCCATGCGGCCCTCATGTTTCTCGAACGTTGCTAGACATTATTGCAGAATATACACCAATTGAAGCGCCTTCGTTATGCAAAAAATCGCTCTGTTCGGGCTAGAAAATGAATAATCCACCAGCTCTTGCATCGGCGAATTGCAGAGAAATTGTGCTTAAGAACAATGACTCTTGCGCGCTGAAAACCATAATTCGACTTATGAAAACGCTTCGAAAGTGCGAAAGGCACTTATGGAAATGGGGCGTTGGGCATAAGGAAGGAGTTTGGCGATGGCTGAAGAAAAAGCGCCGGGAATCGTGAAAACGATGAAGTTCGGCGACGAAGAGTTCGAGGTTCCTTTCGCCAAGGGCAACCCGGGCAAGACGCGCGAAGAGCTTGACGAAATCAAGCGCAAGCTTGCCGAAGAGGGCGGCGCGACTGACGGGGAAATGGTTGCGACCATGGGCTATTGCGCCCCATACCAGCCGCACACCTACATGACCGAACTGCAGGATGTGCTCTGCGAGCGCGACCAGGCATGTGTGCTGCGTGACGGCACCACGATTTACGCCGATATCTATCGTCCTGCGAACACCTCCGAGAAAGTTCCTGTCATCTGCGTGTTCGCGCCGTTTGGCAAGAACCCCTCCGAGGGCATGGATTCGTGGCAGCTCATGGGCGTGCCGCCGAAGACGGTTTCCCAGTACGCCAAGTTCGAGGCTCCCGATCCCGGTTATTGGTGCCGCCAGGGCTACGCGATCGCAAACGTCGATCCGCGCGGCATTGGCAACTCCGAAGGCGACGTGTATCTGTGGGGTAGCCAGGACGCTCAAGACGGCTATGACTTCATCGAATGGGTCACCGCTCAGGAATGGTGCAACGGTAAGGCGACCATGATTGGCAACTCGGGCGTGTGCATGGCTCACTGGCGTATTGCTGCGACCCGTCCGCCGCATCTGGCATGCTTGGCCGCATGGGAAGGCCAAGGCGACCTGTACCGCGAGTCGTACTTCTGCGGCGGCATTCCCAACCCCGATTACGAGACGCACATCATCCAGGCGCTCGCAGTGAACAACTACATCGAGGACACGCCGGGCATGGTTGCCAAGTATCCCCTGATGAACGCCTACTACAAAGACAAGATCGTCGACTGGAACAAGATTCGCATTCCTACCTACGTCACCGCTGGCTGGGTGCACCATCACCTGCGCGGCGCATTCGAGGGCTTCCGCCGCATTCGCTCCCCGAAGAAATGGATGCGCGCGCACCGCGACTTCGAGTGGCCTGATTCGTACAAGCCCGAGAACCTCGAAGACGTCAAGCGCTTCTTCGACCGCTATTGCAAGGGTATCCACAATGGTTGGGAAATGACTCCGCGCGTGCGCATGGACGTCATGGACGGCTATGACTACGACTACGCCGACAAGCGCCCCGAGGAAAGCTTCCCCATCAAGCGCACCGAGTATCGCAAGATTTACTTGAACGCGGCCGATGGCAGCGCGTCGTATGAACCCTGCGCAACCGAAAGCGAAGTGGTGTACGACCCGAAGACCGAGACCACCACGTTCACCATGCAGTTTACCGAGGACACCGAGATTTCCGGCTACATGAAGCTGCATCTCAACGTCGAATGCCGCGGCTACGACAACATGGATTTGTTCCCGTGGGTCATCAAGCTCGACAAGGACGGCAACTACGTGCCGATTCGCGTGATGGGCGCGCCGTTCCGCGGCGCATGGGGCTTCTTGCGCTGCAGCCATCGCGACCTCGATCCGAAGTACGCGAGCGATTTCCAGCCCGTGCACTCGCACGAGAAGGAAGAGCGCATGCAGCCGGGCGAGATTGTTCCCGTCGACGTGGAGATGTATCCGCACTCCCGCTTCTGGCACAAGGGCGAGAAGATCCAGATCGTCATCGCCGGTCGCTTCATCAAGACCGAGTGGTTCCATGACACCGACATGAACCACAAGACCGACAATGGCGATGGCATGCATGTCATCCATGCCGGCGGTCAATACGATTCCTATCTGCAGATCCCGGTTGTGCCGCCTAAGTACCAGGTCGGCGATTACATCTACCGCGGCTAGCGGCTCCGGCGGGCGGGGCGCATGCAAGGGGCTTCACCCCGCCCGTTTTTGCCTTCGCGCGGCAGCGTCGCGCAGGGCGAATCTCTTTCAGAATTGAATAATCAAACACATCGAGGCCGTGTCGCCGTGCGCGATGGGCGGCTGGCCTCCCGTTCCCAGGAGGAACAATGACAGGGGAAAAGAAATTCAACGCGTGGATTCCGAATTTTGGCGCTAAGGGCTGGGGAATTACCCTTACGTGCTTCGTGTTCTTCATCTTCTTCACGTTCTGGAATTCGGTTACCAACACGCTGTTCGGCATTTTCGGCGAACAGTATGGCTGGCAGCAGACCGATATGTCGTTCGTTATTACCGTCGCAGGCTGGATCTCGCTGATCGCGGTGGTTTTGTTCGGCACGCTCGGCCGCAAGATTGGCGCGAAAAACGTGTCCATGATCGGCTTGGTGGGTAGCGCCGTCGGCTTCATTATTCTGGCGACCATGAACAGCTTTGCGATGTTCGCCGTGGGCGTCATCGTCTTCTACTTTTGCATGGTTGCCTACGCGACCATCGGCGTCGGCATGCTGGGTTCCGCATGGTTCCCGCGCACCAAGGGCTCTTTCATGGGCATCGCCACCATCGGCACCACGTTCTGCTCGGCTGCCATGAACCCGATTATTCTTGGCTTTGTGGGTGCTGGCCTGGGCGTTTCTGGGTTCTTCTGGGCATGTGCGATCGTGCTGCTCGTGATGGCCGTCATCGTGTTTTTCTTTGTGAAGAACAATCCCGAAGAGGCTGGCGCGTATCCCGACAACGACAAGTCGGTGAGCCGTGAAGAGCTCGAGGCTGAATTCAAGGAGGCCGAAGAGTACAAGAAGCACAGCCCCTGGACGACCGCCAAGGTTCTCAAGACTCCCCAGACGTGGCTCATCGGCTTCGGCACCGGCCTTCCCATGATGGTGGGTGCTGGCGTTATCGCCATTCTGGTTCCTACGCTCATCGGCTTCGGCCAAGATCCCATGTTCGGCATTCTGCTCTTGAGCTCCATGTGGCCCATTGGCCTGCTTGGCCACTACCTGATCGGCGTCATCGATCACAAGATCGGCACGAAGAAGACCGCGCTCGTCGTTATCTCGATTCTTGGTTTGGGCGGCCTGATCACCTTCGTCGGCGGTCATGAGGCTGCTGCGTGTGCCGTCTCGACAGGCATGTTCATGTTCGGCCTGTCCGGCTCGCTGAACGTGTGCACCTCCCTGACCGTTTCGATTTTCGGCCGTGCCGACTTCGAAATCGCCTACACGCCGATTCAGGTCATGTTCAACATCTTCAACTTCGCGGGCGTCTCGGTTATGTCGATGGTTGCCGCAGCGTTTGGACCCACCTACGTCATGCTCGCCGTGTTCATCATCTGCGTGGTCGCGTTCGCCATTATGATGGCGCTGCCGTACCGCCAGATTGGTTCGAAGATTCATGGCGACGAGGAAGTTGCCAACGCTCAGTAGGGGCGATGCGCGCTGACGCGTTTGGTCGCGAAAGCGCAGATGGGATGCTTGTTATGCAGGCCCCCTTACGAAAAAGCCGTCGCCGGGCTCTTACGAGCGGGCGACGGCGCACTTCCCGCAAAGATTCATCTTGGCAGAGGGCTTTGCGGGCGAGGTTTTATTAAAACGTGCCAAGCGGCGGCGATGCGCGCGCGTTTGGCCGAATCGAGAAAGGAAACACAATGGACGCAGAATTCCAGGCAGAGGTCGTCGGCATCCTCAAGGAAAAGGCCGTAGAGATTTTCGGAGCCGACCCGGCGACGCTTTCCGCCGACACCCGCTTTATCGAGGATCTGCATTGCAAGTCGGTCAACATCGTGCAGTTCGCTTCCGCGCTTGAAGACGAGTACGAGGTCGAGGTTCCCTTCATGGAGCTCAACAAGAAGAAGACCTTCGGCGAGGCCGCTGCTCTGGTCGACGAGAAGCTTTCCATGTAACGCGCTGCCATTCCGAGACCCCTCGGAATGGAGCCGAGGGTGCGGCGACGCTGACAGATGGGGTGCATGGTGATTTCCACGCCGCATCCCCGGCTCCATTCCATAGGAATTGTTTCTGAGCTGGTTTTAAAGGAGAGGATTACGTATGGCGACTTTGATTGAAAAACTCATCGAGGACGCGAAGGGCGCCCCCAAGCGCGTGGCGATGCCCGAATGCGAGGCGGCCAACACGCTGCTCGCCGCCCGGCAAGTGGCCGACGACGGCATCGGCACGCCTGTTCTCGTGAGCCCGCGCGAAGTCATCGAGGCGACCGCCGCCGAGGCCGGCGTCTCGCTCGATGGCATGGAAATCGTCGACAGCACCGACGAGGCTGCCGCCGACGCGCTCGCCGAGCGCTATATGGCGACCGGCGCGCCTCGCCTGATTTCTGCCAAGGGCGCCCGCCGCAAGATCAAGAACCCGATGTACTACGCCATGATGATGGAGGAGCTCGGCGACGTGGACTGCACGTTCTGCGGCCACACCAACACCACGGGCGACGTGCTCATGTGCGCGCAGACCATCATCGGCCTGCAGGAGGGCGTCGACGTGCCGAGTATCCTCGCGCTGGTCGAGACGCCGGGCTTCGAGGGCCCCGAGGGAAGCGTGATTTGCTTCACCGACTGTGGATTGAACCCCGAGCCTTCCGCCGAGGAGCTCGCCTCCATCGCCATCGCCGCCGCCGACGGCTCGGCCGCGATGATGGGCTGGCAGTCGCGCGTCGGCTTCCTGTCGTTCTCGACGACCGGATCGGGCGCGGGCGAGAGTGTCGACAAGGTGAACGCCGCCGTCGGGCTCGTGCATGAGCGCCGCCCCGACATTTTGGTCGACGGCGAATTCCAGCTCGATGCCGCCATCGACCCGAAGGTCGCCGCGAAGAAGGTCAAGCGCGAAAGCGACGTCGCGGGCAAGGCGAACGTGCTCGTGTTCCCCGACTTGAATTCGGCGAACATCGCCGTGAAGCTCGTCCAGCGCTTCGCGCACGGCGCGGCGTACGGCCACAACCTCTCTGGTTTCAAATGCCCCGTGGCCGACTCCTCCCGCGGCGCGACCGTGACCGAGATTGTCGGCGACATCGCGATGCTCGTGCTTTCCGCGCGCTAGGACGCATTCATGCAATCGAACTCCAACCAAATGAAAGGCGTCGTTCGCTACATGCGCTCGAGCCTTGCGCGCGCTTTGCGCGGAAGCGAGGTGCGGGGTCGCGAGATTGCGGCCGATGCGGCGGCGGGGCGCCATGCGCCGTGCTGGCTTCACGAAGCGAAATCGAAGGGGCCGCGTCCGGTGGTGTTCGAGATTCACGGCGGCGGGTTCGCGCTCGGCGACGCGCGCAAGGAAGACGCGTTGCGCGAGTGGATTCGCGATTCGTTCGATGTGCATGTGGTTGGGATCGATTATCGGTTGGCGCCCGAGAATCCCGCGCCAGCCGCTCTTGCCGATGTGGCGGCTTCGATTCGGATGATTGCTTCCGGCTCGCAGTGTGACGTCGACGCGTCGCGCCTCGTGCTTCTTGGCTATAGCGCCGGCGCATCGCTCGCGCTTGCCGCCGCGCTCGAGCTCGCGTGCGACTCCGAGGTAGGTCTTGCGGGGCTGGCGCTTCATTACCCGTTTCTCGATGCGGCGACCGCGCCCGATGGCGCGGCGGTGCGCGACATCGATCTGCCGCTCGACCTTATGCAGGCGTTCAACGAGTGGTATATCGCCGACGGAGACGCCCGCGACCCGCGCATTTCGCCCGCATTCGCGACCGATGCGCAAATCGCCTCGCTGCCGTTTGTCGGGTTCTACCCGGTCGAAGGCGACGAGCTGTTCTCGCAGGCCGAGGCAATGGCGTCGCGAATGAGGGCTCTTGGACGGCCCGTGGGGTGGCATCCCGTTTCCGGGATGTACCACGGCTATGTCGAAGATGCGGCCAATGTTGCCGCATACGAGGCCATTTCGCTGCCCGAAACCGTGGCCGCCCGTCCCGACGGCTACGTGCAGGCTGCGGCGCGCAATGTGAAGGCGAGCCTCGAGGAAATTTTGGGCCCCGCGCCCCACGATATCGAATTCAACGGAGGAAGGTGAGACGCGCATGACGAAATGGACCTTGGGCGTGATTCTGTGCGATTTGGTTTTAGCCGTGGTCATTAACACGTCGGCCATGTTGCTTTCCGCCGCGCCGATTTCATTTCAGACGTGGTACCCGGGCACGGCGAGCGCGTTTTTCACGAATGTGCTGCTCCAGCTCGTTTTGCCGGTGCCGGCGGCGGGTCAGTCGGCGACGCGTTTTCTCGCGGGGTCGCGCCTTCGCCCCGTGTTCTCGGTGTTCGTCGAGAACCTCATTTTCGTGACGTGCATCTCGTTCACCATGGCGGTTGTGCAAACCCCCGCTGGCGGCAGCATCGTCGCGACATGGCTTTCGACATACGTTTGGCTCGCATCCATCGGATACGTGACTTCGCTCGTTTTATACGCGATCCAAAACAAGAAACAGCATCAATAACATCATTGAAGAGGAAGGATTATTCTCATGGGCTATAAGATTCTCACGCTCTCCCCGGGTTCCACCTCCACCAAGGTGGCCCTGTTCGACGACACGAAGGAGATTTTCCGCCTGAACGTGACGCACCCTGCCGAAGAGCTGGCCAAGTTCGACCAGGCGGCCGACCAGTTCGACTACCGCAAGCAGGTCATCCTCGATGCGCTCGCCGAGCAGGGCGTAGGCCTCGAGGAAATTGACGCGTACTCGGGCTACTGCGGTTCGATGGGCCCCACGGTGGGCGGCATCTTCGCCATCGACGACGCGGTGTGCGACCACGTGATGAACGCCGGCGTGAACCACCCGGCCATCCTGGGCGCGCCGCTCCTGCACGCGCTCGCCCAGGTTCACGGCAAGCCCGCCTACGCTGTGAACCAGCCCGACACCGACGAGCTCGACGACGTCGCCCGCATCACGGGCTACCCGGGCGTGTATCGCAAGAGCCACGTGCATTGCCTAAACCAGAAGGAATGCGCCATTCGCTGTGCTGCCGAGTTGGGCAAGACCTACGAGGAGGGCGCGTTTATCGTGGCGCACGTGGGCGGCGGCCTTTCGGTTGCGTGCCACGATCACGGCCGCATGGTCGACACCAACGATGTGCTTGAGGGTTCGGGCCCGTTCGCGCCGAACCGCTCGGGCGACGTGCCCCTGAAACCCGTGGTGAAGCTTGCGTTCTCGGGCGACCACACCAAGAAGGAGATCGACGGCGTTATTGGCAAGACGGGCGGCCTCGTCGGCCTCGTCGGCACCGACGACGCCCGCCTGATCGATGCGCGCATCGAGCAGGGCGACGAATGGGCAAAAATCTGCTACGAGGCCATGGCCTACCAGGTTGCTAAGGCGATTGGCGCGTTCGCGACGGTGCTCAAGGGCAAGGTCGATGGCATCGTGCTCACGGGCGGCGTGTCCCACGACCCGTTCTTCGTGAACTACGTCACCGAGCGCGTGGAATGGATCGCGCCCATCAAGGTGTACGCGGGCGACTTCGAAATGGACGCCCTGGCCGCAGGCGCCGTGCGCGCCTTGAACGGCGAGGAGGGCGTCATGACCTACACCGGCGAGCCTTCCTGGAAGGGCTTCACGATGGAAGGAGCCATTCCTGAGGCGTAGGGGCAGATGACCAACTGTTTGAATGTAGGGCGCATGCGCTTTACAGATAGGTCGTCATCCCCTTGATTTTTGGCTCTGCCATGGGCGACCTGGGCGCCACGCGAATGCGTGGCGCCTTTTTCATTAAGACTTTAGTCTGGCGCGCGCGTAGCCGCGCCAAGAAAACCGCCCGCTATGCGTGAAGCGGGGCCGGCCGTCGCATAAAAATGCACGAAGTGCGTACCCTATTTCGAAACGCGATGTTAAAGGCTGTTGATGAGTTATCGCGACCTGGGATTTTGCTTGAGCACGTGCGTCTTTTAGCTGCCATCGTTGGTAAGGGTACGCACTTCGTGCGTTTTTGTGCGAAGGCATCTGCTTTGGCTGACAGGCTGGCCGTCGGCGGCGTTGCGTCTTGCTTTGCCGGCGATGCCGAGGGGCTTTTGCGTCCGCCAGGAGCAAAGGATGAAACCGATTTACGCATGCTTCCCCAATCCCGTGCAGGCCCAACCGTGCTTGCCAATACGCATGCGTTCGGCCATACGGCGGTTTCTATCGCCTGCACTGGCCTTCGTGCTGTGGTAATGTTTGCAAAAATGCTGTTTCCCGACTTTAGGGGGCGCCATGGTGCTGAATCCTGCTCAAGGCATTCGTTTCTTCCAGTTGCTCGATTCCGTTGTCGATTTCGCCAATGCGCGTTTGGGGCTGAATCTTCGCGTCGGCCGCGACCGCGCGCAGCGCGACCCGGAAAAGCAGAGCGAGGTCATGCGGGCATTATGCGCGCACCCCGAGGTTCTGCAGGAATACGTCGCGCTGAACCCGTCGGGCTTTTCGGCGTCGCTTCTGAAGGAGGCGGCATCGTGGCGCGAGGCGCTCGATGACCGATTCCCATATTATGTTTGCCCGAACGGCGATGTTGAACTGCTTTTCGAGGATCACATCATAGAGCTCACGGGGCTCTCGCGCGAGGTTGATTCTATGCTGAAAAGCGACATCGGCTTCGTCGAAGTGTGCCTTCTGCCCTTCGCGGGCCGCATCGTGTACGCTTCGGCCATGGCGGAATACGACATGGCGATTGGCGCGGGGCTTGCGAAGCAATTCGACGCCTGGTTCGCCGACGCGCGAGAGAGCGGGAGCATTATTCGCACGGCCGATGAATACCTTACGGCGGTTCCGCTCCTGAAGGCGCAGCGCGACAAGCGCGAGGCGCAGCAGCTTATCGAAGACACGGAATACGACCTGAACCCGCCGACCGAATTCCCCGGCGTGCATCGTAGTCCTTTAGCGGACATGCCGTTTGAGGAACGCGACGCGCGCATAGAAGAAGAGGCGTGGCGCATACTGGAAAACTTTGAAAATGGCGCGCTGACCATCGAGAAAACGCTGCGGAAGTATTGCGCGAAAGGGGAGCGTCGAACCGATTTGGCGAGCCTCGCCGCGGCGGAGAAGAATGTTGACCTCGAGAACTTCCTGCGCGGTATCGGCGCGTCGCGCTCGAGCGGCTTGAACAAGAAAAAGCTCGTCGCGGGCATTGCCGAGCAACTCGCGAAGTCGCCCGGGGGAATATCCCATGTATTCACGTCGATGGAGCCCATTGCATTCGCGCGACTGAAGCGGCTCTTCGACGCAGGCGGCGTGCTTGTCGCCCGCATCGCCGATATCGATTCGCTCAAAGAGTTCCCCTTGCCCGTGCCGCTTTTGTGCTATCTGTTCGACGAGGGCGACAATGTGGCATGCGTCATACCCGATGAGGTTTTCGCCGCGATGAAAACGCTCGACTGGTCCGAGCTGGCGTGCTACTTCAACAAGGTCACGCGCGCGCGTCAGGTGGCCGATTTGCTTGTTGCGACGCGCGGCCTGCTTACCTTCGACGAGGCGTTTGTGGAATACAACCGTATCTATCCCGATGGCTTCTCTAAAAACGCCCTCTCGGGTGCGTTGTCTTTATATATAAAGCAGTTCGAGCCTGGTTTCGAGGTGCTGTACGACGACGAGCACGAGGAGTGGTATTACGTCGATACGCGCCTGCTCGATGAACTCGACGAATTGGGCGAGCCTGTGGTGGGCTTCGACGGCATGAATATTGGCAAGCTCGGGTTTTTGGAAGATTTGCTTGCGGCGAGGGCGGGAAAAGATCCCTGGAAACTTCCCGCCGACATGGTCGAGGTGGGCGATTATCTCGATTGGGCTTCCGATTTGCCGAGTGCCCGGGCGTTTTCGCAGTTTTTGAACGAGAACGTGCCCGATGGGGAAAATGATTACACCTTTGCCGACGGCCTCATGGAAGAGGTGCTCATGAACGCTTCGGCGGGCGTCGACCACACCGCGCTCGTCCAATATCTTGCCGATCGAGGGTTGGGCTTCGAAGACCTCCGTCATGCGAACAAGATGCTGGGGCTCCTGTTCGCTTTGATTAACGATCTGCCGTGCTGGAGCAATAACGGTTGGCCCCCATCGGCGCTGCACGCCGCGGCGTCCGGCAAGCCGGTGTTCCGTAATCCCGATGGGTCGTATATGAAGGTTGGCCGCAACGACCCATGCCCTTGCGGTAGCGGCAAAAAGTACAAGAAGTGCTGCGGAAGGTAAGCGGCTTTTCGGTGGGCGGGTTGCGTTTGCGCCAGCCGCTTCGTGTCGTCGAGGGCGGGTAGCGTTCGCGGCGGCCGCCGCGTGTCGTCGCGGGCGCATGCGCTCCCGTCGTGTTGACTAATGCTTGGTCTTGTCGTCCACCTTGCGCGGCAGGCGCATGCGATTCCGCTGTGCTGTTGAATTGCGCCGCCTCATCGCCCGGCTTGCGCAGCGCGCGTTCCACGGGCGCGAGCTTTTCGCCCGATTTGCATGGGTGCGCGTCGGCGCGAGCCCGCCAAAATCGCGCTTTCGGCTGCCACGAAAAGTGTTCAAATGATGGTATTTCACTAATGCAGCAAAAACGTTACCAAAACAAATGAATTGGGGCGTTTAGTCCCGGCATACGTCAAAATGCTCAGATAAACGGTATGTAACACTCAGCAGACGAGGAAAAAACGGCCTCATATACGCAATTTGTTGTAATTTCCCCCCAAATGGGTGAGGGCTTTTTGAGCGGTTTTTCGGTGAACTGTGCTAAAGTTTTCGGAAGTATTTCGTGTACAGATTTACCAAGATGCTTTGGGCATCCCCTCCAACTTGTACACGGAATACGGGGAAGTGAAGGAAAGAAGAAAAAGAAAGGGGGTATCCATGGCTGAAGAAGAGAAGGTTGAAACGACCGAAGCTGCGGATACCAAAGCCGCCAAAAAGGGCAAGAAGAAATGGCCCGTCGTTGTCGGCGTTGTTGCTGTCGTAATCGTGGCCGCTGGTGCGGGCTTCTGGGTTTGGCATGAGCAGCCGAGCTTCTGCGCCGCCATCTGCCACACTCCGATGGACGCTTACCTCGAGACCTACGATTCTGGCAACTATGACAAGTATGGCAACGAGCTCACTTCTGAAGATCAGAAGAACGCTATGATGGCCTACCTGCACAAGACCGAAGCCGGCACCACCTGCCTCGGCTGCCATCAGCCGGTCATCACCGAGCAGATCACCGAAGGCATGAACTGGATCACCGGCAACTATGAGGTTGCTGGCGAGAACAAGCAGGGCGACACCGTCCTCGAGACCCGCGACATCAGCGAGCTCGTTGCTGCTCGTGGCGCTGAAGACGACGAGTTCTGCCTGAACTCCGGTTGCCACACCAATGCTGACGGTTCTGTCATGACTCGCGACGACCTCGTGGCTCTGACCGCCGACCTGTCCAGCACCCGCAACCCGCATGTCTCCCAGCACGGCGAGTACTCTTGCACGCAGTGCCACAAGGGCCATGCGCAGTCTGTGAACTACTGCTCCAGCTGCCACAGCGACGCTCCTATCCCGGAGGGCTGGCTCTCCGCGAGCGAGGGCAAGAAGCTTCAGACTCTCTAGTTTGACGCATCCGCCGATCGCAACGCTGCGGGTACTGCAATTTGCGTAGTTTCCCGAAGCGCCATGGAACAAAAGGACCCGCCATTTTTTGGCGGGTCCTTTTTTGTATTATGCAGGGTTGGAATGCCCTGCTCTTATGTCGACGCGGGGCTTTAATGCCCGATGGGGCTTATTGAGATACGGGCGCGCGCGTGCGCGCAAGGGGAGCGGCCAAAAGCGCCGCACGGAAAAGGAGCGAAGCGAATGAACTCCAAAATGAAGCGCAGGCTCATTGTGGTCACGGGCGTTATCGTTGTGGTGCTCGCGATTGTTCTTGCCATTGTCGGCTCGAGCGGCGCGGCGAAAACCATCTCGGTGAAAGATGCCCTGGAATCTGACCTTTCGGGCGAGCGCGTGCAGGTTTCCGGCAACGTGGTGGACAACTCGTTTGCCACGGTCGACGGTGTGCTCACGTTCGACATCTACGATCCCGATGGGGGCGATCCGGCCCAGAAGCTTCATGTGAGCTACGATGGCGCCGCTTCTTCGACGTTCGGCAACGGCGTGACCGCTATTTGCACGGGCAAAATCGTCGAGGGCGAAAGTGGCCTTGAGCTCGTGTGCAGCGAGCTTGTCACGAAGTGCCCCTCGAAGTATGAAAGCGCTACTGACGCTCTGAGCGTGACGAATCTGCTCGACTACGGTGACTCCATCATTAACACCACCGTGAAGCTCAAGGGTGCCGTGAAAGCCGGCACGCTCACTTCGGCCGCCGAAAGCGGCGAGCCGCGCTTCGTGGTCGTCGACGCAAACGACGCTTCGCGCGAAATCGCCGTCGATTATGACGGCGCGCTGGCCGACGGCATTGCCGATGGCACTTCGGTCGTCGTCACCGGCTCGCTGGAAGCGTCCGGCGCATTTAAAGCAACCGACGTCGCGCAGGAGGGTTAAAGCGTGTCTACCTTTGGTTTGTTCGGCCTGGTCATCGCCTTTGCGGGCGTGGTCATTGGCTCTGTGTGCCTGCTCGTTTCGCAGGCGCTTCGCGGCATTCGCCGCGCATCTTCGGCCGACACGTTCGCGTGGGCGGGCGCCGTGGCGCATATTCTCGCGTTCATCGCGCTCACGTTCTGCTGCGGCCTGCTCGTCTTCTGCTTCATGACGGGCGATTTCTCTATCGAATACGTGCTGCTCGAGCATTCCGAGGCGGAAGGCGCGCTCGGCGTGCTCTACCGTTTCGCGGGCCTGTGGGCCGGCCGCGAGGGCTCGCTTCTGCTGTGGGCATGGCTCATCTCGGCGTTCAACGTGGCCGTGGCCGTGCGCGTGATGAAGCACGACGAACCCATCGATTGCATGGCGCTGCTCGTGTCGGGCCTCGTGCTCGTGGCGTTTGTGGCCGTCATGCTCTTCTCGGAAAGCAATATGCCCTTCACGGCGACCGCGGCTCCCTACATCGATTCTTCGGGCCGCCTCACGAATACGGGCTCCATGCAGGGCATGAACCCGCTGCTCGAGCACTGGGCGCAGGCCATTCATCCGCCGACGCTGTTCATCGGCTACGCGGGCCTCACTATTCCGTTCGCGTACGCCATCGCGGCGCTCATCGTGAACGATTCTTCCAAGAAATGGGTTGAGCGCTCGAGCCGTTTCGCCATGATTTCGTGGCTGTTCCTGGGCATCGGTATTGGCCTTGGCTGCGTGTGGGCCTACGTCGTGCTTGGCTGGGGCGGCTACTGGGGCTGGGACGCTGTGGAAAACGCCAGCCTGCTTTCGTGGTGCGTGGCGCTCGCGCTTGTGCACAGCTTCACCGTGTACCGCAAGCGCGGCGCGTTCAAGCGCTGGTCGATCATGTGCGCGTGCATCACGTTCGCGTTCGTTATTACCGGCACGTTCATCACGCGCTCGGGCATCGTGCAATCGGTGCACGCCTTCGAGGGCGACCCGGTGTCGCTCGTGCTCTTCGGCGGCCTTATCGCGGTTTCGATGCTCGCGGGCATCGCCGGCCTGCTTATTCGCTGGAAGAGTTTCGGCCCCGGCGAGAACGACGTTATGGAATCGTTCGCCTCGCGCGACGCCGCGTACTATTTCAACAACGTAATCATGATCGTGTTCACGGTGATCCTGTGCTACCTCACGGTGGCAAGCGCGCTGCCTTCATGGCTGCCGTTCGGCGGCCAGAGCCTGTCCGCCGGTACCTATAATGCCATCGCTCGCCCGCTCGGGGTGGCGTACTGCGCGATTATCGCCGTATGCCCGCTGCTTTCTTGGGTGAAAACCGACCCCAAGGCTTTCTGGAAGAAGGCGCGCGTCCCGGGTTTGTGCGCGGTCGTGCTGTTCGTTGCGCTCATGGCATATTTCGTCACCACGCTCTACCCGGCGTATGACGCCATCATCCAGGCGGGCGGCACCGAGGCCGAAGAGCTCGCGTCGGAAGGCCCCGTGTGGTACTACAACGGCATCGCCGTGGTGGGCTTCGCGGTGGCGAGCTTGCTGTTCTTCAATACGTTGTTCCTTATTGGTCGCACGGTCGGCGCGCGCGCGAAAGCTGCGGGCAAAAACCCGGTGGCGGCGTTTTTCGCAAGCCTCGCGTCCGACGCCCCGCGTTTCGGCGGCTACATCACGCACCTTGCGATGTCCATCATTCTGGTGGGCCTCATTGGTTCGTCGATGTATGTGACCGAGAAAACCGGCTACGTCGATTTCGATCAGGATTCCAACACGGGCGGCACGTTCACCATTGAGAACTACGAGCTTCGCTATCTGAACAATGAAGTAACCGAGACCTCCAACGGCAAGCAGGTTGACTACTGCACCCAGTTCGAGGTGTACGACACGAATTCTGGCAACTACATTGGCACGGTGTCGCCTTCGGTGACGCTGCAGTCGGCCACGCAGCAGACCAAGCTCAACGCGAGCGTGATAAGCTTCCCCATGGAGGACTTGTTCGTGGTGTACCGCGGCGTGAATGATGCCGGTCAGCTGTCGATGGACGTGCGCGTGAACCCGCTCATCAGCTGGGTGTGGGTCGGTTTCGCGATGCTCGTTATTGGCACCGGCCTTGGCGCGTTTGGCCGCCGCAAGCCTTCGGGCAAAGTGAAGGTTAAGGCTGGTGCTCAGGCGGAAGCTGCCAAGGGCGATGCTTGTGCGGAAGAGACGGCCGAGGGCGAGGCGGAAAGCACCGCCGAGGCCGCGATTAAGGCGGAAAGCGCCGCCGAGGCTGCGACCGATGCCGCTGTGGCGACTAAGCCTGCGGCAACGGCGGAAGCGTAGGGCAGCGGCTATGGCAAACGCCATTGAAACGAAAAAGCTCACGAAGGTGTTCGGCGACCGCAAGGCGCTCGACAAAGTGTCGATCGAAGTACCCGAAGGCGCGTTCCTTTCCATCTTCGGGCCGAACGGCGCCGGCAAAACCACGCTCGTGCGCACGCTCGCCACGCTTTCGCGCGCCACGTCGGGCACGGCGCTCGTGGCGGGCTTCGATGCGAAAGAAGACCCCGATAAGGTGCGCGAGCACATTGGGCTCATCTCGCACAACCCCATGCTGTACCCCGACCTCACGGCCATGGAAAACCTCATGTTCACCGCGCAACTGTACGGCGTGGTGAACGCCGAGGAACGTGTGCGCGAGCTTCTGCGCGCGGTTGAGCTCGACCATCGCCGCTTCGACGTGGTGCGCACCTTCTCGCGCGGCATGACGCAGCGCCTTTCCATTGCGAGAGCCCTGATGAACGACCCCGATGTGGTGTTCCTCGATGAGCCTTACGCGGGCCTCGACCCCCATGCGGTCGAGATTTTCGACGGGCTCATCGAGCAGCTGCGCGACGGGCGGACCTTCGTCATGGTGAGCCACGATTTGCAGAAGGGTTTTGACGTGTGCACGCACGCGCTCGTGCTCGCGCGCGGTCGCGTGGTGAGCTACGCGCCCAAGGAAGACATCGACTTCGAGCAGTTCCGCCAGCTCTATCGCGAGACCGTGGGAATGGGGGTGGCGTAAGTGGCCGTGGAAATGAAGAAGCCCTCTACCTGGGCGCATTACAAGGCGCTTCTGCGCAAAGACCTCGCCCAGGAGCTGCACACCAAGGAAATGATCACGTCCATGGGCTTGTATGCCCTGCTCGTGCTCGTGGTGTATGGCGCCTCGCTTGCCCAGGCGGGAAGCGAGCTCGACATTCAGCAAATGGCGGGCGGGCTTTTGTGGGTCGTGATTTTGTTCACGAGCCTGCTGGGATTGAACCGCTCGTTTTCGCACGAGAAGGAAAACGGCTGTTTGGAAAGCATCTTGCTCGTGCCCATGGATCGCTCGGTGATTTTTTTGGCGAAGGCCACGGCGAACCTCGTGTTCCTGCTGATCGTCGAGGTTATTTGCGTGCCTTTGTTCTTCTTCTTTTTCCTGGGAACGGTGGGCGCTGCCGAGACGTGGCCGCTTATGTTCGCGCCGCTTTTGGTGGGCACCATCGGCATCGCGGGTATCGGCACGCTGCTTTCGACCATCACCATCAACACGCGCGGCAAAGACGTGATGCTTGCGGTGCTGTTCATCCCTCTTATGTTCCCGCTTTTGTGGGCGTGCGTTTCGGCGACCACGGGCGTGTTGGTCGGCGGCGAGGAAGTGATGGAGGCGTTTACCGCGTCAATGGCTTTGGCGGGTGGCTACGACGTCATCATGATTCTGGTGTCGTGGGTGCTCTACGACTTCGTAGTGAGCGCTTAAATCGCTGGCGGTCGCGTACGGCCTCGCGCGGGCTTTTCTGAAACCACAGCGGGCTACCGCTCGCCTCTGGCTCGCTATGCGCCCGCTTGGCGGTGTTTCATTCTGGAATGAAAAGCAGGAATGAACACCGACGGTTTCCGAAAAGCCCGCGCGGAGCCGCACGCGACCGCGATGCAAGGTTTGCTCAGCTGCGCTCACTATGGTCCGTCTGGCGGTGTTCAACTTTGGAATTAGATTCCTTTTGAGCACCGACGGTCCCAGGCAAGCCCCTCGGGGAAGCCGGGACCGTTCGTCTGGGCTGGCGAGGGATTCGGAATCGTTCTGATCGGGCTTTTCTGAAATCAGGAAGCGCGTTGACGTTGGGCTTCGATTTAGCTCGGAAGGCCCGGCGAAGGTCGTCTGAGCTCAAACGCGTTCTTCGCCTTTTCGTTGAGCGAAGTCAGGCGAGCGCGTAGCGAAGCCCGAAGGGCGAAGCGGTAGCGTGCCGTGGCCTTGGCCGGGCCTTCCGAGCCAAACCGAAGCCCTGGTAGGATAATAGATGGTATACGTTGCTTAAAACATACGAGGAAGGGTTGGTGACATGACCGACAAACCGTTTAAGGAACCCAAGGTTGGTGGCAAGCTTGACGCTGCCGTGCCTTGGATGATGGCGGTGGGCACGCTGCTCGCCGTTGCGGGCTTCGTGCTCACGTTTACGCTCGCGCCGCTCGTCAACGGCGCGGCTGTGAGCGAGCCGCAGGTTATCGCGGGAACCGTGGTGGCCAATAAGCTGCTCATCTCGCAGAAGATCTTCTACTGGCATGTGCCGGTGGCCATTTCGAGCTTCGCCGCGGTGGCGTTTTCCGCGTTCTACGGCGTTCGCTTCCTTATGACCAAACGCGCTTGTTATGACGTGCGCGCGCGTATCTGCATGGAAGTCGCGCTTGTTTTTGTGCTGTGCGTCATGGCCAGTGGCGAGCTGTGGGAGCGTTTCGAGTGGGGCGTGTGGTGGACGTGGGAGCCGCGCCTTACCACGTACTTCATTTTGATGCTCATGGTTTTCGCGTACTTCATTCTGCGCAACGCTGTGGAAGACCCCGAGCGACGCGCGACCTATGCTGCCGTGCTTGGCACCTTGATTTTCGTGGACGTGCCCATCTGCTTCATGATCACGCGCATCATTCCCTCGGGCGTGCACCCGGTCATTTTCCGCACCGATTCGGGCCTGTCGCCCGACATGCTGCTGCCGTTCTTGCTGTCGCTGTTCGGCATGATGCTTATCGCGTTCGGCCTGTACCGCCTGCGCCTGCGCACCCAAATCATGCAAGACAAAGTCGCCCGCCTTTCCGATGCATTGGAGGACTAAATGAATCCCGTTCTTTCCGAAATCTATTCCACCGTGCTTGGCGGTGCGCCGTACGTGATCGCCGCCTATGCGCTCATTTTCGCGATTCTCATGGTGTACGTGATCATGACCACCATGAAGCTGAAGAACACCGAGAAGAAGCTTGACGCGCTCGAGGAGCATGTCGAGGAGCTTCTGGCTGCGAAGAAATAGCGCGCTGGCCTGGGTTTTTGCGCATATGCGATTGGAGCGGTAGGTGCCACGGCTGCCTGCCGCTTTTTCTATCTCGGCGATGAAAGCGCGCTGTTGCTCGCTTGCTTCGGTGCTTGCCCAAATGGCTGTCGTTCGTGTTTGCGGGAAAGCGTGGGGTTTGGCCTCGATTTGACGCTTGCTAAGGTTCGCGATTCTTGCGGCAGGCATGCCGCGTATTCTCGTGTCAAAAAATGCGTCGATTAGGTCGCATTGCGCAGATAGTGAAGCGAAATTTCAATCGAGAAGAGAATATAGAAATGCGGAAGAAGAAATGACCTGGTGCTTTGCCGAAACGATAAAGAAGAGGATTGGAAAACGGGTCGTCGGCGATCTTTCTTATTGGGTCCGATTGCCTAATCGCTGCGTTTCTTGCCACGCGGCGTTTTAATCGATGCAATCCGACCTAATCGTCGCGTTTTTTGCCAGCTGGTTGTGCGCGGCGCGATTTGTTTGGGTTGTGGGCAGCATGCCGAACGTATGTTGCCGTAGCGTGTTTGGGCTATTTCGATGTGCGGTTGCTCGTTGCGCTTCGGCAAATGGAAGGGAAAGGTGGCTGGGCTGTGGTGGTGCGTACGATGTTGCTGTTTAAGCTAGTTTGTCGAGTATAGTCGACAAATTGGAACCTTCCGAGACGCATGCGACGGAAAGGCGCTGGCCTTACCTCATGTGTACGGCTTTTCCGAGGGTTGTCTTCTTCTTGCCTGCGCCCATCGTTGATATTTGTGCGACCAGCTCCTTTTGGAGTCAATGTGCGCACGATTCCGCCTTTAACTTTGCCGTGTGTTCGCGTGCAGCCTTTTTGGGCTTTTCCCGCTCGGCGTTCAAGTGTCGTACAATACACCCACGCAATCGAACGGGCCGCTGTGCGCGGCGCGTCGTTTTCCCAGATAGGAGATGTACGTTGAAGGCTTTGATTCCCGCTGCGGGCATGGGCACGCGCTTCCTTCCCGCCACCAAGGCTCAGCCGAAAGAAATGCTGCTCGTGGTCGACCGCCCCGTTATTCAGTACGTGGTCGAAGAGGGCCTGGCGTCGGGCGCCGACGAGGTCGTTATCGTGAATAGCCGCGACAAAAAGTCCATCGAGAAGCACTTCTCGCCCGACCCTGAGCTCGTGGCAACGCTGCGCGAGCGCGGCAAAGATGCTTACGCCGACGAGGTCGAACGCGTTGGCAACCTCAACGTTTCCTATGTTTACCAGGACGAGCCGCTGGGCCTGGGCCATGCGATTCATTGCGCGGCCGAGAAAACCGCCGATGAGCCGTTCTTCGTGCTGCTGGGCGACGTCATTGTGCCCGACAACAACATTTGCCCGCGCATGCTCGAGGTTTCCCGCGCGCACGGCGGCGCAAGCGTGATTGCCGTGCTGCCCGTTCCCGACGAGCAGGTGCACCGCTTCGGCATCATCGACGGCGCGCCCGTCGAAGGCGAAGACGGCGTGTGGAAGGTGAACGGCCTGGTCGAGAAGCCGGCGCTTGAAGATGCCCCGTCGAACCTCTCGGTGTTCGGCCGCTACCTGCTTTCGGCTCGCGTCATGGAGCTTCTGGCCGACGCCAAGCCCACCGTGGGCGGCGAGATCCAGCTCACCGACGCGCTTGACGCGGTGCTTGCCGAAGAGGAAATGTACGCTGTCGTCATTTCCGACGAAGACGGCTTCGACACCGGCACGGTCGAGACCTGGCTCGACACCAACAACAAGCTGTACGCCCGCAAGAACGGCTAGGCTTGCAATAACGAGCGAAGTGAGGGACGCATCCAGTGGGTGCGTCCTTTTCGTTTTCGGATGCGTTTTCCGTGTTGCGCTCGTGGTGCAAATATGGCTGCCTCTGTCCATTCTGCTGTACACGTATGCGCGTGAACCTGGTTAATATCGCTCCTATCAGGTACATCGATAGGAGGAAGCTATGTTTGAGCCGTCGAAAATCATGCAGTCGTTCTTTATCGCGGGGTTTCAGTACCATGATGGCGCGCTGGCGCTCAAGAAGCTCAAGCCTGGCAAGAAGCTTGAGCTTGTGGGCGAGCCCGACAATCCGCACGATCCCGATGCCGTGGCGATTTGCCGCAAGGGCGTGCATCTTGGTTATGTCCCCGGCGACAGCAACGCCATCATCGCACAGCTGCTGCGTTTCGGCCACGCCAACGTGCTTGAATGTCGCATTATGCAGGTCGATAAGAAGGCTGATCCGTGGAAACAGGTGCGCGTGGGAATTTACGTCACCGACAACCGTAAATAGAAAAAGGCGGAATAGCCGTGTGCTCCGCGCTTGGGTAGGGCGCTCCGTTTGAACAGGGCGTTTCTCTTTGTGCATGGGCTGGTTTTCGAAGACGTTTACCTAGCGCGCTTCTTTAGATGAGATGTGCGTAGTCTTGGGTTTGATGGAATATATGGGCGACAACGACCTTTTCGCCATCGAAGCGGTAAAGGGTTACATACGTATTCACGAGCATGGCGCGGTATCCCATTGCGGCGAGTTCTGGCATTCGGGAAAGCGCATGCATCTCTGGCATGTCGCAGGTTAAATCGAGCTGATATTTGAATTCGGCCATGAACCGCTCGGCGGCCGTTGGGCTTGCCAGCCCCACGGCAAGATATTCGACTATGGATTCGAATTCGAGCTGCGCGCTCGAAAGAATAACCCTAGGATAGGCCATATTTGACCTTCAGCTTGGCAGCGAACGAATCATAGTCGTCGTAGTCACCAGATTCTTCTTCGCGTTTGGCGACGAGCATGCGAGAGAGCAATCGGGCTCTGGCGGCTTCTTCTTGCATTGCACGATAGCGAGCTTCGCTCATGCAGTGTATGGCCTCGCGCCCGTTCTTGGTTACGGTGACCTCAGATTCTCGTTCGACGAGTTCTACGAAGGAAGAAGTGCTTTTCATATCCCTCACGGGAACGCATATCGCCATGGCAGTCCTCCTACCTCATTGCAATGTGGCCTTATTGTACCACGACTTCCTTGTGAATCAGATACGCCCTTGTTGCTGCCGGTGTGCGCGTGGTTTTGCCGAATCGGAAAGGCGCGGTAAGCTTTAATTCCGCATCGGTCACGCTCGTGTCCTTCCCTCGTTTCTCTTTGTGTATGGGCTGGTTTTCGAAAACGTTTACCCAGCGCGCGCTTTCGCGCGGTATCCTACAAGTATTAATGGGATATGAAAGAGGAGCAGCCTCTATGAACGGATTCAATGCATTCGGCGCGCAGGTGGGCGGCAGCCGCCCCGCCAAACAGCAGGACGTTTCGAGCTTGCTGCGCGACGCGGCGCCCCAAGGTTCCCGCGCCGCTGCGAATGCGAGCGATTTCTCGCCCGAACGTTTGGCCGAAATCGCCCAAAACGAGCGCCGCTGGTCGTGGGTCGAGGTTGACCTGGGCGCTATTCGCAACAACATCGCCGTGGCCAAGCGCCGCCTGAAGCCTGGGTGCCGCCTGCTGGCCGTGGTGAAGGCTGACGCCTACGGGCATGGTTCGGTCGAGGTCGCCAAAACCGCGCTTTCTGCGGGCGCTGCCTACCTTGCGGTGGCAACGGTGCAAGAAGGCGTGAAGCTGCGCGAGGCGGGCATTACCGCGCCTGTGCTCATGCTTTCCGAGCCCCCCGAGGCCGCTATTCCGCTGCTTTTGAACTACAACATCATGCCGAGCGTGTATACCGCGGAATTTGCCGTGGCCTATGGTGAGGCGGCCGACGCGCATGGGCTGCGCGCCCCGTTCCATTTGGCGCTCAACACCGGCATGAACCGCATTGGCGTGCGCTTCGACGAAGCGGTCGAGTTCGTGCGTCAAATCAGCTTTCATCGCGCGCTCGAGCATGTGGGCACGTTCACCCATTTCGCCACTGCCGACTGCCCCGAAACGCTCGACTTCAACATGCAGTTCCGCCGCTTCACCGAGGCCATCTCCGACATGCGCGTTGCGGGCATTAACCCGGGCATCGTGCACTGCGCGAACTCCGCGGCGCTTTTGCGCTACCCCGATACGCATCTCGATATGGCGCGTTTCGGCATTTCGCTGTACGGCTTCCATCCGTGCCCCGAAACGGTGGGTTATTTCGATCTGCGCCCGGCCATGAGTGT
Organism: uncultured Slackia sp.; assembly: GCA_934661005.1. Lineage (GTDB taxonomy): Bacteria > Actinomycetota > Coriobacteriia > Coriobacteriales > Eggerthellaceae > Slackia. The sequence continues at coordinate 35,074 of CAKUIK010000019.1, forward strand.
GCACGCGCGCATCACGAATGTGAGCCAGCCTCCCATGAGCGAGGGCGTGAGCTACGGCTTGCATTACCGCTCCACCGGCAGCGTGAAAATTTGCACGCTGCCCATTGGCTACGCCGACGGCTACAACCGTGCGCTCTCGAGCCGCGCCCAGGTTATTTACAACGGCCAGCTTTGCAACCAGGTGGGCAATATCTGCATGGACCAGTGCATGTTCGAGATTGACATGCGCAGCCGCGGCACGCGCCCGCGCCTCGACCCGCAAATCGGCGACGAGGTGCTGCTCGTGGGCGCCCAGGGCGGCGCGCGCATCACCATTGACGACATGGCGGAACAAATCGGCACCATTCCGCATGAGCTGTGCTGCGCCTTCGGCCTGCGCATGCCGAAGGTTTACACGCGCTAAAGAAGGCGAGGGCGCCATGGCCATAGTGAACAGCCATTTTGCAACGGTGCAGGCGAAGGAAGGCGAAGATTCCGCCCAACTTCTGGCCGATATCGAGGGCGTTATTGGTCGGTGCCGTCGCTGCGCTTTGTGCGAGGGTCGCACGAACGTGGTGCCAGGGTTTGGCAATCCTGCCGCCCGCGTGATGCTCATTGGCGAGGCGCCTGGCAAAAACGAAGATTTGCAGGGGCGTCCGTTCGTGGGCGCCGCGGGGCATTACCTTACCGATTTGCTGGCGCTTGCGGGCCTTTCGCGCGACGAGGTGTTCATCGCGAATGTGCTCAAATGCCGCCCGCCGTCGAATCGCGACCCCCATCCCGATGAAATCGCTACGTGCACGCCGTATTTACGCGATCAGGTGCGTGCCATTGGGCCGGAATTCCTCGTGACCATGGGCAATTTCTCCACGAAGTTCATCCTGAAAACCGAACGCGGCATTACGCGCCTGCACGGTCAGGTGTCCATGGCGGGGCGCTTCAAGGTGTTTCCCGTGTACCATCCCGCAGCGGCGCTGTACGACCCTACGAAGCAGGTTGCCATCGAAGCCGATTTCCGGCACTTGGGCGAGCTGCTGAAAGGGTAGGGGCGCGGCATTTTCTACAGGGTGCTGAAATCGATTTTCGCGAGTTTGACCTCAGCGAGGCTTTGCTGCCTTTCGTCGGCGAGGCAGAGCGTCATGTAAAGCGGCAGGTAGCGCACGGTTTGCCCTTCGCGTTCTTCGACTGAGAGGTTGTGCTCCGACAATACGATTGCGTATTCAATCCCATACTCCCGACAGCTCAAAAGGTTGCGCAGCGCCAAATGGAGCTTGTAGTCTTTCCCCGATTTCACTTCGATAGGTACAATTGCTCCATTACTCGTTTCGATGAGGAAATCGACTTCGCCTTTGCGATTGTTATTGTAGTAATACAAGGGAAATCCCGCGGCTGCGAGCTCTTGCGCGACGACGTTTTCGTATACGGCGCCGAAGTTGGCGTCGCCGTCGCCCGACACGATTTTCATGCTTGCTGAGGTAGGGTACTGCGCCAAAAGCATGCCGCAATCGGAATCGTAGAGCTTGAATTTTTCGGCAACCTTGGTGCGCAAAAGTGGATATTTCGGTTCGGTCACGATATGGGCGGGAAGTGCAACGCCCGCATCGCCGAGCCATGAGAAGTCGTCGCGCAGGCGCTCGTAGGTTCCATTCTTTTTGACCGACATCATCATGAATCGCTTGTTAACTTTTGCAAGTTGAGCTGGGATGTTATCGAAAATAGTTTGGATTTGCATGGAGCGAGCGTTTGCATATTTCGCTATGTCATAGCGGTATTGCTGTGCGATATCGATATTCACAGAGCGTGCTGCGCCAAGGTTTTGATCGCTTTCGATGAAGCGTTGGACGGCTTCTGGCATGCCGCCAACGACGATGTAGCGCCGGTATAGATCTATGAGGCGTTCGTGAAGCGAGCTCTCGAGTGATTCAAGGGTGTGATAGCTTTGGCGAATGAGCTCGATTACGTTTTCAGGAACGCCCATCGCCCAGCAAAACTCCTCGAAATCGAGCGGATACATGCGTTCGATATGCGCGTATCCCACGGGGAATGAGGTAACGCCCTTGAGATACGTGCCGAGCAGTGATCCCGACAATATCAGCTTATAGCGCCCGTCTTCTACGATGAACTTGGAGAGCGTCACCGCGTTTTGTCCAAGGTGCTGTATTTCGTCGAAAAAGATAAGCGTTCCCGGTTCAACAGTATGACCCGTGACCAAAGAGAGCCTCGAGAGAAGCTCTTTGACACTTGTCGCCGCGCTTAAGAAGCGAGCGTTTTCCTCATCTTCAAGGAAATTTACTTCGATGAAAGGCAAGTTTTGCTCTCTTGCATATGAACGGACGGTGAACGTTTTGCCCGTTTGACGCGCTCCGAGCAAAAGAAGGGCCTTTTTAGGCATGGTGATTTCCCAATTTCGAATATGATTTGTCATTTTGCGTTTTAGCATGTCAATCGCCTTAACGTTTCTAGTACAGAAAGAAATATCCTGATAATGTTTCTAGTACAGAAAGTATAACGCCGAAAATGTTTCTAGTACAGAAAAACACTGCTGTACAATGCGGCTGTTAAGACCCGTTGTCCAAGGAAGACGCATGACTGAAGAATTCGACCCGAAAATGTACCTGCAGCAAGGCGCGTGGCGCGACGTTCGCTTGGGGCTGCATCGTACGGAAGAGCTGCTCGAGCGCCTGGGCCGCCCGCAAGATCGTCTGCGCATCGTGCATGTGGCAGGCACGAACGGCAAGGGGTCGACGTGCGCGTTCACCGCGGGCATCCTGCAGGCGGCGGGCTACAAGGTTGGCCTGTTCACTTCGCCGTATGTGCTGCGTTTCAATGAGCGCATCCAGGTGAACCGCGAGGATATTTCCGACGAAGATTTGCTCGCTGTGGCGCTTGAGGTGCGCGAAGCAGCCGAGCAGATGGACGAGCAGCCCACGGCGTTCGAGCTCATCACGGCGGCGGCGTTGCTGCATTTTGCTCAGGTCGGCTGCATGGCCGTGGTGCTTGAGGTGGGTTTGGGTGGCAGGCTCGACTCCACGAATGTCGTCGTGCCCGAGGTGTGCGCCATTACCTCGATCGCGCTCGACCACACGCACGTGCTCGGCGACACCATCGCCAAGATCGCGCACGAGAAGGCTGGCATCATCAAAGCCGGAATCCCCGTGGTGAGCTACAGGCAAAAACCTGAAGCCGAGGCCGTTATCATGCAGCGCGCTCGCGAGGTAGGCGCGCCGGTGAGCGTGCCGCGCTTCGGCCGTATTCATGCGCATGCGGAAGGCCTGCACCAGGTGTTTTCCTATGACGGCTTCACTGATGTGCGCCTGAAGCTCGCTGGCACCTACCAGCCGAACAACGCCGTGATGGCTATTGAGATTGCGCGCGTGCTGCGCGGGCGCGGGTTCGAAATTTCCGATGATGCCATTAAAACGGGTCTCGAGGCCACGGTATGGCAGGGCCGTTTCGAAGTGGTGCGCGACAACCCCACGGTGATCGTCGACGGCGGTCATAACGAACAGGGCGCCAATGTGCTGGCGGCGAGCCTGCGCGAGTATTTCCCGCAGGGAGGCGTGACGTTCGTGATGAACGTGCTGCGCGACAAGAATTACCAGGCCATGATTGACGCTACGTTGCCGCTGGCGGCGCGCTATTTCTGCGCTGAGCCGCCCGAAAACGAGCGCGCGCTGCATGCCGACGAACTCGCCGATGCCATTCGCGAGCGCGAGCTCGAATTCGAAGGCGTGCACGACTACTGCGTGCAGCATTTGCGGGTGCAGGCCTGCCCGTCGATTGCCAATGCGGTTGAAAGCGCCGTCGAAGCTGCCGGTCCCGACGGCGTGGTGTGCTGCTTCGGCTCGCTTTACGCCATCGCCGACGTGATGGCCGCGCTGAAAAGCTGCTGATTCGTTGTTTGCCCGTTGCCTGGTGCTAAGCATCTGTTAATCCGCCCGCTAAATGCTTGCGGCTTGAAATGCGGGTATGAATCGCAGGGGGCTTCCTTGAAAAGGGGCTCTCTTTTTCGGTTTTGCTCGGTTCTTGTTTGGCGCAGCGTTGAGGTGGGGCCTTGGTCGAGATCTGGGGCAGAAGAGGGCAGATTCGGGGTCTGTCTTTTGAGCTGCGAGCGACAGCTTGCCGAATATGTCGACAGCGGTACTCTGAGTAGCTCTTTCCCCGTATGCTAGACTGCGAATAATTGCTTGGTGAAAATGATGCAGGCTGGAGCGATATGAAACACGAGATGGTGCTGTTCGAATCGGAAGACGGCGAAGTTAAGCTCGACGTCGAGCTCGTCGGGGGTGCGGTTTGGCTTACCGAAGACCAGATGGCCGCCCTTTTCGGACAAAGCAAAGCGGAAATCGCGAGGCATATCTCCAACGTGCATGAAGAAGGGGAAGCCGACCGCGAGGCGACGTGTGCGAAGGGCGCGCGAACCCAGGCCGAAGGCGGCGCAGGCGCCTCGTGCGAAGATGAAGCGTTCAGCCTTGATGTGGTCATCTCGGTCGCCTATCGCGTGAAATCGAAGCGCGGCATCGAATTCCGCCGATGGGCGACGGGCGTGCTGCGCCATTACGTCGTCAACGGCTACGCCGAAAACGAGCGCCGTCTCGCACAGCTGGGGAAAATCGCCCGGGTCATGGACCGCATTCCGAATTCACCCGAGGCAAAAGACATCCTTTCGGTCGTCAAGGCGTATTCGGGCGCGCTCGATTTGCTCGACGACTACGACCACCAGCGAATCGCGAAGCCGAAGGGCCGCGCGGCGACGTACGTGCTCGAATACGACGAATGCCGAAGCCTCATCGCGTCAATGAGGTTCTCGCGCGACAGCGATCTATTCGGCGTCGAGAAGGATGACTCATTCCGCTCGAGCATCGCGGCGATCTACCAGGGCTTCGGCGGGCAGGAGATGTACCCGACCATCGAGGAGAAGGCCGCGAACCTGCTGTATTTCGTCGTGAAGAACCACTCGTTCCACGACGGCAACAAGCGCATCGCCGCGGCGCTCTTCCTGTACTTCCTGAACATGAACGACGCATTGTGGGCCGATGGCGCCAAGCGTATTTCCGACAGCGCGTTGGTCGCGCTCACCATCATGATCGCCGAGTCGAAGCCCGACGAGAAAGAGGCCATGGTTGCATTGGCTATGAGCTTTCTGACGCTAGGGTAAGCAGGTTTTCGCCTGGACGCACGGGCACGGTCTGCTTTTCGCCGCGCCTTGCCGTGCAGGTGACGGAATACGCTAGGGTCGGTTTCCCAATGCCGGCACTTCAATAACGGGCCTTGCTGGGGTTCCGACTCGAAGGAGACAGGGTCAAAAGGCGATTCTCATCGAGAAGAAATTATTGCTTCATGGTGCTAAAATCTGTAATCGCAAGTAACTTTTCGCATGGCAATGCAGAAAGTAGGTAATTCAAGTGATTGCAAGAACGCGCTATCTCAATCAATTAAGCCGTTGGAAAGGCAAGCGCGTTATAAAGGTTGTAACGGGGATGCGTCGATGCGGCAAATCGACGCTTCTTCAGCAATTTCAAGATTTGTTGCGCTCGCAAGGAGTCGATTCGTCGCACATAATCTCGGTCAATTTTGAAGACTATGCCTTCGAGAGTTTGTTGGATCCGCGTGCTCTTCACGCCTATATCATCGAACGGCTTCCCGACGAGGGAATCGCTTATGTCTTCCTTGACGAAGTGCAAAACGTACCCGACTTTCAGAAAGTTGTCGACAGTCTTTTCATCAGGGAAAATATCGATCTCTATATTACGGGGTCGAATGCCTATATGCTTTCGGGGGAGCTCGCCACGCTTCTTTCGGGACGGTATATCTCTATTGAAATGCTGCCGCTTTCGTTTGCTGAGTATGTAGATTGGTGCGGCGATGGGGCCGATTTGCCAAAGAAGTACGTCGACTACCTTGAAAACAGCTCATTTCCCTATGCGCTTGAGCTCGGTGGCAACCCCAAGATGATAGACGAATATTTGCGCGGAATATACAGCACGGTTGTGCTGAAAGATGTTTTGGCGCGCCTGAAGAGCGCCGATCCGATGATTCTGGAGAGCGTGCTCCGATTTGTTTTCGACGGCGTTGGCAGCATAGTGTCGACGAAAAAAATCGCGGATACGCTCACTTCCTCCGGGCGGAAGATTGATGCTCGCACGGTGGAGCGATACCTTTCGGCATGTATCGATAGCTATATCGTGTATCGCGTGAAGCGCTATGACGTGAAGGGGAAGCAACATCTCAAAACGCTCGATAAGTATTACGCATCCGATATGGGTTTGCGTTCGATGCTTCTGGGGCGCAAATATACCGATGTGGGCCATATTTTGGAGAACGTCGTGTATCTCGAGATTGTGAGGCGCGGGTACGATGTGTATATCGGTAAAGTTGACGACATGGAAATCGATTTCGTCGCAAGCGGCGTCGATGGTCTTGAATACTACCAGGTAGCCGCAACGGTGCGTGAGGAATCGACCTTGGAGCGCGAGCTGAGGGTGCTTCGCAAGGTGACCGACAACTACCCGAAGTACCTTTTGACGCTCGACGAAGACCCCGCTGCCGATTTTGATGGCATAAAGAAGATGAACGCGTTGGAGTGGTTGCTCGGTGGGCGGCAGTAGGGGCGTGCGAGGTGCGTCGTCGGCCGTCTCGCCAGGGGTCCCAAACCTGCTCAATGCTCGTAGCGTTTAGCAGGTTTGGGGGCGTAGGCATGCGGGCAAATCGTCGCAGGCCCTCAGCGGATGTGCTCAATGCTACGAGCATTGAGCACATCCGTCGGCCTCGACATCGTTTATTTCCCCTGCACCATGGTGAGGGAAATCTTCTTGCGGTCGCGGTCGACCTTTTCCACCCACACATTCACGGTGTCGCCCACGCGCACCACGTCGCTTGGGTGCTTCACGAAGCGATTGGCGAGCTTCGAAATGTGCACAAGGCCGTCTTGGTGCACGCCGATGTCGACGAAGGCGCCGAAGTCGACCACGTTGCGCACGGTGCCCTTCAGCTCCATGCCCGGCTCAAGGTCGTCGATCGAAAGGGCCGAGCGGCTGAACACGACTTCGGGGGCATCATCGCGTGGGTCGCGGCCGGGCTTTTTCAGCTCGTCGATAATATCGATGAGCGTCAGAATGCCGCAGTCGAGCTGCCCGGCCAATTCGGCCACGCTGCCTGCGCGCTTCTCGATATCGGGAATGCCGCCGCGCTCGAGTTCGCTCGCCGACACGCCCGCTCGTTTGAGCACTTCGGTTGCCACCGGGTAGCTCTCGGGGTGCACGCTCGTGGCGTCGAGCGGGTTTTTGCCGCCCGCGATGCGCAGGAAGCCCGCAGCATTCAGGTAGGCCTTCGGCCCCAGCTTGGGAACCTTCTTCAGCTCGCGGCGGTCGGTGAAGGCACCGTTTTCTTCGCGATAGGCAACGATGTTTTTGGCTACCGTCGACGTGATGCCCGAAACGTAGCTCAAAAGGCTCGCGCTGGCGGTGTTCACGTCCACGCCAACGCGGTTTACGACGTCTTCGACCACATATCCCAGCGTGCGCGAGAGTTCCGCCTGGTCGAGGTCGTGTTGGTACTGGCCCACGCCAATCGATTGCGGCGGAATTTTCACGAGCTCGGCCAAGGGGTCTTGCAGGCGGCGGCCAAGGCTCATCGCGCCGCGCACGGTTACGTCGAGGTCGGGGTATTCCCGGCTTGCCAATTCCGATGCCGAATACACCGAAGCACCGGCTTCGTTCACGATGGTGTAGCGCAGGTCGGGCGCCTGTTCGGCGATGAATTCCGACACCACTTCCTCGGTTTCGCGGCTCGCGGTGCCGTTGCCAATCACGATGGTGTTCACGCGGTCCTTCTTCACGAGGCGCGCCAGCTCGCGCTTGGTGCCCGCCACTTCGCCGCGCGGCTTGGTGGGGTAGACCACGCCGTGGTCGAGCAGCTTGCCGGTTTCGTCCATCACGGCAATTTTGCAGCCGGTTCGATACCCCGGGTCGAGCGCCAGCACGCGCGCGCCGCGCACGGGGCGGGCCGACAGCAGGCCTTCGAGGTTTTTGGCGAACACGTTGATGGCCTCGGTCTGCGCGCGCACGGTGAGTTTCGCGCGGGCCTCGCGTTCGAGCGACGGCGCCATGAGGCGCTTGTAGCCATCGGCGATGGCGGAATCGAACACGGGCGCGAACACGCCATGGCGGCGCGGCCAGCGGGCGCCAAGGCGCGCGGTGGCTTCGCTGGCGTCGACATTCACGCGCACGCGCAGCTTGCCTTCGCGCTCGCCGCGGTCGATCGCGAGCACGCGGTGGTTGGGAATTTTGCGCAGGGGCTCGTCGTAGTTGTAGTACGGCTCATAGGGAGTCGCCTCGTCGGCATTGGTGGCCTCGACCACGATGTCGGCGGTGTTGTGCGTGAATGCGCGCAGATCAGCCACGCATTCCGGGTCTTCCGCAACGGTTTCGGCCACAATGTCGCAGGCGCCGGCGAGCGCTGCCTCGGGAGTGTCGAAGCCGGTTCCTTCCGATATATATGCTGCAGCGGCGTCGAGGGCCGAGCCTTTCGCGGACGCCTGCATGATGATCATGTTCGCGAGCGGCTCAAGCCCCGCCTCGCGGGCTTTCTGCGCACGGGTCAGGCGCTTTTTGCGGAACGGCTTGTAGAGGTCTTCCACGCGCTGCAGCTGCTCGGCTTCGCGAATTTGCTGCTCGAGTTCGGGCGTGAGCTTGCCCTGGGCGCCAATCAGCGTGATGACATCCTCTTTTCGCTGCTCGAGGTTGCGCAGATACGACAGCCGTTCGTCGAGCGTGCGCAGCGCGACGTCGTCCATGCCGCCGGTGACTTCTTTGCGGTAGCGCGCGATGAAGGGAATGGTGTTGCCCTCGTCGATGAGCTTGACGGTTGCCTCGACGTTGGCGGCCTTAAGGTTAAGCTCGCGTGCGAGCTGTTCAATCAGGTTCATAGAGCTCCTCTTAATTGTGGAGCGCCTATTGTACGCGCGCCGCTGCGGCGATTGCGCGTTTGTTGCCCGAATGTGCTAAATGCTCG
>CAKUIK010000020.1 GCA_934661005.1 uncultured Slackia sp.
CATCAGACCCATGAAACCCGAGATCGCCAACGAGACGGTCAAGAGCCTCACGTAAGTTGAGAAGTTCTCCTTAAGCCGAACCGTACCCAAAACGAACAGCGGCACAGTAAGATGAATGAGCCATTTCGCGTAGGTGAGCCCAGCCCCTATGTTGTAGACGGTGAAAACGAAGACGAGCATCAGCGCGACATAGCGCTCCCGCGCATGCGCTACACTCCCGTCAATTGTCGCTTTGAGAACGTACAAGAGGACAAGCAGATAGAACATGCTCGTGCCGCCTAAGTCAGCGCCCATCACGTTAAAGAACGGGAAGCAGGCAAAAAGAAGCCTGCAGCATGTCTCAGACGACCCAACGACCGCAACGGCAATGACACCAAGCGTGAGCAGGAAAGAAACTTTACCAAGCGACAGTAGCCAGCCCGCGCATACACCGAGAAGAAGTACGTAGCACAGCCCTACAGAAAGCGATTGTCCGGTTATCTTGCGGTCGAGAAAGGAACGCCCCGTAGCGTAGGCATCGGCTAGCATGCGCGCACACCCTTCCTTTTGTAAACGCCGAGGTAAGCCTTCGCCATGGCATCTGAGCTGAAATCTGCCGCCCGCTCGCGTGCGGCCATGCCTAATGATTTTCTCAAGCCTTCGTCAGACAGCAGCCGTTCGACAGCCGTTACAACCGAGGCGGCATCGGGCTCGCACAGAAGCGCACTCTTGCCATCCTCCAGCATATCGGGTATCCCTCCAACTGCAGACGCGACGATAGGCAAGCCAGCAGCCATTGCCTCAACGAGAACCATAGGCATTCCCTCATAAACCGAGGGAAAGACAAAGATGTCCGCGCTTCCTAGGACATTAGGAACATCGTCAGTAAGCCCATGAAAGACAAATGAATCCGTCAACCCTCGCGAGGCTACGAGTTCTTTAGTCGTCTCATATAGGGGGCCATCTCCGTAAAGGTCGAAAATGCAATCGAAGCCATCAGCCTTCAAATGCTCCGCTGCCAGAACAAGTGCAGCATGATTCTTGGCATCAACGAAACGGCCAATATGGCACAACCGAACCCGACCATAAATTCCAAAATCCTGCTTAGCGGAAAATGCAGTCAATTCGATGCCATTGGCCACCACAAAAGCTTGAGAATCACCTATTTTGTAAAGGTTCTTGATGCTTTGCTTGTTTTCCTCGCTTAGCGCAACTGGCGTTACAAGCCCCTTGCGATAACACATTCCGTTGATCACACGTTTTAAAGTGCTCGTCGTCTCTTTATCAGCCAAACTATGCAGCGTATGAACAAGATTGCTCACATGAGCCTTCTTCGCTGCAGGAACGACATACTGAAGAATAGGAAGATGCGAATGAACAACATCAGGTTGAAAATCGCGCATAATCACGGCAAGCCTCCCGGAAACCGAGGGGTCAAACCCCGGGCGCTTGCCCAAAATGACCAAATCCACACCGTATTTTCGCATGCGCTCGGTGAGCATAGTCTCGCCAGGTTGGAGGACGACGACCAAGACCGCACATCCCTCCCGCACGAGCGCATACGACAGGTTCTCAACCATCGTTTCAGCCCCCCCAACGCGCAGAGACTGGATGACCAACATTACCCTATATTTATTTTGATAATCCGAAACCACGTTGTTAAGCCAATCTGAGGTAGTTAACCATGTCCACTGAAATCGGCGCCTCTCAATCGCGAAGACGTTCGCCATCGACGGCTGCCGCCACAACGTCCGAAACTGCTTCCGGGGAATAGGCGACGGCCCTCGCTAAGCAGCCTTTTCGAAGTTCGTTGGCCCCATTGCCGAGCTCGATAAACTTCTTAATCTCATCCGCAAGCAGCTCGTTATTCCCGAACCCGTACCCGAACCCGGTCACGCCATCCTCGAGCATTTCGTCGTAGTACTGCCACTTTGCCGCTATCACAGGCACCCCTGCCGCAAGCGCGTCGATGATCGTACCAGGAATACCCTCCGGTTTCCACTTAGTAGGAAACAGCAGTGCGTCATAACTCGCAATCGCCTGCACGCTCTTCTCGGGCGCAACGCATCCCTTGTACTCGGCGTGCACGCAGCGCGAGAGCGCCGTTTCGAATTCTTCTTTGTAGCTAGGGTCAATGGGGCCGTAAATGTCCAACCAACAATCGAGTCCCTCTGAGCAGAGCTTTTCAACAGTATCCATGGCGTCTCCGATGCCCTTCAGCTCTTGCACTCGACTGAAAGTGCAGAACCTATAGCCTGGCCCATAATACCGAGACCCTGGGAGTTCCGTCCCGTCTAAGTACTTGAAGTTCGGCAGGAACTCAGCATTGCCCACGCCGAGCTCCTCAAGCTTCCCAACAAGCTGGTGCGACTCGACCCAGTTGACCCTGAAGTCGTTTAGGTAGCTCACCTGCTGGGGGCATTCTTCCAAATCCTGGGCCAGCCAGCCCCCAATGAGGTTATGGTAGACGCGCGTGTGCAGGTGCCGTGCCGCAAAAGAGAGCAGCGGGAAAAACGCCTTTCGCCCGTTTCTTGACAGTGACACGAACACATCCCTACACGTTAGAAGGCATCGCACGGTCTGCACAACAACCCGAGGCGCATTATGCCGATAGTCCTTTGTCTCCACGACCACGACATTCTCCTCGCCGTAAAGCTCGCACAGCAGCCGATACATCATGCGGGTCTTGACGGTCTGTCCGTCGAAAAGTTCGCATTCTAGGTCCAAACGACCAATCAACCCAATCTTCTTAGTCGAGCCCACGGACCCTCAATTCCTCACCCCAGCGCATCACGAAGTCATTGGTGTAATACTCCATAACCCCGCACGCCGGCGAGAACGTCAGCTCGCCGAACATGACCTTCCCATCAGATTCGTAAAGGTCCACACGAACAAAGTCAAAGTCGGCACTTAAAGTCCTCGCAGCATCAATCATCTCGTCAAGCAGTTTTGGTTTGGCAATCTTCTTGTCGTTCCTCATTGACCCCTGCAGCCCATCAATAGGGCTCCAGTCCAGATCGTACAGATTCAGCTTCAAGCCCCGATCTCGCTCGCTGCACGTGAGTACAAAGCGCGGCTCGCCGTTCAAGCAGTGAAACTTGTAGTCCACAATTTCATCCATGCCGCCAATGAAGTCCTCGGCATAGACGCGATGGGGCACTAGCTTGTAGTGCGGCTCCACACAAGCGCGAGGGTAATCCTCGTCGAGCCACCTACGCGCATACGCGAGCATTTCATCTACATCAAGCAATTTCTTATCGGACACGAGATAATTCATCTCACAGCCGTGCGTGGCCTTGAGCGCAAACGCGTTTGGCAGCGCGTCAACGTCGATGTCCTCGACACATCCCCATGGCCCATAGGCCGGCACGAGCAAGCTCGCCAAGCCTTTCTCCGCCACATAGTCGCGCACAGCCCACTTATCTGTGCAGCGAGCGGCAAGTGTCTGGTCGGTATTCAGCTCTATCCAGCAAATCTTGTCTGCCAGCGTCCTAGGACTAGACAAATCAAGCTTCCTGCCAAAACGAATCCTGGCATCAAGCTCCTTCGCCCGTTTGGCGCCCAAAACCAACGCCTCGGCATTAAGCAGGCGCCTGTATAAATCTCTCGCTATCCCAGCCGAAGACATAGTTAGTCCCTCTTGAACAAATCGCGCGTGTACACTTTGCCCGATACATCGGCCAAATCGTCGCTCCAGCGGTTGGCTACAATCACATCGCACCCCTGTTTGAATGCCTCCAGATTGTGCGTCACCTCGGAATCGTAGAATTCCGACGCATGCAGCGTGGGCTCGTAGACCACTACGGGCACACCTTTAGCCTTCACACGCTTCATGATTCCTTGGATGGATGATGCCCTGAAGTTGTCAGATCCGCTCTTCATGGTCAAGCGATACACACCCACCACGGGTTTCTGCTTGCCCTCGTAGACGAGCTGCATCACGCGATCCATCACCTGCTCGGCCACCCAGTCCTTGCGAGTATGGTTGGCTTGAACAATGGCTTCGATAAGATTCTGGGGGACGTCGCGGTAGTTTGCCAAAAGCTGTTTGGTGTCCTTGGGCAGGCAATACCCGCCGTAACCAAATGAGGGGTTATTGTAGAAGCCGCCGATGCGTGGCTCCAGGCACACGCCCTCAATGACGTCGGCTGAAGACAGCCCACGCGCTTCGCAATAGGTATCCAGCTCGTTGAAATAGGCCACGCGAAGCGCGAGATAGGTATTCGCGAACAGCTTCACGGCCTCTGCCTCGGTGGTGCCCAACACCAGCTGTGGGATGCCTACCGTTCCGTCGGCGTTCGTACGCTCCGACTCGACCGGGTCCGCACCCTGCGCAAGCAGTTCGGCAAAGGTCCTCGCCGCAGCAACGGCCTCTCCGTCATCCTTGGGCGCACCCACCACGATACGACTCGGATGCAAGTTGTCGTAGAGCGCTTTGCTCTCACGCAGGAACTCCGGCGAAAACACTATGCGCTTATCATTGAGCTTTTCGCGCAAAGACGCAGTATAGCCCACAGGAATGGTCGACTTGATGACGATCCAGGCGGTCGGGTTCACCTCGCGGATGGCAGAAATAGCAGCCTCCACGGAGCTTGTATCAAAAAAGTTGCGATCGCTATCATAGTTGGTCGGCGTGGCCACGATGGCGTAGTCAGCACCCGCGTACGCCTCTGCAGCGTCCAGCGTCACGTGTAGGCCGAGCTCGCGCTTGCCTTCTTTGGCCTCGCTCAGGAATCGCTCGATCTCGTCGTCCTGGATGGGAGAGATGAACCGCTTGAGCTTCTCAACCTTCTCGGGGACGATATCAAGCGCGTGCACCTCGTTGTGCTGTGAGAGCAGCACGGCCAGAGAGAGCCCCACGTAGCCAGTGCCCGCTACGGCTATTTTCATTTTGTCGGACATACAATTCGACCTTTCAATCAATTATCCGCCACACCTAGAATCGCTAGGATTTCGCCTTGCCGAAGAACTTCAGCGCCTCCGAAAAGCAATCAACAGGCGAGGCGACAATCGTCCTAAAGGCATAGAGCAGCGCCTGTCCAGGCCGACGGCTGCGCTTCATGGCAAAGGCAAGCACTGCGTTGTGGCGGAATTCGATGTAGCGTACGTCCTTCTTGCTGAGGCGCGGGTAGTAGCTGCGCACCACCTCATGCCTAGCAACCTCACCATCGACCTTGTTCTTTCCCAAAGAGAGCCTCTCGCCCGAATGAAGGTATTGGCGCACGTGCACCTCAGGCATGTATCCCATGCGCGCGCCGGCCTCTATGCAGCGCAGCATAAGCCACCAGTCCTGCCCGGTGGCCACCTCGCCAAACCCCTCGGTCCTATCGAAGAGACTCTTCTTGAGCATATAGATGGACGTCGGAGAAATCGGCGTCAGCAAGTGAGCCCTCAGAAGCCCCTGCTGGGAGAAGTCCTTGCAATGGTCAAGCCGCCTGTGCTCCACGAGCTTGCCCGTCTCGTCGTACCACGACACGTCCTGCCAGCACATATCCAAACTGTGCTCGAGCATGAAAGCGAGCTGCGTCTCAACCTTGTCGGGCAAAAACTCGTCGTCGTCATCCAGAAATGCCAGATACTCGCCCAACGCATGGCGACAGGCGTAGTTCCGCGCGGCACCGCCACCTGTCTGCCCCGCAGTGTGAACTACTTTTAGCCTGGGGTCGTCAAACCCCTCAAGAGCCCTGACGGTGGAGTAATCCCAATCGCTGCCGGGGACGTTATCGTTCACCACAAGAATCTCTAGATTCTGATAAGTCTGTTCTTTTATGGAGCGAAGCGCTACTTCGAGCCTATCGGCACGCTTGTACGTAGGCACAATTACCGACACAATAGGGGATTCCTTTAACTTGGGTTGCACGGTTTACCTTCCCCTCCTCATCGCCTTAAACGTCTTCACGAACACACGGGCGTCCAACCCAAGCGACTGATGGCGCACATAAAACAACTCGCGGGCTTGCCTCTGACCGCTCTGCCAAGTCGAGTTATTTCGATCAGTCACTGCCCACCAACCCGTGATGCCCGGCTTACAGGACAAGACTTCTTCGCGAGCGTCGCCGTATTCGTATGTTTCTTGCAACGTCACGGGACGGGGCCCTATCACTGACAAATCCCCAGATAGTACGTTCAGGAACTGAGGCAGCTCATCGAGCGACGTGCGTCGCAGGATTCGCCCCACACGGGTGATACGCGGATCATCGTCAAGCTTCTGCTCGCGCCTCCAAGTCTCAAGCTGAGCTGAAGACATATACCTCTCAGGATGGTCATGGGCGTCAGAGACCATCGTCCGCAGCTTGAAGATGTAAATCCTCTTACCTCCCTGCCCAATACGCTCCTGCCTAAAAAATGGCTTACCCGGCGTATCGACACAGATCGCAGCACATGCAACAGCTACGGGAACAGCCAGCACCAAGCACACCCCCGCGCTAAACACAATGTCAAAAACTCTCTTTGCTACGAGGTAGCCAACGCCACCTTTCTTGGGAGCAGCCACGCTTGAATCAGGCGCAGGAGCCTTATACGCCCCATTTGGTGTGCAACACTCCACGCAATTCGAGTTCTTGATAGACATACAGCATCCAATTGCGATGTTGCATTCGCATGAGTCCTCTGCGCCCTTATCGTTTTCAATATCGATTAGCCTATCCCCATCTAGTCCAGAAGTGCACGCTATAACACGGCCCGAATTGGTCCCGCAAGAGGCGATAGCATTCCTGAGACCTAGGGTTAAAACCCTCCTGCCCACTATGCACGCACCGCCATAAAAACAGGTTTTGCAAGAAATTGAGTTTCGGTACCACCAATGCGGTTACAATTGCATTCGGGTATACGGCGCATCCACAGGTCGCTCGCAAAACAGCTCACGACCTGCGAAAACGCCTTTTCTTTGTTCGTGCTAGATTTGGCGGGAAGCGCGAACGCACCCATGGATTCGTCAGAGAACTCCGGGCGCGTTTTTAATATGCGCAAAGGGATATCTCCTTTTACGATGTTCCAAAACTGAGGAATCTCATCAATGCGTTTCTCTCGCATGAACTTACCGAATGGAGTAACGCGCGGATCGTCTCCAGCGGCCCACCGCGCACCGCGAGCCTCGGCGTCGGTATACATGCTTCTGAATTTATAGACGTTAAAGATCTTGCCGTTCTTCCCCACGCGCCTTTGCGAGTAGATAACGGGGCCAGGAGATTCTAATTTAATTTTAAGGGCAATCACTCCCATAGGAATAGCGAGAAGAATAAGGGCACCGCCACAAGACACTATGTCGAAAGCACGCTTTACGAAACGGTAGCCAATTCCGCCCGCAATTGTTGGCTCGGAAAGCTCAATGATGTCGTCACCTGGCAGCAACTTCGCTAGTACTTCGTCCGGAATGCCATTCTCGGTAAGCTTAGGTTCATACTTGCCAGCGGCATCAACCTTTGCGGCCTCGCGACGATCTTCATGGCTATAGCAGCCCTGGTCGAGCTCGATGTCCCTTGCCCTTACGGAATCGCCTCCCTCCAGGCAGATATCTCCATATGTCGCTTCGCTCAATTGCATACTAAATAAAACCCTTTTGCTGAAATTACGTCCCCGTTACTCGGGGTTCCTCCCGCCAGTTTCCTCTTCTTCGCCCAATTGCGGTTGGCGATTCGTTTTCCGCTTCTACCCTTTTGCAGGGCTTTTGGAAACAATCTCCAACCCAAGCCGTATCGTTTTCACCCTGCCAAGCATGCGAATTTCAAGTTCGGCCGTTCTGCGATGCCTGTCGATTCGCTTAATCTCGGCCTCATGGCCCATAAGCGGCCCTCGCAGCACTATGACCTTGCTGCCTTCCATAATGCCCTCGCTCATTTCAACAACGCGGCGCGAATCGCCCGCGAAAGCATTGAGCCAGGCCACTTCGCCATCGTTCAGGGGAATGAATACTTCGTTGTTGCCAAGCAGCTTGGTGAAAGCCGGCACACGACGCAGCTGCAGCGCGAGCTTCTCGACATCGCTCGTCTCTACATACAGGTATCCGGGCGTCAAACGCTCCGCGCGCTTGTGCCATTCGCCCTTCCAGCGGCGCATCGCCTCAAAACGCGGCACGAATACCTCGCCGATCATGCTTTCGTCGACGAAACGCCGAATAAGCTCTTCAACTTTAGCTTCTTGCCCACTTGCGACTTGAATAGCATAAATACGCATGTGCGTTTTCCTTGTCTGTACCTAAGTCGGCCACATCACAGCACAGCTTCGTTAAAACATCGTAGCGCAACGGCATCGCCGCACTGCG
This sequence comes from uncultured Slackia sp., assembly GCA_934661005.1. Classification (GTDB taxonomy): domain Bacteria; phylum Actinomycetota; class Coriobacteriia; order Coriobacteriales; family Eggerthellaceae; genus Slackia. The sequence continues at coordinate 8,240 of CAKUIK010000020.1, forward strand.
ATACTGCCACACGATGGCACCACTGCACTACAGTACTGCCACTCTGGCGCCTCGCTCGCGATTGACCCACGCACCGCTCATGATTGGAACGGCATTAAGACGCAGCTTCGCTACCGCAAATACGGCCCAACAACGAACTATTCATTTCCCGAACAACGACGCAACGCGCTCTAAGCGACGATTGCACGCTTGCTAGGGTGTATGCGTTACGGCTCATAATTGAGCGCAAAAAAGGCCAATGACTATTGGCCCGTTTGCAACGCCACAAGATGCAAGCCTCTACAAAAAAAAAAGGGGGGGGGGTGCATCTTGCAATACAATTTTGACGATTCCCCTTACGCGTGTAAAGCAATTTTTAAGTAAATCTGCCATTAAACGCGGCATCTTCACCAACACAGCCGCCCTTAAACACGCTGCTGCACCGCAGAGCCAAGCGCAATGTAACAATTATCGAAAGTTGCGCAACATTTGACGTAGGGCCCCTATGCGAGGTTTTCCGTGCAGTACCCGTCGCGCCTTCGCCTATCTCACATGGGCACCGCGACAACGATACGTCGCTTTCGCCTTCGCCAAATATTGGTAGTGCTCAACGCAGTGCGCATCGCTTGCGATGTAGCGATACAGCATGGCGTCGAACAGCTTTTTCGCGGGCTTCTTTTCTTTACCCAAACGTCCACCAGCCACGAAATCGGCCGACGCCTGCAGCTTGCACCCCATGCGCACCAAACGCTCGGCAATGCTCACGTCTTGTTGAATGGCTTTGTAGCGCTCGGGATGCGCGATAATCACGTCGTAGCCCATGCCTTGCAACTCGTAAATCGTGCGCTCGTATTCCTCGAAATCGCGCGCGGTGCAGTGGCTCGAGAGCTCCAGCAGAAACTCGTTGCTGCCGTCGAAATGCAGGTATTCCGCCCATTGCATGCCCAGCTCCATAAGCTTGCGATGGTTCACCTCGAAGCCCATTTGCAACGGGAAGCCATTCGCGTGCGCCACGAGCAGTTCGTAGGCATCCCACATGGCGTCGTAGTCGAAATACGGGTCGCGGCAATGCGGCGTGCACACGATGCTCGTAACGCCAGCCTGCTTGGCGGCTTCGAGCATCGCCAAGCTCTCGTCCAAATCGCGCGCGCCATCGTCGACGCCCGGCAAAATATGGCAGTGGATATCGCGCATGGGCGCTTCCTTTCGTGGTTGAGGTTGGTGACCTATTGTAGCTTTTGGCAACGGCTTATTCGGCCAGAACGCAAACGCGCCCGCAACTTCGACAGTCGCGGGCGTCGCAATCAATGGACACGGGCCGTAAAACAACAGGCCAGGTCTCGAAATGTCACTAGAACGTGTCAGACGGGGTCATAGCTGCGTGGCTTCGAGCGCCGCGCTTGCTCGGCATTACGGCCGGGCTCGCAGCCGCTTCTGCAGCGGCATCGTGCTCTTTTACGCGCTTGCCTTCTTTGTTGTAATAGGCGTAATAGTACTCGCTCGTTTCGGTCTCGCAGTGGTTCATCACGGTGCCAATCACGTTTGCGTCGGCCTTGCGCAGCTGCTCATAGGCATTCGCAACCTCATCGCGACGTGCAAAATTCTCGCGAACAACAAGCGCCGTGGCATCGACGATCGTCGAAAGCACCGCAGCATCGACGAATGTTCCAACGGGCGGGGTGTCGTACACCACGAAATCGTAATCGCGCGAAAGCCTGTCGACCAAGCTCGCAAAACGCTTTGACGCCAAAATATCAACAGGGTTCGGAATATGGGGCTCGCTGTCCAAGAAGTCAAAGCCCTGCGAGGTAGGCACAATTGCCGAGCGCAAAGGCATTTGCTCAGAAAGCACGGCATACAGGCCGCCGCGCGTATGAACGCCCAGCATGTCTGCCAAACTACGGCGGCGCATGTCGACTTCAACGAGCAAAACGCGCTTGCCGCTTTGGGCAATAGCCGCGGCAAGCTGCATAGAAACCGTCGATTTTCCCTCATTCGGCACAGAAGACGTTAGAACGAGCGAACGAATAGGATTGTCGACGCTGGCAAAACGAATATTGGCAAAAAGCGTTTTGGCGGCGTTCTGCACTACAAGGCGATCGGCGGCTTTTTTCTTCTTTCCCATCGTTTACTCCTTCATGGCCGGAATGCGACCGATAACCGGAATGCCCAGCATTTCTTCGACCTCTTCGGCACTGCGCACGCGCGTGTTCAGCATGTCTTTAAGCACGACAATCGCAATAGCCACGAACAAGCCGGCCAAGAACGCAACCGCGGTGTACATAACCCTATTCGGGCCACTCGGAGCTTCGGGGGTTTCGGCCTCGTCGATAACGTTCACGCTTTGCACGTCCATGACTTCCTGCGCCACGGCCGAAACATCTTTCGCGAGCTGGTTGGCAATAATAGCCGTGCTCGGCGCATCTTCGCCCGTTACCGAAACCGAAATAACGCGCGTAGTGGTTTGGCTCGTAACGCTGATTTTGTAGTCGCCCAGGCTCTTCATTTTCAGCGCGTTGGCGGTGTCTTTCGTCACGCGATCGCTGTCGATAAGCTGCGCAACGTCGTTGGTGACCATCTGCGATGCGGAAAGGTCGGTAGACATCGACGAGCTTTTCGAGTCGCCTTTCACCAATACGTACATGCTCGTGGTGGCGGTGTACGTGTTCGGCAGGAACATAAAGCTCGCAACGCCCATAGCAAGTGCGCACACAAGGGGGAGCGCAATCACCAAGCGCAGATGCTTTCGCAAAAGCTGCAAGAGCTCAAGCAGGGTCATGGTTGGTTTGCCTTTCTCGTTTGGCGAATAACGCCGTAGTTACTACTGTGCAGAAGCCACATCGTCTGTGGTAAGGCCCGCATTGGCGACCAGGGCTTCGTAACTCCTTGGTGCCGGCGAATTGCTCGCAGCGCCCAACTTCAAGTTGCTCGACTGGGCTTTCGGAATTTCGGCCGTCGTGTCGTTGGGGTCGAGGCCCGCATCGACCCGGCACATCATATCGCGCCATTCGTCGAACATGGGGCACACGTAGCTCACGCCGCCTTCGTTGAACGAATAGCTCGGGCACACCGCCGAATACAAGGTAAGGTCGCTCGCCTGGAACTGCTGCGCCATGGCGATAATGTCGGTGACCGACAAATCGGTGCTAATGCTCGTTGCGAGCGAGCTCACAAGGCCCGGCAGCTGCGCCGGGGACGATGCGAGCACCTGCTTGATAATAGCCTGCACCACCAAGCGCTGGGCTTGAGCTCGGCCGAAGTCGCCGCCCGAAACGTTGTAGCGCTCGCGAGCGAAAGCAAGTGCCTGAGCGCCATTGAGGCGCTGCTCGCCCGCCTGGAACGACATGCCGCCGTTGCCGGCATCGAAGCTCTCGGGGACGTTCACCCAAATGCCGCCGAGCTCATCGACCACACGTTCGAGCTCTTCGAAATGCACTTCGCAGTAATGCGTGATGGGCACGCCCGCGAAGGTCGAAACGGCATCGATCGCGCCCGACGCACCGCCAAAGGAGTATGCCGCGTTGATCTTCTGCCTTCCCTGCCCTTCGATGGTCACCATGGTGTCACGAGGAATGGAGATAAGGTCGACCTGGCCGTTGTCGGGGTCGATGCGTGCGAGCATGGTCACGTCGCTTCGGCTGGCGGTTTCGCCTTCGTCGCGCGAGTCGCTGCCCAAAATGAGCATGTAGAACGCCGAGCTGTTTTCGGCAGCCGATTCATTCGCGCTCGCCGGCTGCAGGGCTTCTTTGATTTCGGCTTCTTCTTGTTTGTCGTCGAATCCCATAGACGTGTTGAGCGAGCTTACATACGCGGCAAGCGCGATGCCGCTGCCCACGATGAGCGTGAACAGCGCCGCGAACACGATGAGCGCAATGCGGCGGCCCTTGTGGCGCTTCTTGCGCACGCGGCGCAAACCATCGTCGGCTTCGGGAGCATAGGCGGCGAAATCGTCGTCGAAATCGCTGCCCACTCCCGCGCGAAAGCCATTGTGGAACTGGTTCGCACTGGGCACGCGCTGCTGGTACGCCGCGCCTGCAGGGCGATAGGCGCCCTGGCTTTCTTCTTGCTGCCACCCTGGCTGCTGGTTTTGCTGCTGAGAGAACGGAGTTGAGCTTTGGGGGCTATATCCCCTGTTCTGCGAGTTTGGGTCGCTCGATTGCTGGGTAATAAACGAGCGAACCGATTCGGGAACTCGGCTGCCCGAATCTTGCGGCTTAGCGTGCGAGCCTCTTCGCGGAGGCATAGGCGCGCCGCCGTTGTTGTAATGGTCTGGCATAAGCAGTTTTCTTTCGTTGCATTGAAACGCTGGAACTCACGCCTGTCAGGGCGCAAGCCCTCTTATTCTATCGATGCGCATGCTACCCGCGCAACATTAGACCAGCCTTGTTCATAAAAAGGCCGCTTTCCACACGGTGCCATTCAAGTAACGTGCCTGATAAAAAGCGAGTTTGTTGCGCAACTTTTCTCACGCGAGAAATGAGAGGGGCACCTCATGCGGTAAAACTCCGGAATGCGGCCGATTCGTAAATGCGAGGTAAAGATTCCGCAAAGGGCGATAGGCGCCCTTTGCGGAATGCGGATAAAAGACGTCCTACCATGCGGCGAATCGCCGCGTGAGGGATGCACTGCCATCAAGCAAAGACGCCGAAATGGGACCCCGGCAAAGCGGCTGGCACCCCACCGATGCCTCAGACCGCCGCCCTACTCCACGGTACCGTAGGTGTACCCCCAGCCGTGGCCGGCAATTGAGGAGTTCATCTGCTGGCACAAAGCGACGCGCGTGTACGCGCCCGGCGGCAGCAGATCAACGATTTCGCGCATGTCGGCGCACACGTCAAACGTTTCCGCCGCCAGAATTACATCGAGCCGCTCAACGAAGGGCGCGTTCTTAAAGAGGTAATCCACAACGCGCTGCATTTCGCCATACGAATCGCTTCTCTCAAGCAAAGCCATGCAGTGGTTTCCTTTCTTTATATCTACAACCTGATACTACCTGTTAAGTGCTCGTAGCGTTTAACAGGTCGGGGCCGTCGCCGTTGCCACGGCCGTGGCGACCGTTGCGGCCGCCGCTGCGCGACCGTTGTCACCCGCGTCCCCAATGTGCTAAATGCTCGCAGCGTTTAGCACATCCCTGGCACATTCCGGCAGGAAACTAGCGAATGCTGTCGGCGCCAAAAACGCCTGCAGCCAACGCACCGGTATACGCGGGAGTCGCCTCGCCGCACGCGCGCAGGAACTGGGCGCCCGCCGCGCGCAGAGCCACGGCCGCATCGGCCATGAAGTCGGGCAGCGCATAGGGGTTTTCGGGAATGGGCGCGCCGAGAGATGCGCGGCGCTTCTCGGCAGCGGTCGCCTGGCGCACGCACACCTGCACCAAAATGGGCTTCGGAGTTGCAGCGGCTATCTCGCGCACCACTTCCGCAATCGCCTCGGGCGCAGCGGCGCTGCGAATGCCAATCACGTCGGCCTTCGCAAGCACCTCGATCGCTTCAGCGAGCGGCTTTCCGTCGAACTCGCCTTGCCCATTCACGTCGACCGACACAAACACCGTGCCCGCATACACGCGACGCACACCATCGATGCCGCACTGAACATCGGCCGCGCTGCGCAATCCATTCAGGAAAATGGCGTCGAAGCCCACTCCTTCGCTTTCAGCAAGAGACCCCATGGCTTCCTTGCCGCCCTCGACGAGCGCTCGCGCCGCGCCTTCGTATTGCGCCGCGCACTGTTTCATCGACATCGCCGACGTGGCATCGAGCGGCAGCCCGCACGGGCCCACTTCACACAGCACATGCTGCGGCGCGTTCGCGCGCGCGTGGGAAATAGCCGCTTGGGCAAGTTCCTGGGCGCGATCTTCCATGCGCTTGTGCGCCAGGCGCGCCTCGCAAATATCGGTCTCGGCAACCAAGCACTGCGCGCCCGCCATCGATTCCAGGCGCAGCGCATCGCGCATAGTTTCCGGTTCAACCAAGCTCATATATTCAGCTTCGGTTTCCATATCGACGCTTTGGTTCGCGAGCGCGAACGCGAGCGGGGCGGAAAGCACGAGCATGTCTTTGTGGAAACGCAATTCGATATCGGCCATAAGAATCCCTTTCGGAAGTGGCGAACGCGGCGCGAAACGCGGCAAAGGCGTGCGCGGCGCGACGGATGCAATGCCCTGAGTATAGTTGCAACGCGCCGAGCGATGCGCCCGCGCGGGCGGCTTTCTCGAAAAGTGGCGCAAGCGCGCTTCACAACTCAAAAAGTGACTCAAAATGATGCTACGGCAAGCGGTTGTTTTACAGCGGCGAACGGCGAAGCTTTTTAATGACGCTTCAAAAGCCCTTCACAAACATATACACATTTTTAGGTTATGTCTAATTCACCCTCATTGTGTGAGGTTCGAATTTAAGCCTCTCATCAGGTCTTATAAAGCTTGTCGAGCATAGGCGTCCTGCGTTCACAAGTCGTTCAAAACCGACCCACAACTTCTTGAAAACCCGTACCTATACTTTTGCCTTGCAAACGCGGGGTCCCCTTCCCAGTTTGCCTGCTACCCCAAAGCAGTACGTACCGGTGCACCTCCCAAAATCAAGCACCGTACACCCCCTCCTTGTGTGAGGCCCGGTTCCCCTCCGGGCCTCAAGTTCTCTCTTAGGCCCGCTCGTCCGAACGGGCCTTTTCCTTTTCCAGAAGAACCAGACGGGCTTGGGCAAAAACGGCCCTTGCCGCATGCGCCCATCATGATGGCGCGCACATGTCCGCGCCGATCGTGCGGCGGCACCGATTGCGCGGCGGTCCCAATCGTGCGGCGACACCGATAGTGCAGTGGCGCCGATGCAGAAAATCGCGCGCCTCACAGCGTGCGCGGTCACGCCGAGTTAGCTTTGCGATGCAACGATGCGCCCGCATGTCGCCGAAAATGCGCTCAGCCACCTTCGTCACTTCAGCCGTACGTAGTTGACCTGCGGTTTTTGGAAGAATCGCGCATTTTTACTAGTCAGTTTTTCCATGCTGTGGCGTGCGTTGGCACATGAAAGCAATCGCAATTCATGCATATATGCAATTCCATCGCTTTCTTGCCACGTATTTTTCATTCTGTCCCTTTTTTCGACGACATTCAGTTTCTTGAATATTTCCTATAAGCATTGCTTATGTATTTCACTCATAAAAAAGAATGTATAAGTACGGCTTATGGAAATTCTCGGAACGCAAGCTCGAAACTGTCCCGTTCCACAAACCATACATTTCATGGTCACAACTTCTTGAATACCGACCTGTATACTTTTGCACTGCAAGCGTAAGGCTCCCCTCCTTTACTTGCCTGCTTCCCCAAAGCAGATTTTGAACCGACGCGATCTGAAGCGTCGTTCATCCCCTCCTTGTGTGAGGTCCGGCTCCCCTCCGGGCCTCAAATTGTTTTTACAGCCCGCTCATTCGAGCGGGTTTTTTATTGCTCGCCTTCCGATTCGTGCCATTCCGCTTCAAGTGCAAGGCGGCACTCGGCCTTTCGTGTTTGCGTTGCCCGCATTGCCGCATCCGCCCCACTCGCTGCTCCCCGATTGCATTCTTTCACCGTTTCCCTTTGGTTTTCGCACGGCGCGCAACCTGCCACCTCAAGAGCCTATAATGAACGGCACCTGTCCGTCGCAGCGTGCGGCGGCCCATTCGAGAAAGGTTTCGCCATGCTCGACGAACTCCACGTGCAAAATGTCGCCCTTATTCGCGAAGCGACGTTCGCGCCCGCACAGGGCCTCACAGTGGTCACAGGCGAAACAGGCGCAGGCAAAACCGCGCTGCTTTCGGCGATCAAACTGCTCGTGGGCGAGCGCGCCGACGCCTCTACCGTGCGCGAGGGCGCACAGGGCGCCACGGTCGAGGGCCGGTTCTTCTTGCCCACCGAGGCCGACGCCGACAACGCGAGCGACGGCCACATCGCATGCCGCAAGGTTTCCGCCGACGGGCGCAGCCGAGTGAGCATCGACGGCTCCATGTCCACCGTGCGCCAGCTCGCCGAGCAGCTAGGCGCCACGGTAGATTTGTGTGGCCAGCACGAGCACCAGCACCTCTTGAAGCCCGCAAACCACGCCGCCATGCTCGACGCGTGGGCGGGCGATGCGGTTGCAAGCGCAAAAGCTGCGTACATCGAAACCTTCGACGCCGAACGCGCCGCGGCAGCCGAACTCGCGCGCGTCCGCGAGGCTTCGCAGGCTTCCGCCGCGCAGCTCGAAGAGGCGCGCTTCACGCTCGCCCGCATCGACGAGGTAAACCCCACGCTCGACGAGTACGACGAGCTTATGGCCGAGCTCCCCAAAATCGAGAACGCGGAAGCGCTCGCCCAGGCAAGCGACGGCGCATACTGGGGCCTTTCGGGCGACGGCGGCGCGATTGAGGCCGTGAATTCGGCCATCGCCTCGCTCGAATCGCTCACGGCGGCCGACGCGGCGCTCGATCCGCTAGTTTCCTCGCTCACCGACGCTTCCTATATTCTTGAAGATGCTTCGCGCGATTTGCGCGAATACCGCGACGGCATCGACCACGACCCGCATGCCCTGGAGCGCCTGCAAGAACGCGCGAGCGCCCTGCAGGGCCTCATGCGCGCTTTCGGGCCGCGCATGCAAGATGTCATTGAGCACCGCGATGCCGCCGCCAAGCTCATCGAGTCGGTCGACGATTCCTCGCGCGTGATCGCCAAAGCAGAAACCGCCCACGACGCCGCCGAGGCGAAGCTCATTGAGGCCGCAAAGGCGTTCGACGACGCGCGCAAGGCGGCAGCTCCGAAATTCGGCAATCAGGTGAACGCCCAAATGGCGCGCCTAGAAATGGGCGGCGCCGAGCTCATTGTGCAGGTGGAGCCCCTTGAACGCGCGCAATGGACGCGAGCGGGGGCCTCGAAGGTTGAATTCATGTATCGAGCCGGCGCCGGCATGACGCCGCGCCCTCTCGCGCGCATTGCCTCGGGCGGCGAGGTGAGCCGCGTGATGCTCGCGTGCAAGGTTGTGCTTGGCGAGGCCGATGCGCGCGACACGCTCGTGTTCGACGAGGTTGACGCCGGCGTGGGCGGCTCGGTTGCGGTGGCGCTGGCCGCCGTTCTGGCCGATTTGGCGAAAACACACCAGGTTATCGTCGTTACGCATTTGGCCCAGGTTGCTGTGCGCGGCGAGCGCCATTTCATGGTGAAGAAAACCGCGGGGGCGGCCCCCAACGAAAGCGAAGATGCAAACGGCGCCACCGCCGCGATTCCCGAAACTACGCTCTGCGAGCTTAGCGAAGATGCGCGCGTGCACGAAATCGCCCGCATGCTTTCGGGCGACGCGAGCGAGGCTTCTCTTGCCCACGCAAAGGAAATGCTCAAAAACGCGCGATAGCGAAAACAACACGCAAACCCGCATGCGCTGCCAAACGATCGCATTCGCTCGTCAGGTTGGCAAAAAACGCGACGATTAGGCCGAATTGCAACGTTTCGTCCGTCACGTGACAAGAATCGCGACGATTAGGTAATTTTCATCAGCGGCAGAAGTCGACAGAAGCCCACTTTTTTTCGCCTTTTCTTTATCGCTTCAAGAAAACCCCAGGTCGCATTCGATCAGATTCCTTTCCGTCGCTGCAAAAAGCTTTCCTGAATCGAAATTCCACCTCAAGTACAGTGCAATTCGACCTAATCGTGGCGTTTTTTGACAGAAGAATTCGCGTCGGCTTACAGAGCCGCTTTCCGAAAAATACGTCATTCAACGGTCGCATTCTTTGGCTTCTTTTGTTAGCATTGGTTAAGTTTGTTTCCAATAGCAAACTTAACCGTTTTGAAAGTGTCGCAACGAACACCCTTGCAACCGACCGAAAGGCCAGCTGTGAAAAGAATCTTCTTTCTCGTTATCGCTTGGATAAGCCTCGCCCTTGGATGCCTCGGCGTATTCGTCCCCCTGCTTCCAACAACGCCCCTCGTGCTTCTGGCGACATTTTTGTTCGCTAAAAGCTCGCCGCGCCTGCATGCCTGGATTTGCAAAACGCGCGTATACGGCGCCTACGTGAAACCGTTCAAAGAACGCGGCGGCATCACGCTTGCGCGCAAACTTCAGATGCTCGGCCTTTCGTATGCCGTTATGGGCGTAAGCGCGTTTTTCGTGCGCAGCATCATTGCCTGGGTGGCCCTGGGCGTAATGGCCTTGTTCCTTGCGTGGCTTATGGCCGTTCGCATTCCCACGATTTCCAACAAGGAAGAGGCAGCGGCCAGCTATCCTACCGCGACAATGCGACCGTCGGACGAGATTACGTCAATCTGAACAGGAATGCTCGACGTGGTGTGGCCAACGGCGCCACCAGCGCCAACGGCATTGCCAGCACTATCGGTGCGGCCACCATTGTCAACGGCGCCGCCAGCACCAACGGCACCCGCGGCATCAACAGCGCCACCAACAGTGCCGCCAGCACCAGCGGCGACAACAGCGTCATCAGCAGCGCCAACGCCGATCTGGGAACCCGCAATCGCTACCGCACGACGCACAGCCTGTTCAAGGCCGCCGCAGCACGGAACCTGCATGCGCGCAACGCGAACGCTTCGCACGTTGTTCGCGGCGATGATTTCCGCAAGCTTCTCAGTATAGTCGACGCCATCGAGTTTTGGGCACCCAATAAGGCACACGCGATCCTTCAGAAAGTCTTCGTGGAAAGCCCCATAGGCAAACGCCGTGCAATCGGCGGCCACGAGCAAATCGCAACCTTGGAAATACGGCGCATTGACCGGCGCGAGCTTGATTTGCACGGGCCAGTTCGACAAACGGGCAGGCACGCGCACCGCAGATGAAGCGGCAAAAGCAGCATTCGCACCCGAATTCGTATGCATTCCTCCGCCCGCATTTACAGCAGCGCCCGCGCCGGCACTCGCGCTCGAATACGCGCCCACGTTCGCAATCGTACTCGCGGGCATGCTCGCGGCCGCACCTTCGTTTGAGCCCGCGTTCGTGCCCATGCCCGCACCCGCACCAGACTCCGTGTCGCGCACAATCGTTTTCGCCATGGAACCAGGGCAGCCGCCCGCGGGCATGCTCGCATGAATCTCGGCCTGAGCCCTGCGCATTTTCTCGGCGATCACCGCCGCCTCATCATAGGCCGCAGCCTCGCGCTCGATGAACTCGATGGCATCTTCGGAGCACGCAGGCAAGCAATCGCCCAGTCCATCGCAATAATCGTCGCGCAAAAGGCGAGCTTTGCCGCCCACCAGGCCAATCGCGCCCTCGTGACATGCATGCACGCACAGGCCGCAGCCCGTGCACTTCTCTTCGTCAATATGGATCACACGTCGCTTCATACGACCCCCTTCATTATTTTTTGCGAGCGCATACTAGCACCGCGCTAGACCGGTGGCAAGGATATGTTACATATGCGATATCAATTTAAGGAAAAATACGCTTACGGCATCAAGCGCAGCGGCGAATCCTCGTTGATTACCCGTGCTCGTTTTTAATGCGCCCAACAAGATCTCTATGTACCCGAGGCCAACGCACGCGTACATCGTGAATCATGACCGAATCGTCGCGCATGAAGAAAAATGGCCCAGTCTTTTAGCGTAATTTGATGAAAAAGGTATATACTTTTTTCATCAACGAAAGGAAAGCCGCAATGACCGAGGCAGAAAGCATCGCCAAACGCATAGAAGGCATCGGGGCTGGCAGAGCCTTCACGGCCGCCGACTTCTCCGACATCGCTGGACGACGTAACGCGGCGAACGCACTTGGACGCATGCACTCCAAGGGCGAGCTCGCGCGTGCCATCCGCGGCGTATACTACGTACCCGAGAGAAGCGCACTCATGGGTACCGAAGTGCCGGCCAGCGCCGACGAGGTCGTTTACGCCATCGCCCGCGCCAACAAGTGGGTCGTTGCTCCGTCCGGCGACACCGCCCTCAACGCGCTGGGTCTCGACACCCAGGTGCCCGCCAAACTCGTCTACGTCAGCAGCGGCCCCTACAAGCGCTACGGATATGGAACCTACGAAATCGAGCTCCGGCACCGAGCCAACCGCGACCTGCTCGACTGCTCGCAAACCACCTGCACCATCGTGCAGGCCCTCAAAGCGCTCGGACGCGAGAATGTGGGCGACGGGGAAATCGGAATGCTTGCGCGCAACCTCACGGAGGAGCAGGTCGACGCGTTCTTGGAAGAATCAGCAGGGCTTACCTCATGGGTAGCAGACGCCGCAAAGAAGGTATGGAGGGCGAAGTATGAACAGGATTGTCTCCGCATCGAAGTGCGAGCTCAAATTGGCGAAACACCGCGAGACGTATGATAGCTTCGAACGAAACCACCCACGCGAAGGGGCCGCAATGGACGCAACAACTGTCACCCATGAAATCCAACCTGTGTTCGATAGCCGCAGCCGCGTGCTACTGCTGGGCACTATGCCCTCGCCCGCATCGCGTGAGCAGGGTTTTTACTACGGCCACCCCCAAAATCGCTTCTGGCGCGTGCTCGCCGCGATTTTCGACGAGCCGGCACCTCGAACCATCGAGGAGAAGCGCGACATGCTGCTTCACCACCATATCGCGCTTTGGGACGTGCTCGCGTCATGCGAAATTGAAGGCGCGAGCGACGCGAGCATTCGCGATGCGCGAGCGAACGACCTTTCGCGCATTTTCGACGCAGCCGATATTCGCGCCGTATTCGCCACGGGAACCAAAGCCGGCGAGCTCTATCGCAAGCTCATCGAGCCAACGCTCGGCGTGCCATGCACCACGCTGCCCTCAACGAGCCCCGCAAATGCCAAAATGAAGCTCGGCGATTTGGCCGACGCCTACGGCAAAGCACTGCTGCCACTTCTTGGCGAAACCGAGAAGCACGTGCTGCCCGTAGCCGATGTCGTGAAGCTCGAACGGGCCATCGCCAAAAACGGAACCTCGCTTGCAACGCTCATGGAACGCGCCGGACGCGCGCTGGCCAAGGCGGCCTTCGACGAAGCTCAAGCGGCGGCTCGCCAAGGCGGCGTGGGCAATGCGGCACAACATCAGGCTGGCACAATCGCCCATGCCCCGAACAACAAGCAAGACAGCCTCGCAAGCCGAGCCCCGGACAACAACCGAGCCGGCAGCACGCACCGCGCTCCCACCAATGGCCAAAGCGACGAACTAGGCGATGTCCCGAACGCAGATCGGGCCACGCCCCACATCGCGATTCTGTGCGGGTCGGGCAACAACGGCGGCGACGGGTGGGTTGCCGCACGCGAGCTGGCTTCTATGGGCTGCGCGGTCGACCTTATAACGAAGCGCCCGGCAAGCGAGATTTCGGCCGAACCCGCCCACGAACAGGCACTCTTAACGGAAGCGATTGCATCTGAAGCGACCAATGCGACACACGCGGGTTTGCGCCAAACCGCAGCCTCAGCCCTAACCGCGCCCCAAACCACCGTCGCGCAGCATGCCGAAGCCGGCGCAATTGCGATTCACGTATCACCGAGCAACGACGAACTCACTAGCCTGCTTGGCTCAGCCGACGTGATCGTCGATGCTGTATTGGGCACCGGCTTTTCGGGCAATGCTGTGCTTGCGCCCTATGACGCATGGATTCGCCTCGCAAACGACCAGCGCTCACGCGGCGCGCGCATCGTTGCGGCCGACGTGCCGAGCGGCCTTTCAGCTCAAACCGGCAAAGCGGCCGAACCCTGCCTGAAGGCCCATAAAACCGTAACCATGATCACGTCGAAACCTGGTCTCGAAACGCCTTATGCCTTTGCCTTCTGCGGCGCGGTGCATGTGGCGCCACTTGCCTATATCGAGCCCATTCTTGAAAGCTGGAAGCAGCAAGAAATTGAAAGCGATGCTTCGACCAGAAACGACGGCTCGGCCAATAACGGCGCCGAAACAGACGCAAACACTGCATCCGAGGCCGCAAGCACCGGCAAAAAGCCCTCGCCCAAACACGACGCCTTCCGTCGCGCCGAAACCGAAGACGACGACGGCTACGACCCCTATTCCGACCGTCCGCCAACACCCGAACCGCTCTTCCAGGCCGACCCCTGGAACTAGCGAGAGGTCAAGGCGCGGAGCGAGGGGCAAGCGCCAGCAACGTATGAAAGCGAACGCCACTGGAGGCTTGCCCCCGCTTTCCAGATACCGACGGTACCCTCGTCGCTCCGCTTTGCCCAACCCCGTCTTCTCCGCCAGCCGCCCCAGCCTTCGGCCCCACACCAGCCCCCAGTACACATTCCGCATCGCACAAAAAGAAAGCTCCCGTATGGGAGCTTTCCTCATGATTGCGTCGATTGAAGCGCGCTATGCCCGGCAACCAGCCTATTCGGCGTCGTACATGGCCTTCAGCTTCAGCAGGTGCTGGTAGCGATCCATTGCGGCCTGCTCGTTGCGCTCGAACAGCTCGCCCGCGCGCTCGGGGAACTCGCGCGTGAGTCGGCTGTAGCGGGCCTCGTTCATAAGGAACTCGCGATAGCCGCCCGCGGGCTCCTTGCAGTCGAGCACGAACTTCTTGCCCGGTGCGCCCTCGGGGTTGAAGCGGAACAGGTTCCAGTAGCCGCAGTCGACAGCCTTCTTCATCTCGGACTGGCAATTCACCATGCCGCCCTTGATGGAGTGCATCTCGCAGGGCGAGTACGCGATGATCAGCGACGGGCCGTGGTACGCCTCGGCCTCGGTGATGGCCTTGATGGTCTGGGCCGGCTTGGCGCCCATGGCGATTTGTGCCACGTACACATAACCGTACGCCATAGCGATTTCGGCGAGCGACTTCTTCTTAACTTCCTTGCCGGCGGCAGCGAACTGCGCAACCTGGCCGATGTTGGAAGCCTTGGAAGCCTGACCGCCGGTGTTGGAGTACACCTCGGTGTCGAACACGAAGATGTTCACATCTTCGCCCGACGCGAGCACGTGGTCCAAACCGCCGTAGCCGATGTCGTACGCCCAGCCGTCGCCGCCGAAGATCCAGATGGACTTCTTCGACAGGTAAGCCTTGTTCTCGAGGATTTCCTTGGCAAGCTTGGCGGCTTCACCCTCGCCGGCAGCGATGGCAGAAAGCTTCTCGACGAGCACGTCGGCCGTTTCGCGGGCGGCATGCTTGTCGTCGCGAGCCTCGAGCCATGCTTGGGCCGCGTCGGCGACGTCGGCCTCAACGCCAGCAGCGATGAGCTTCTCGGCATCGCTGGCCAGCATGTTGTTCACGGCCTCGTAGCCCAGAAGCATGCCCATGCCGTGCTCGGCGTTGTCTTCGAACAGCGAGTTCGACCACGCCGGGCCATGGCCCTGCTTGTTCACCGTATAAGGCGACGTTCCCGCAGGTCCGCCCCAAATCGAGGAGCAGCCCGTGGCGTTGGAGATGTACATATGGTCGCCGTAGAGCTGCGTGATAAGACGCGCGTACGACGTTTGCGCGCAACCAGCGCAGGCGCCCGAGAACTCAAGCAGCGGCTGCTTGAACTGGCTGCCACGCAGGGTCTGGTCCTCGATCTGCGGCTTGTCGGCGACCTTGGCAACGCAGTAGTCGAAGATACTCTGCTGGGCCATTTCGCCTTCGGTGCCAACCATGGAAAGCGCGTCGGACGGGCAAGCGCCAACGCACACGCCGCAGCCCATGCAGTCGAGCGGGGAAATCGCGAGCGTGTACTTCAAGTCTTTCGCCTTGCCCTTCATAGGCAGAACTTCCAGACCGGCAGGTGCCGCGGCGACTTCTTCGTCGGTCAAGCCGAACGGGCGAATGGTGGCATGCGGACACACGAACGAGCAGCTGTTGCACTGGGTGCACTTCTCGGCATCCCACTTGGCGACGGTGACGGAAACGCCTCGCTTCTCGTAAGCGGAAGCGCCCTGCTCGAACTGGCCGTCGGCGTGATCGGCGAACACCGAAACGGGCAGCGAGTCGCCAACCATGCGGCCAACGGGCTCCATGATCTCGCGAACCTGTTTCACGAGTTCGGGGCGACCCTCAAGCTCGGTGGTGTCTTCCTTATCGGGGCAGGTGGCCCAATCGGCAGGAACGTCGATCTTCACGAACGCGGTGGCACCGGCGTCGATGGCGCGGTGGTTCATGTCGACGACGTCTTGGCCCTTCTTCATATACGACTTGGTAGCCGCATCTTTCATGTAGCCAATGGCTTCTTCCTGGGGAATGATGTTCGCCAGAGTGAAGAACGCCGACTGCAGAATGGTGTTCGTGCGCTTGCCCATGCCAATCTCTACGGCCAGGTCAATAGCGTTAATGGTGTAGAGGTTGATGTCGTTTTGCGCAATGTAGCGCTTCGCGGCGGGGCTCAGGTGCTCGGCGAGCTCCTCGGGCGTCCACTGGCAGTTCACCATGAAGGTGCCATGGGGCTTCACGTCGTATACGATCGGGAAGTCTTTCTGGATGTAGCTCGGGTTGTGGCATGCCACGAAGTCGGCCTTGTTGATGTAGTACGAGCTGCGAATGGGCTCGTCGCCAAAACGCAAGTGCGAAATGGTCACGCCGCCGGTCTTCTTGGAGTCGTACTGGAAGTACGCCTGCACGTATTTCTCGGTATGGTCGCCGATGATCTTGATGGAGTTTTTGTTCGCGCCAACGGTGCCGTCGCCGCCCAGGCCCCAGAACTTGCACTCGATGGTGCCAGGCGCCGCGGTATTCGGCGAATTCGGGTCTTCGGGAAGCGAGAGGTTGGTCACGTCGTCGACGATGCCCACGGTGAACTCGCGGCGAGGAGCTTCCTTGGCGAGCTCGGTGAAAATGGCGAACACCGACGCGGGCGGCGTGTCCTTGCTGCCCAGGCCGTAACGGCCGCCGGTAACCAGAATGCCCGTGCGCCCTTCGCGGTTCAGAGCGTCGACCACGTCGAGGTACAAAGGCTCGCCGGTGGAACCGGGCTCCTTCGTGCGGTCGAGCACGGCGATCTTCTTCACGGTTTCAGGCAGGCATTCGACGAATTTCTTCGTGACGAACGGACGATACAGACGAACCTTCACCAGACCGACCCTCTCGCCCTTGGCGTTCAAGTAGTCGATAACTTCCTCAGCCACGTCGCAAATGCTGCCCATGGCAACAATCACGCGCTCGGCGTCGGGAGCACCGTAATAGTTGAACAGGTCGTAGTTGGTGCCCAACTTTTCGTTGACCTTCTTCATGTACTCTTCAACGACTGCGGGCAGCTCGTCGTAAGCCTTGTTGCAGGCCTCGCGGTTCTGGAAGAAGATGTCGCCATTCTCGTGGCTGCCGCGCATTGCGGGATGCTCGGGGTTCAAAGCATGAGCGCGGAAATCGCGGACGGCGTCGAAGTCGCACATCTCGGCCAAATCGTCGAAGTCCCACACGGCGACCTTCTGCACCTCATGCGAAGTGCGGAAGCCGTCGAAGAAGTTGAGGAACGGAATGCGGCCCTTGATGGCGGAAAGGTGGGCGACGGCGGAAAGGTCCATGACCTCTTGCACGTTGCCCTCGGCGAGCATGGCGAAGCCGGTCTGACGGCAGGCCATAACGTCGGAGTGGTCGCCGAAAATGTTCAGCGCGTGGGTCGAAACGGTACGAGCGCTCACGTGGAAAACACTCGGCAGCATTTCGGCAGCGATTTTATACATGTTCGGAATCATGAGGAGCAGGCCCTGCGAAGCAGTGTAGGTCGTGGTGAGCGCGCCCGCTGCCAGCGAACCATGCACGGCACCGGCGGCACCGCCTTCGGACTGCATCTCGCATACCTTCACGCGAGTGCCGAAGATGTTCTTCATGCCCTGCGCCGACCACTGGTCAACAAGGTCGGCCATGGGGCTCGACGGGGTGATGGGGTAAATGCCCGCCACCTCGGTGAACGCGTAAGACACCCATGCGGCGGCATTGTTGCCGTCCATGGATTTGAGCTGTCTCGCCATAGGTTATCTCCTCTTCCGTGCACGACCTGCGAGCCGTACAACCCCCTACTTTCCAGCCCCTTTTTTGAAGAAGGGCACTGTAACGTAATTTAGAACAGAGGTAATAGTATCAGCGCGAGCGAGACGCTATCGACGACTAAAGCGCAACGATACGTCGACGCGCGAACGCGTTCGGTGAACGGGATACCTCGACGAAACAAGGGGCGCGAGCGGTCGAATAGCAACGGCGAGCGGAAATGCTACCGAATAAGTTGCCGTTCACCGGAGTGCGGACGTGTCGGGCGTGCGCTTCCGCTTCGGTCAAGTCCTGCTCGCGACGAAGGCGCCATTGGCGCCTTCTGCGAGTGCGGAATCTATCGGAATCGCACGTCCGACACGCCCGCATTCCTTTCCAAACGAAAGAGCGACCATCATTCAGCAAGGGGCAGTGTTCCAACTTCATCCTTGCGATGCCCGGCGGGCTGGACATGCGGTTTCGCTAGATTCCGCACGTTGGAATGCCCGGTGGGCATTCCAATCCCATACTTCTGCGCCCGAGCGGGCGCGTTGCCGCCCGGCAAAGCCGAGGCGGCAACTGCGAGTCAGGACTTGACCGAGGCGAAAACGTATGCCCAGTCCGCCGGGCATTTCGAGGATAATTACTTATCCAATTCCTCGCGAAGAACGGGGATAAGCGACTCAAACGTCGCATCGATGGTCTTCTTTTTCAGCTCGCACTCCCAAATCACATGCACGCGCCACCCCTGTTCTTGCAGCAAAGCGAGGTTTCGCTGGTCGCGTTCCACGTTGCGCTGGAATTTCGGCACCCAGTATTCGAGGTTCTTCTTCGGCGCGGGCGGGTTGCACTTCGGACACCGATGCCAAAAGCAACCATTGATGAGCAGACACACCTTCTTACCCGGCCATGCCACATCGGGACGGCCTGGGGCTTTCCATTGCAAACGATAGCCACCAAGCCCCGCCTCGCGCAACCGCTCGCGCACAAGCAGCTCGGGCTTGGTGTCTTTGCTTTTATTTCCCTGCATGCTCGCATGGGTAGCCGCACTCACGTACGGGCGCTTTTCAGGAAGCGCCGCCAGCACACAGCGCACCTCGCGGCAACTCTCACGCGTAAGCGAGCGATTGTCGCGCGCCACCGACACATACCACAGGCCTTCGCGGCTCGCCTTCTTCGCGCGATGCGCGCCCACGGAAAGGCCCGCGGCGATGCGTTTCGCCTGAGCCCTCGTGCGCGGCGCGCTCGCATAGGCACCAAAGCGACGTGCGCGCTGGCCTTCGGCCTGCGGCGCTGCGCTCGACGCAACAGCCTTTCTGGCGCGCGAGGCGGGCTGTTTGCCACGCACAGACGCCACCTTCTTATTGTCGGCAGCCATTATTTGCCTTCTCGCAATGCAGCCCACGCGCTTTGAATGCTTTGGAGCAACTGCGGCGTATCGCTTTGTTCATACAGATAATGCACCGTTTGAGGCGAGCCGTCTTCTGCGGGCGCCTCCACGCGCACGAACGTCGCTTGCACGCGGCCGAAACCACGTTCGAGCGCGGCGTACGCGTAGCATTCCGCCTGAAGGCGATGCTTTTCGAGCAAATCGTCCGCATGCTCCTTTGGCGACCCGCCCGTTTTGTAGTCCACGATGTACGCATCGCCCGAACCTATCTCGTCGCACGCGAACAAGTCCATGGAGCCTTCCAAATAGGCGCATTCCCTGCCAGGCTCGGCCACGGGGAACGCCACGAAGAACGGCAGCTCGGCGCGCAACACGCGATGGCTCACCATGCTCGCGGCAACGTCGCATTCGCACCAACGTTCAAGCGCGCGCTGCACGCGGTCGACGGTGGCAGGGGCGCATCCCATGCGGCGCACGGCGGCATCGATCGCCTCGCGCGAAGGCATCTCGATCGCAGCGGGGCGGCCTTCTTCACCCTTCGCGACCGCGCATCGAGCCGCGCGCTGGGCAAGCACGTGGAATGCCGACCCCACGTCGGTCGCCTTGTCGGCGTCGGCGAGCAAACGCGCGCCAAGCTCTTCCCAAAACGCATCGTCTTCGTTTACTTCGGCCGTGGATTCCCCTGCCGAGGCCTGACCCGCATCAGATGCGTGAGCCGGGCACGCCTGCGCAAGGGCGGAATAGCTCGTCACATCTTCGCGGGACGGGCTAAACGCGACCTCGTCGAATTCGGAAGCAGCCATAGGCGCGAACACGTCGACGAGCGCACGCGCCTCGCATGCATCGCCTGCCTGAACCGAACATTCGCCCGCGCAAACAGGCTCATCCGCGCCTGCGTCCGAAGCCTCGCACGCCGCGTCACCGCCGGGAACTTCCGCACCGCCTTGGGCCTGCGGTGCGTCGAATTCGCCTTCGTGCACGTCGTAACGCGAAACGCGGGCAGGAGCGCTGCCGCCAAACGGCACCGCGCATTCCTTCTCGGGAATATCGCCCTCTTCGCCGAACAACGCATGGGCGATATCGCCATACACGCCCGACATCGCACCCGAGCCGCCTTCCTTGTCGCGCTTGGTCGTCATGGCAACCACTAGGGCTTCCTTCGCGCGCGTAAGGGCGACGTACAGCAAACGACGGCGCTCTTGCAGCTCCTGCGTGCTTTCGTATTCGGCCATTGCCTCGCGGCGCAAAGCGGCGCTTGACGCATCGGCCACAAACGCGGCATCAATTTCGCCTTCGTAATCGAGCAGCGCCGCATAGTCTTTCGAGGCGCACTTCTTCAGAAGCGACGTGGACGCAACCGAAGCGACCGAACGCTGCGGCGCGAGCGACACATACGCGACGCCGTCGATGGTTTGCAGCGAGAATGCGCTCGAGCGCCCCGCGCCCGTCGCCATTTCGGCCACGGCCACAATGGGGAATTCCAGGCCCTTGCTCGCATGCACCGTCATAATGCGCACGAAATCGCCGCCCTCGGCCGAAAGCGCGCCCGGAGCTTCCTTGGCTCGCTCGATATGCGCTGCCAAACGCGCCGCGCAATCGGCGGGGCCGCGTGCCCCCTGCGCCTCGAAGCCCTCGACCAAGCGAATGGCTTTGAACACGTTGCCAGCGACCGAAAGGCCTTCGGCTTCTTTGCGCTCAAGGCGCGTGAGCCAACCCGAGTCGCGCACGGCATTCATCATAATGCGCGACGTGGGCTGCACGCCCGACTGCTCAGAGAGCGCGCTGATCACGCGCACCGCGCAGGCAAGCTGCGACGAGACGTCCGACATATCGCCCTCGGCAAGCTGCCTGAAGCCAATATCGAGACTGCGGCGGCGATTGATGCCCGCTGCCTCGTCGAGGCACGTCGACAGCGCGATGAAGTCGTCAGCCGAAAGCTCGAACATGTCGCTCGCGAGCAGCTCGAAAAGCGATGCCGTCGCTTTGGGATTGGCGATAACCTCGGCAAGTCGCTGCACCACGCGCACCTCGGGCGCGCGCGAGAAAATAGAACCGCCCGCAATAACGCACGCGAAACCCGCATCGCGCAGCGCAGCGGCATAAGCGTCGGCGTTCGTCATACGGCCCAGCAGCACCACCATCTCGCCCGCGGCATGGCCCGCCTCGCGCAGCTCGGCGAAGCGCTCGGCTATGCGGCGCGCCTCAAGGGCAACCACGTCAGGCTTGTCGATTCCGCTTGCACCCGGGTACGTGGTGCACAGCACGTCGATGCGACTTGGGCCGGCCAAAAACGGGTGCTTCACCTTCGCTTCAATGCGAGACGGGGCAAGCGACATAAACGACTCGCCGAATACCTCGCGCTGTTCGAAAATGCGGTCCACGAAACTCAGAATGTCGGCGTGGCTTCGGAAGTTGTCGGGCAGCACGATGGGCATGCTCGGGTCGTTTTCGCGCACATGCTGCACGTGGCGGTCGTACACCGCGACGTCGGCGCCGCGAAAGCGATAGATGCTCTGTTGGGCATCGCCCACCGTGCACAAGCGCTCGCCATGCACACCCGCCATGGTGCTCACCATATCGATTTGCAACTGGTCGGTGTCTTGGAATTCATCGACCATAATGAGCTTGAATTTATCGGAAAACGCCTCGCGAACGTGCTCGTTTTCTTTCAATGCCCGCGCGGCCAAAATGAGCAGGTCGTCATTGTCGAGCGCCGCCATCTCGCGTTTCTTCGAGTTATACGCCGTATAGACCTTGCCGGCCAAGCCCACAAGGTCGCTTAACAGCGGCTGCGCGAACGCGAAACGGGCCTCCTGACCAAGCTGCGCCGCCTCGCGCTGCATCTCTTTCGCGAGCGCCTTGTAATCTTTCGATCCGAAGTTCGCGGCAGGGAACGGGCACGCGTCGGCAAGTGCCAGAAGCACTTCGCCCGAAACCTCGCCCGAAGCAAGCAGCGCATTGGCTTTCTCGAGGAATTTGTCGGCCTTCTCGAGGAACGCGTCGGCCGATTTCTTCCCTGCGGAAGGCGCCGCGGCGTCGCGCGCGGCCATCGTAAGCTCGAGCAGCTCGCGAGCAATCACTCCAGCGGGGCGCGGCTGCGGCGGAAGGCATATGCATTCCATGCCGCGCGGGCTCGCGATTGCCGCGCGGGCGATTTCGCGAATCATATCTTCAATGGACGTTTGGGCGAAGCCGCCGTGCGAGCGCGCGGGATATTCCGAAAACAGCGCATCGAGGCCACCCGGCGACCAGAATTCGTTTTGCCCGGCAAGCACCTCTTCCACCGCGGCATTGAACAAGTCGGCCGCCGTCGCCTCGTCGAGCACCGAAAACGCGGGATCGACGCCCAACTCAACGGCATGCATGCGCAAAATGCGGGAGCACATGCCGTGGATAGTTGAAATCCACGCGTCGTCGACCTTGAGCGCCTGGGCCGCCATGTCCTCGGCCGCGAGCGTCGCCTTTACGCGCGATTTAATTTCCCCTGCGGCCTTGTCGGTAAACGTGATAGCCAAAACCTGGTCGATATCTTCCAAAAACGGCGCGCCGTCGGCACCCGAGCCCGGCAAAAGCGCCCACGCAATGCGTTGGGTGAGCGTGAAGGTTTTACCGCTGCCGGCACCCGCCGACACCGCCACAGGGGCGTCGAGCGTTTTCACGCACCGCAGCTGGCCTTCTTTGAATGTCGAAAAATCCATCGCGCTACCCCCTCCTTTGCGGGCAGGTGATTTCCGGGCAGAACGAACACGCCGAATCGTTTGAGGGAGCGGCTGGCACAACGCCCGCCAAAAGCTGGTCGAGCGCCTTGGCGACCCGCTCCTCGGTCGCATCGAGCAAATTGCCGAACGCGGGGCCGAACTCGCCCTTGTACACGCAGCGATCAGCCTTTAGACCAGGAACATGCAATGGCTCTATGCTCCTGTCGAGCGCGCCCGACGCGGCAGGCGTGCGCCCGTAGCGAATATAAATCGCGCCCACCACATCGAGCCCCAGCAGGCGACGAATCGCCTGGGCATAAATGAGCGCCTGCACCTTGCCATGGCGCATGGCGCCGCCCTGCTTTTCTCCTTCGTACAAATCATATTCGGGCGAAAGCGAACTTTTATAGTCGACGATAATCGCACGTCCCCGCTCGTCCACATCGATGCGGTCGATTTTGCCCATGAGCAAATGGCCTGCATACGCAACGGGACTCGCTGCAGGAATGTCGTATTCGAAATATGCAGGACGAAAGCCCGGCAGCAGCCGCGCTTCGGTTTCAAGGAAATCGACGAGCTTGCGCTTCAGGTCGGCAACCTCGCGGCGCTCGAACTCGCTTGTAGCAACAAGGCGGTTGCTCATCGGCTTCATGCTGTATTGCGCGGCTTCATGGTCTTCGAGCACGCTTCGCATAAGCTCTCGTGCAACGGGCAGCGTGCCCTCTTCCACCTTCGGCCCAACGCCTTCCTGAAAACGCTTGTAGAAGTCTTCGAGCACGTTATGGGAGAAGTCGCCCATCTCTTTCGCGCCGAACGTCTCATCGAGCTCGTCGAGGCGAAGGCGGCGCAGCGCGAACCACTTCTGCGGGCATTCCAAATAGCTTTCGATTTGCGATGCCGAAAAGCACGGCTCGCTTATCACAACGCCGCCCTTTCCACGACGGGGCAGTATGAGTTTGCCTTGGTACGGCTCCGACACATGCCCCATATTCGGCACCTCAACGCGCGCACATACCTCCTGGCGCACCTCGCGCACGCTCGCATTCTCATAGAGCGCCTCTTCGCCGCGCTGCAACATGCCTGCCTGAAGCGTTTCAGGCAACGAGAACGGGTTGTCGATATCGTCGGGATTAGTGGGATCGGGGCGATAGCAATCCACAAATTCCTGCACCACGGCGGCGGGATAGGTCGGCGCGGCGTTTTCGTCGTTCAAACACCGTTCGATGAGCACGCTTGCGCCAGCTGCGCGAATGCAGCCCGAAAACGCCTCTCGAGCGCGCAGAAGCGCCTCGGGGCCTTGGCCAACCCCCAACGCGTCGAGCAACTCGACCGCCATATCATGCGTTTCCTTCAAGGGATACGCGACGCTTGTCATGTCGGTAAGCACCACGTGATTGAGCGAACGCTCGCCGTAGGCAGCGAGCTGCGTCTGCGACATAATCACGACGCGTGGAGCGCCCTCTCCTGCTTGGCGCGAAACGTTGACGCTCGCGCACTCAAGCGCAGCCACGCATGCGCTTTGTTCGGCGCCCATAGCGCATGCGGCGCCAAACACGTCACGCAGCACGCCAATAGCCGAAAGCTGTTCTTTGATATAGGCCTCGCGGCCCGCGCCAATCGAGCGGGCAGCATCTTCGAACACGCCGGCGATCGTGGCCGCCTCGGGCGATTCAACGAGGTCTTCAAAGTATTCGAAGGCGCGGCTTTCCTCGCGAAGCATCGCAAGACACGATTCCTTGTCGATAAGGCGGTCTCCGCGAATACGCGCTGCAAAATCGAACGCCGCATGCTTGTTCATGCGCGAAAACGGATTCAACGCGAAATCGGCCGCAGCGGCCACGTCGACGAAATCGGCTGAGCACAATGCAGAAACGCACCCAAACGCGCGACCGAAATCGGTAGCAGCAAAAGGAACGCTCGCCCGACATGCCACCGAGGCGCCCGAAGAGCACAGCGCGGGAGCCATGGCGCCATACAGCGCAAACGGGTCTCGAGCGGCAATGCCCACGGTTTCGCTGGCAGGTGCATTCAGGATGAATTCAGAGAGCAACGCAGGCTCTGCGTATCGTCCCGAAGGAAACGCGAATCGAACCGCGATGCCTTCCGGAGCACGCTCGATTTCACCTGAAAACATCGTCGTTTCACGTACCAGCGCGTTTTGGCTCGCAAGGAATTCCGCAAGCGCGGAGGCAGGGCGCACGTCAGAAAGCACGACTTCGCACCCAGGAAGCAAAACCTGCTCGGCTGAAAGAACGCGCCACGCCCTTCCTTCATCAATAAGGCCCGCGCCCGACAAAATGCCCTCATACGCACGCACGCAGTTCAGAAGAGCCTCGGACCCAGTCGGGAGCACCTCGGCAGGCGCCGCCCCGGAAAGCGCGGCATCGAGCTCGGCGGTGCCCAAGCCGCCGTCAATCAAACGCATCGCAAGGCGCCATGTACCCTGCGACGACCACAATGCATCGCCCTGCGCCTCCAAGGCGGAAAAGAGCGCAACGCTTCTCTCAGAACGTGTCGCGATGCGGCGCGCGTCGCCATAGGCCTCCCAGAGCCCACTAAGCCAGGCGCGCGGCGTGGAATAGGTTGTTGAAAATGTTTCAGGGCCGCAGGAGAGCGCGATGCGCTTTCGGGCGGCAAGCGCGGCATCCATACTCGAGAACAGCACGACTTTTTCCATGGACCCCTCCGCGCCTCGATACGAAAAAAGCCGCCCTAAACAGGCGGCTTTCAAATTTCAGTGGTGCCCCCAACGAGAATCGAACTCGTGTCTCAGCCTTGAAAGGGCCGCGTCCTAACCTCTAGACTATGGGGACGTGCTTTCCGCTTCGTTTGCGGCAGCTCGGATATTATTACAAACTCCGGCGGCTCATGCAAGAACTTTTTTAAAAAAATTTTCCGAAGCCGTGCGGAACATGACGACCGAAGCAACCCGAGGCATTAAGCCGTAATGTCGACAGTTTGAACATCCACGAGTTTCTGCAGGTCAGCAAGCGATGAGCAAATCTGACAACCGCGACGGCCGCCCGAATACATAATGATGTCGAATAAAATCGCAGTTTCGTCGATGAACGTGGGGAACACCTTTTTCATACCAAGCGGGCTGCACCCGCCATGAATATATCCCGTCAATGGAAGCAGTTCGCGCGATTTGATCATCGCAACGCTCTTCTCCCCCGCCGCCGCAGCCGCCTTCTTAAGGTTCAGCTCCGCTTCGACAGGAACCATGAACACGTAATGCTCTCCGCTCTTGCCAACGGTTACAAGTGTTTTGAACACTTGGTCAGGATCTTGCCCCAAGGCCGCTGCAACTTCCACGCCAGAAACCGCAGCTTCAGCGTCATAGAAAAGCACCTCGTGCGGCAACCCCGCCGCATCGAACATGCGCATAGCGTTGGTCTTATCCTGAGCCTTATCGTGCTTCGACACAACAACCTTCTTCCCTGCTTGAGAGAACGTTCTTTTGTAGTGCGCTTTGGGGTGCGGATACGCAAGATTCCGCACGAGCCGGACAGCCCAGTGGGCTGTCCGCGCGAGTCAGGACCTGCCCGAAGCGGATCCGCATCCCAAAGCACACTACAAAAAGAGCCGGGACGAATCCCGGCTCTTGGTGCCTAACCTCGCTGGACGCATATATGTCAGCGAGCGGGTCTCTCGCGAGTGCGATTCGGGCGATGCCGAGGCGACGCGTATTTCGGTACGCGAGCCGAAAGCAGAACCCGAAACGTGCCGCGAGAGACCCGCGTAGCGTCGGCATAATACGCGGTTCGTAGAACCGCGTAAAATTACTTCAGGGTAACGGCAGCGCCAGCACCCTCGAGCTGAGCCTTGACTTCCTCAGCCTTGTCCTTGGCAACGCCCTCGACGACAGCCTTGGGAGCACCCTCGACGACCTCCTTGGCCTCTTTCAGGCCAAGACCGGTGATCTCACGGACAACCTTGATGACAGCGATCTTGTTGTCGCCGAAGCCCTCGAGAACGACGTCGAACTCAGACTTCTCCTCGGCAGCAGCGCCGCCCTCAGCAGGAGCAGCAGCAACAGCGACGGGAGCAGCAGCGGAAACGCCGAAGGTCTCCTCGATGTCCTTAACGAGCTCGGAAGCCTCGAGCAGGGTCATTTCTTTCAGAGCCTCGATGATCTCTTCACGAGTAACAGCCATGATAGCTTTCCTTTCAAAGGGGCCATGCGCCCTTGCGCCTGGCCGGATTGTTGAATGTTATGCAGCGCGTTTTACGCTGCGGTTGCAATTAAGCAGCCTTCTGGTCGGCGACGGCCTTGGTGACCTGAGCCAGACCCTGGGGCACGCCATTGACGCAAACGGCGAGAGCCTTGGCAACACCGTTGATAGCGGCAGCGATGTGGGCGAGCAGTTCCTCGCGAGAGGGCAGAGAAGCGATAGCCTCGACCTCGGCGGCGGAAACGGCCTTGCCTTCCATCAAGCCACCCTTGATCTCCAGCTTGTCGTTGCCCTTGGCGAAGTTCTTGACGGCCTTCGCAGCAGCAGCAACGTCCTCACCAGCGAACACGAATGCGCTCGGGCCATTGAGCATGTCGTCGAGCGTAGGCAGCTCGGCATCCTCGAGGGCGATGTGCACGAGGGTGTTCTTGTACACCTTCATGGAAGCACCAGCCTCGCGGACAGAACGACGGAGCTCCTGAACCTCCTTAACGGTCAGGCCGCAGTAATCGACGACCCAGACAGCGCCGGCGTTGCTGAGCTCCTCCTTGATAACGGCGAGAGTCTCTTGATTTTTGACGTTGGGCATGAGTACACCTCCTTCTTCTGAAAATCGGGTTCCGCCCCGTGGAGTGGAGCCGTTTCAGAAGAAACAAAAACGGCCCCCGCGTCTCAAAACAGCAGGGGCCGTCAAAGCAAATCGCTCTTCAGAACCACCTCGGCGGGCCGCATGCGAACATGCGATTGAACCTTTCGGTGCCAGCTGTCTTGGGCAGCGGAACTAACGTGTAGTTGCGCGTCTCTTAAACACGCAAAACGATATTTTACTAAACGAAAATGGCCCGTCAAGGATTTATTTTCCCGACGGACCATCTTCAGAAATGCTTCACGAAATCGAGAAGCACACAAGCGAACTAGGCGCTTTTCTGTTCAGCAGACGCATCGCTGCTCGCCGAAGAGGCGGCATCATCTTTTGCCGCGCCGTCACTCGCTTTGGCCTCATCGCTCGTCTTATTAGCAGCATCAACCGAAGATGCGCCATCGGCATCGGCCGAATTCGCCTTCGCGCCCTTCGCTGCTTCGATGGACTGCGCCGAGCACGTGGGGTCGCCTTCCACATGCTTGAAGGTAATCGTATCGCCCTGCGCATATTGAACGATTTCAATCATGCCCGGCAACGCGAAGTCGTAAATCTTGCTGTCGCCCTCAAGCGTCACATAGAAGTGCGAGTTGCCCTCGATCACTGCCGTGGCGATTGTCTTAATAACGCCCGTCGCTTCGAGCGCCGAATCGCTCACCGAAGACGTATTCGCAGCCGAGCCATTCGCCGCGATGAGCGACAGGTACGACTTCTGCGTGTCAGCAACTGTGTCGCCAACCGCCACGTTCTGGTAGCTCTGAATGTCGACCATGGCGTACTTCTTCACCAGGCCGGCATTGTCTTTCAGGGCCATGAAGTACGTCGGCGTGTTGTTCACATTAATAAGAATGGGGAACGTCGCCTCATAGCGCAAGTTCTGCACCTGGCCTTCGGCCGACTGCATGGCCGAGCTTTCCGTAGCGCCCGCGCATGAATAGAAGTGAGCCTCGGCCGTGCGCTGGTTCACCAGCACGAAGCCGACGATCGACTCGTCGCCCGTGGCGGAGGTAACACCCGTGTACAACCACACATCGTCGTCTTTCGCGATGTAGTTATAGCCTGCGTTGCCATCGGTGCCCGGGGTGGTTTGCACCACGCCGTTCTGACCAAGCCAGCTGTTCAACCAACCGTTGGTATACTTGCCATGCCAGTTGTACTGCTGAATGATGAGGCTCGCAGGATACACGTGGTCGACCCACTGGGGCACGTCTTCCACGGCAACATCCTGGCACTCGCCCGTCGCCGCGTTCACGAGCACCGCACGCGACACAGTCTCGCCGCCGAACAGGCCAATCGTGAAGTCACGCACCGGACAAATCCACCATGCGTTGCCGTCGTCGTCAATCTCGAACGACTTCTCGCCGAACATATAGAAGGGGTACTTCAGCTGCACATAGCGATCGATGTTGCGCGCCAAAGGTTCGCTTTCGGAATACTTGATTGCATGGTCGCTATCGAGGCGCACGACCTGGGCGTCCTGCGAAGTCATGTCGACAATGACGTACGCGGGAATGCCCTGTTCGCGATTCTGCAGCCACTTGAACAGGTCGGCATAGCCAAGGGGGCTCACGCGAACCGGATGGTTCTGGTAGTTGATTTGGCTATAAGTGGGCGCGATTTCGAACTGGCTCACCAAGTCAGACATGCTGCCCATGGTTCGGTTGCCCAAAAGCATGGCGGAATCGCGGTCGATAACGGGAACCTCGTCGTAATTGACTTCTTGGATGTCCTGTGTGAACTCGTCATCGGCGGGAACCAGAATGTTGGCGTACTTCTGAGCATTGCCCGGGAAGAACGACAGCGACAGCAGCGTGCCCACCACAACGAGCGCCGCCACGGCCACGGGAATCCACGAAAGCGTCTTGAAGGTTTTCGCCTTCGCCTTGGAAACTCCCACTTTCGCGGTGCCGTTCTTGTATGCGTGCGAGCGCGCGCGGAAGAACAAGAACAGCGGCAGCAGAATGAAAATGCCCACGAACATCCACGTGTCCACCGAGTGAATGTTGATCGGCGGATGGAACCACCAATACGCCACCGCAATCACGATAACCGCGATAATGGCGCACGCGATCATCGCCTTTTTGCCCATGGTCGCGAATTTGTCTTTCATCTTGTTGAATTCTTCGTTGGTGTTGAATTCAACCTGCGGGGCGCCCTGCTGCGAGCCGCCGCCTGAAAAACCGCCCCCTACACCAAATGGATCGTCGCCGAAAAGAGCGGCGAACGGGTTTTGGTTGCCAGCCATGAAATGCCTTTCTCATCGTATTCGGGCCTTCCCTTTTCCGCCCGAAAAATTGGTACGCGCCTTTGCATACAAAAAGCGGCCGCACCGAAACCGGCACGGCCGCCTGAATGCAGTCTTGCATGGACGAATCAGGCGCGAAGCCCCACGTCAAGTTCTACGCAAGCTGGCGGAGCACGTATTGCAGAATTCCGCCATGAGCCATGTATGCGCCTTCAGTAGGTGTGTCCACCCTTACTATAGCGTGAAACTTCACCGTTTCGCCGTCCTGTTTTGAAGCTGAAACGTTCACCTCGCGCGGATTGGGCATGCTCGGCTCGCCAGCGCCGAAATCGACCGGCTCAATGGTGAAGGTTTCCGTGCCATCGAGGCCCAGCGTTTCGGCATTTTCGCCCTCATGGAACTGCAACGGCAAAATGCCCATGCCCACCAGGTTCGAGCGATGAATGCGCTCGAAGCTTTCGGCAATAACGGCGCGCACGCCCAAAAGCAACGGAGCCTTTGCGGCCCAGTCGCGCGACGACCCGCTGCCATACATCTTGCCTGCGAGCACCACCAAAGGAATGCCCGCCGCGACATAGCTTTGCGACGCATCGAAAATCGAGGCGATCTCGCCCGTTTCGAAGTCGCGCGTCCATCCGCCCGACTTGCCTTCCGCCAGCAGGTTCTTCAGCTTGATGTTCGCAAAGCCACCGCGCGCCATAACCTCGTGGTTGCCGCGACGAGAACCGTACGTGTTGAACATAACCGGGTCGACGCCGCGCTCAGCCAAGTATTTCGCAGCCGGCGAATCGGAAGCGATGCTGCCGGCGGGCGAAATATGGTCGGTCGTGATGAAGTCGCCCAAATTCGCGAGCACACGCGCGCCAGAAATGGGAGCGAAGCCCTCGACAGCCTTGCCCATGCCATCGAAGTACGGAGCACGGCGCACATAGGTGGAATCTTCATCCCACGCGAAGATATCGCCTTCGGGAGCTTCGAGTTCCTGCCATGCCTGCGTTCCGGAATAAAGGCCTTCGGCACCCGCGTCGAACAATTCCGCCGTAACGAATTCGTCCATAAGCGCAGCGATTTCAGCGTCGCTCGGCCAAATGTCACGCAGGAACACGCCGTCGCCATTGGCGTCGGTGCCAAGCGGCTGTGTCTCGAAATCGAAGTCCATCGTGCCCGCCATGGCGTAGGCCACAACCGAAGCCGGCGCGCACAGGAAGTTCTGCGACACGTCGGGCGAGATGCGTCCGTCGAAGTTGCGATTGCCCGAAAGCACGCTCGTCAGTTCAATATCGCCCGCGATTTCATGCATCTCGGGCCACACCGGGCCGGAATTGCCAATGCAGCTCATGCATCCGAAACCGCAGGTCGCAAAGCCGAGTTCGGCAAGGGGCTGCGCCAAACCAGCGCGCTCAAGCATAAGCTGCGTCGCGTGCGAGCCCGGGGCCATAACGCGCTTCACCCAGGGCTTGGCAAGCAGGCCGCGCTCGCGAGCATGTTTGGCGACCAAGCCGCATGCGAGCATCATGGCGGGGTCAGTCGCGGTGGTGCAGCTGGTCACAGCCGCAATCGCGATAGCGCCATGGGTCAATTCGTATTCGGCGCCCATGAAATTCACCGCAACGCGCTTGTCCATATCAAGGTTGCGGTCAGCGCAAATCGTATTGAAACGCGAGCGAGCATCGCTGCGAGCAAAGCGATCATGCGGACGGCTCGGACCCGCGAGTGAGCATTCGACTTCGCTCAAATTCAGCTCGAGCACCTCGGAATACACGCGTTCGGCGCCATCGTTCCACATGCCCTGCGCTTTCGCGTATGCCTCAACGAGCGCAACCTGCTTTTTATCGCGACCCGTAAGCAGCAGATACTCAAGCGTGCGATCATCGACCGGGAACAGCGTGCACGTGCAGCCGTATTCGGGGGTCATATTCGCGATACAAGCGCGCTGCGTCGCCGAAAGCGTAGCCACGCCATCGCCGAAACATTCGACGAACTTGCCCACCACGCCCTTCGCACGCAGCATCTGCGCGAACGTAAGCGCAGCATCCATGGCCGATACGCCATCGCGCAGCTCACCCGTCAAATGAACGCCCACAACCTGGGGAACGAGCGTCGTAATGGGCTGGCCGAGCGCCGCGGCTTCGGCCTCAATGCCGCCCACGCCCCAGGAAAGCACGCCGATGCCGTTTGCGGTGGTGGTATGGGAGTCGGTGCCCACAACCGTATCGAAATACGCGAGCTCTCCAGCTTCGGTCGCCTTCGTCATAACGCCGCGGGCAAAGCGCTCAACGTTGATTTGGTGGCAAATGCCCGAACCAGGAGGAACGATGCGCACGTTTTGGAACGACGATTGCGCCCACTTCAGGAAGCGATAGCGCTCGCCGTTGCGCTTGAATTCCATATCCATGTTCTTCTCAAGCGCGTCGGCGCAGCAGGCCGCATCGGCAATAACCGAATGGTCGATCACCAAATCGAGCGGAATTTGCGGATTGATGCGCGCAGGGTCGGCGCCCAAATCGCGCGCAGCTTCGCGCATCACAGCCAAGTCGACGAACACCGGCACACCGGTGAAGTCTTGCAGCAGAACGCGAGCGGGCATGTACTCGATTTCGCCGCCCTGGACGCCCTGCGCGCCGGCATCAACGATGCGCTTCGCATAAAGCTCTCGCGCGCCAGCGTCGTCAACATTGCGCAGCACGTTTTCAAGCAGAATGCGCAGCGAATGCGGCAGCGCTTCGGCGCCTTCGATATGCGACGTGTCGCACATCTCAAAATCGTTGTCCCCCACATGCAAGGTTTGCGTCTGAACGCTCATTGGCAACACACCCATTCATCAAACAACTTTGCCGCGCATGCGCGGCCCCTTCGAAAGCAAATGCGCGAGCCGCAATACGACCCGCGCACACCAAAGACCAACCTACAACGCGGCAATGAGCGCGTCGGTGAATTCCGTGCACGAGCAAGCAGGTTTCGAGCTGCCCGTGACCTTGCGAATGTCGCCCGTCAAATGCTCGCCTTCCGCATACACCTTGGCAATAGCGGCGCGAATCTTCTGGGCAATCTCGGGCTCGCCAATGTAGTCGAGCATCATGGCCGCGGAGAGAATCTGCGCCGTGGGATTGCAAATATTCTTACCCGCAATGTCGGGCGCGCTGCCATGAACGGCCTCGAACACGGCGTAATCGTCGCCGATGTTCGCGCCCGGCGCAATGCCCAAGCCGCCCACCAGGCCGGCACACAAGTCGCTCGCGATGTCGCCGTACAGGTTCGGGAACACAATGACGTCGAACTGGCTGGGGTCGGTGACCAGGTTCATGCAGAATGCGTCGATGATGCGGTCGTCGAAGGCAATGCGACCTTCGTAATCGGACGCAACCTTGCGCGCTTCTTTCAAGAACAGGCCATCGGAGAACTTCATGATGTTCGCCTTATGCGCGGCGGTCACCTTGTTGCGACCGTGCTTTTCCGCATAGTCGAAGGCGAAGCGAACAATGCGGTCGGATCCGGTAATCGAGATGGGCTTGATCGAAATGCCAGAATCGGGACGAATTACGCCAGCGCCTTCGGCGGCGCAGAAATCGATGAGGCGCTTCGCTTCGGGCGTGCCTTCCTCGAATTCGATGCCGGCATAAAGATCTTCGGAATTCTCGCGAACAATAACGAGGTCGACATCTTCGTAACGCCCACCCGCACCGGGAATCGAAAGCACCGGGCGAAGGTTCACGTACAAATCGAGTGATTTGCGAAGCGCGACGTTCACGCTTCGGAAGCCAGTGCCCACAGGGGTGGTAATAGGGCCTTTGATGGCGACCTTGTTGCGCTTCACGGCCTCAATGGTCGACTCGGGAAGCGGAGAGCCGCCAGTCTTCTCCATAACCGCAGCGCCAGCTTCGGCAACCTCCCATACAATGTCGGCTCCAGCCGCTTCTACGACGCGCTGCATTGCGGCAGAGGTTTCAATCCCAATGCCGTCACCTGGAATGAGCGTAATAGTATGCTTAGCCACAACGAGCACCTTTCCGTTATTGCGCTGCCGCAAAGGCCAACAGGCGCATAATCCATGCTTCACAAGTCTCGCCATCATACCATGCCATTGTTACGCGACGATTAATTGCACCTGAGCGGCGGCGAGCGGCAGACTGGTCGCACGCGTTGCGCCCGGCCTCGCCGGTTTAGCGCAGATGCTCAACGAAAGAGCATGTCGCTTTCGGTACTAGCCACTAACGCCGCACTCTTTTGACCAAAAGCAAACGAGGCATCCCGAAGGATGCCTCTTCATAGATTACGAAAGATTCTCGACGATTTGCGCGGCGCGCTTCTTCAAAACGCCCTTGCCGCTCTTCGCATCGAAGGCCATGCGAGTTTTCAACTCCTCGGCAACCTCGTCGGCGAGCTTGCCCTCAGAGAATGCGATAACCGCAACGAGCATTTCTTGGAACTCGACATCGCCGTGGTAGCATTGAATGGCTTCGTCGATCAGCGGCCAAACCTTCTGGCTGCGGTTTTCCGTGGTAGCGCCCAGGCGGCACAGGAAACGCATAGCGGCCAAATGAAGCGGACCCGAATCCTCGTCGAACAACGCGCTCTCGGCACCGGGGATAGCCTTGTCGCACAGGCGCGACTCAACTCCCACAATGCTCGTCAGAACATCGAGGCACTCCCAACGCGTTTGAGCTTCGGGGCGATTGAGCGCGTCGACAAACACGTTCGAAAACTCAGTCAACGCTTCAGGCTTCATGGAAGCAGCAATCGAAAGCGTAGAAGCGGCCGACTGCCTTTTACGACGCGATGATCCCTCAAGGTCAGCAATAAGGGCATTCAGCGCTTCAGGGGTTTCGAGCGCAACTTGAGCGTAAAGGGCACGCTGTTCCTTAAGAGAGGAATCGGCCATAGAGATATCAACTCTTTTCTGGTAGTGAGATGGGCGCAATAACGCCAGAATGATTACGCGTATATGATACAACGCGACTCACGTATGCCGAAAAACCACCCGACAAGAAACATAAACCTGATAAATGCTCGTAGCGTTTATCAGGTTTTAAGGAAGACGGGTGGGCGCAAGCAAGCTAGTTGCAATATCCAAGAACAATCGCAGCAGGGGCGCGGCCGCCCAGGGCCGTGGGCGGGCACTCCGCCCCGGCGCCCGAACGGGGATGGCGAATCGGGGCGAACGGGAAAGGGGCGCAGGCCCGCGCCGGCGCCCCTCGAGCCGGGCCCGCCTTCCGCCCCATGGGCCAAAAAAAGAGGGGCCCGCCGTCTGCGGCGGGCCCCTCGGGAATCCGTGGTGGAGCCTAGGGGGATCGAACCCCTGACCTCATGGCTGCCAGCCATGCGCTCTCCCAGCTGAGCTAAGGCCCCTCTTCCATGCGGAAGCGCCCTGCATGAGCGCGACGCCCTGTCCTCCCGCAGCCTGGCGCTGCAGTACTTTCGGCGAAGGCGGG
>CAKUIK010000021.1 GCA_934661005.1 uncultured Slackia sp.
AGCATCGAAGAGGCCGACGTTGTGGTAAACGCCCTGGTGGGCGCCGCCGGCCTGCGTGCGAGCTACGAGACGCTCGCTGCTGGCAAGGTGCTCGCGCTAGCGAACAAAGAAAGCCTGGTCGTGGGCGGCGACCTCATTATGCCTATGGCGGCCAAGGTCGATGCGGCGCGCCGTGCGGCGGGCGTGGCTCCCGCAACGGGTCCGGCCGGGGCGCTTATGCCCATCGATTCCGAGCATGGCGCGATTTACCAGTGCCTGCTCGGCGAGCGCGCCGAAGAGGTGTCGTGTTTGTGGGTCACCGCGAGCGGCGGTCCATTCCGCGGCCGTACGCGCGACGAGCTGCGCGGCATGACGGCGGCCCAGGCGCTCAAGCATCCCACGTGGAACATGGGCGCGAAAATCACGATCGATTCCTCGACGCTCATGAACAAGGGCCTCGAGGTGATTGAGGCGCATCACCTGTTCGACATGCCGTACGACCGCATCAAGGTTGTCGTGCAGCCGCAGAGCGCCATCCATTCCATGGTGGAATATTCCGACGGCAGCGTGAAAGCGCATTTGGGCACCACCGACATGCGCATTCCTATTCAGTTCGCGCTGAGCTACCCTGATCGCTGGGATGCACCGGTTGAGCCGCTCGATTTCACGCAGCTCGGAAAGCTCGAGTTCTATCCGGTCGACGAAGACACGTTCCGCTGCTTTAAACTGGCCAAATACGCGGGCGATACGGGCGGCACGCTGCCGTGCGTCATGAATGCCGCGAACGAGGTTGCCGTGGCGGCGTTTTTGCGCGATGCGTGCGGATACCTGGATATCGACGGATGCGTCGGCGCCATGATGGAGGCTCACGAAGCGGGGCAGGGCGGAGGCCTTCAGAAGGTCGAGAGCCTCGACCAGCTCGCGGAAATCGACGCCTGGGCGCGCGAGGCTTCCGCCGTATGGCTTGCCGCGAGGGCGAAATAAGGACGGCTGGCTGCGAAGGGGAATAAGGCTGGTTGGTTGCGAAATCGTAATAAGGCTGGGTGGTTGCGAGGACGAAATAGCGTCGCTTGCTGAGGTGCTTGGTGGCAGCGAAATAGGGCCGGCTGGCTGCAAAAGCAACATAAAATCGGCTTGCCGAGATGCCTGATATATCCTGAGCTTGGAGCTGGGCTTTTCGGAAGCTCGCGTGCCTTCTAGAATTAAAGCTCGGGCGTATCCGCGGTGCACATGTATTCCTGTGTGGAGCCCGGCCCTTCTGTGACGCGCATGTTTTCCTGGGGTGGGGCTCTGGCCTTTCTGCGGCTTGCATGTCTTTCCGTGTCGGGCTCCGTCTTTTTAGGAAATCGTGTCCCCAAATGCGAGAATTTGGCATAAATTTGCGGTTGTGAACGGTTGCTGGGGTCGATTTCTGCCGAGTCGACCGATTCTGATAGCATAACCCCAGGTCAGAATTCTCGCTTTCGCTCACGTTCGCAAAACCATCGTTCACAACCGCAAATTCGTGCCATTTTTTCGCGAAAAGGGACCAGACGGAGGGCTTGCTCGATAATCCGTGCCATCGTGCCATCGTGCCATCGTGCCATCGTGCCATCGTGCCATCGTGCCATCGTGCCATCGTGCCATCGTGCCGCCGTGCCGCCGTGCCTGGCGTTCTTCTGTTCGTTTCGCGACAGCGCGGCAACGCTTCGCCTGAGCGCGCGCGGACTTGGCATAATCGCATACGGAAATAATAGGTACGGAAAAGAACGCGTACGCGGCACGAAGCACACAGCACACGCGGCGCGCTTCCTGGCCGACCAGCGGAATCGACGCGGGCGCGCGCTCGATGCGGGGCTGATGGGCCCAGCTCGTCGGCAGTTCGGCTAGACGCCATCCCAACGAAAGGCCATACATGGACGTCATCTTGATGGTTCTCTACATCGTCATAGTGCTTTCGGTGCTCGTCTTCATTCACGAAGGCGGTCACTTTCTCGCGGCGCGCGCTTTCGGCGTGCGCGTGACTGAGTTCATGCTGGGCTTGCCGGGTCCGAGCATCGGCTTCACCTGGCGTGGCACGAAGTTCGGCGTCACGGCGGTCCCCCTTGGCGGCTACGCGAAGGTGTGCGGCATGGAGCCGGGCCCCGAAGACCCGCACCTCGAAGACGCGCTCGCATTCGCCTACGCCAACGGCACGGTGTACGCCGACGATGTTGCCGAGAAAATGGGCATCACGCTCGACGAGGCCATCGAGGCGCTTTATGTGCTCGAGGAATGGGGCTGCCTCGTGGGGCCGAAGAAGACCGACGAGCACAACGTGTTCCGCACGCGCGCCTTCAAGGATAAGCGCAAAGGAATCGACCTGGCCGAGGGTTCGCCCCGTCCGTTCGACGATGCGCATGAGCTCTATTTGGCCGAACGTGCGCAAACCTATCGCGCGCAGCCGTTCTGGAAGCGCTGCGTTATTCTGCTCGCGGGCATTTTCATGAATCTGCTGTTCGCGATTGTGGCGTTCGTGCTCATCTATTCGGTGTTTGGCATCGACATGGTGAATGAGGCGGGCGAGGTGGTGCGCCACGTGACCGTTGACGTGGGCACGGCCATCAGCGCCGGGTTCAACTACATCGGCATGGTGGCGGTTGCCGTGGCGGGGCTGTTCAACCCACAAACCGCGGCTGACACGGTGTCGAATTCCACGAGCGTCATGGGCATGGCGGTGCTCTCGAAGCAATATGCCGACGCGGGCCCGCTTGAGTTCTTGTTCTTCATGTCGATGATCTCGGTATCGCTTGGCATCATGAACCTGCTGCCCATCCCACCGCTCGACGGCGGCCGTTTCGTGATTGAGATTTTCCAGAAGCTCACAAAACGCCAGGTGGGGTACAAGGTCATGAACATCATGACCATGACGGGCATGGTGTTGTTCATAGGGTTTTTCATACTCATGCTTAACCAGGATATTCAGCGGTTCATCTTCGGGAATTGGTAGAACGGCTGAATTTGAAGCGCGCATTTCTGGCGCGAATAAAGAAACGAATTGGCGGACTCGCGATTGCTCGGGTCCGCTGTTTTTAGCGCGCGAACTCGTTACCCCTTGCTGTTAAGCAGGCGAAATGGGACGCGCTCGCCTATGCCGGGCGTGGCGAATACGCGGCCTTGAACATCGACGAGCACGATGTCGATTTCGGGGTGCTGTGCGGCGAATTGCAGTGCGCCCTCGACGCCCATCAAAATGAGCGAGGTCGAATAGCCGTCGCCTTCGAGCGAAGTGCGCGAGACGACCGTGGCACTGACCACGTCGCTTTCCGCCGGGGACCCTGTGCGCGGGTCGATGATGTGGTGGTATGCTTTGCCGCCGCTCGTGAACGCGCGCTCGTATACGCCGCTCGTGACTACTGAGCCCGACGTAATGCCCACGGCCGCGAACGATGCGGTCACGGGAATTCCGTGCGAGGCGATCGGCTGGCGCAGGCCCACCTGCCACGGCGCGCCGTCGGGGCGTCCGCCCATGACCGCCACGTTGCCGCCCAAATTCACGATGGCGTGTTCGACGCCGTGGCGTGCAAGCACGTCGAGCACGCCATCGGCGATGTAGCCTTTCGCGATGCCGCCGAGCTCGAGGCATGCGTCAGGGTCGTTGAGCTGCACGGTTGAGCCAGTGACGTGCACGCCTCGCCAGTCCACGTGGGCAAGGGCGGCGCGCACGTCGCTTTCGGCGGGAATGGTGCCATTCTTGAAATTCCACAGACGTGTGACCGATCCCATCGTGATGTCGAACAGGCCGTCCGAGGCCTCGCAGTAGGCGAGGGCTGTTTCGACGAAGCGGGCCAATTCGGGGTCGACATCGACCGGCGCGCCATGAGCGTTGTTGATGCGATAGATTTGCGATTGCTCGTCGAAGCGTGAAAACAGCTTTTCGTAGCGAAGGCAGGCGTCTTTCACGGCCGTCATGGTTTCGGCATCCAACGCGGGTGCCGTGATGGTGTTCACGGTATCGAACAGGAAGAACTCTTCGGTTTGCATGGGTGTGTTCCTTCCTGTTTGCGGGCGCGAGCTCTTTTCGTGTCGTGATTCGCACGCAGTCCACTATACCCGCACGGCACGCGCATGCGGCGGGCATTTGCGAAAGATAGATGACAAGATGGATGGCTACAAATGGGATGGATCAACTTGCCCATGGATTTGCGACGCTTGTCGCCCAGTATGCTTTGACGCGCTGGAATCTGGCGCTCATTGCTTGCGGCTTTCGGTTGGCTCGATGAGGGTGTTCTGCCGATAGGGTGCGACGCTGTGGAATGGAAAAGCTTTCTTCATAGGCTATGCCGCATCTGTCGCTCGGCGCAGTTTGATTTCTCTTTTGATTTTCAGCACTGCATATAAGGCGAACACGAGCCCCCACACAACGACGCTTTCGATGGCGGGCGCATTGCCCGAAAGAGCGGGCGGTACGAGGATGATTCCCAAGTGCACTATGATGAGCGCGAAGAATGCGTACGACAGTCGTTGAATATTCTTCCACGAAGAAGCCTTCATTTTCGCTTTCACGAAGGTGCAGGATGTTATGCCGAGGACGGCTAGCAGAAGAACGAGGACTACAGAAATAGTGAGAGAAAGAATTAAGTTTCCCGAAGTGCCGGAAAAGTGCAATTGCGGAGAGCTTCCGAGCTGAGCAAGATAGGTTTTCGCGTAATAGAAAACATGGGCCAGACAAAGAAGGCAGCCGCAAATTGAAAGCTGGCGACGAACAGGCAGCAACTTTTTGCGAACAAGGGAATTCTCGTCGAAAACGCCGACGAACATTACGATGACAAAGAATGCCATTGCGAGCGTGCAGCGTTGCATGAATGGGACGAAAAAGCCCCAGAAGCCGACAGCTGGACCCTGTGAGATACCGTAAACATAGACCGCAACGGCCGCAATTGAAAGCGAATAAAAGACGGTTGGTGTTTTTTTCAATTGGTCTGTACAGATAAGCGCGACAAAGAGCGAAACAGCGAACGCTAGGATGAATCTCACGGCATCCCCCTTACCGTAGCTTCTATAACAACTGTCACTCTATCATATGACACGTTCAAGGCAATGGTTTGTCTTGAATTATATTATGCTATAAGTAGAATAATCGCTGACATTGACATATGAAGAGTATATGGATAGCCTGAAACTCAATTGAGTGTCCTAAAAAAATAAGACAGTTAGGATACTTAAACTGAGTCTCGGGCGATGGGCTGGGAGGCTGAATCGTCTGGGGGGAGACGATTGAAGGGGGAAACGTGGATACATCGTTGACTCGCCGTAATTTCGTTAAGTGGAGCGCTCTGTCGGCAGGGGCGGCATCGCTCGTTGGCTTGACGAGCTGTTCATCCGGTGGTGAGCAGGGAGCAGGACAGGAAGCGTCGGGCGAAAAAGGAACGTGGCTTACGGGCGCATGCATGAACAACTGCAGCTGCGGTTCGTCACGTTGTCTTTTGAGGGTGTACGTCGAAGATGGCGTGCCATTGAAGATTCGCACCGATGAGCAAGATGAGGACTCAATCGAGGTTCCTCAACGTCGAGCATGCCCGCGCGGACGTGCCCAAATCGGCAACATGCTCTCTCCAGCTCGCGTTAAATATCCCATGAAGCGCAAGAACTGGAGCCCCGATAATCCGAACGGGGAGCTGCGCGGCAAGGATGAGTGGGAGCGCATCAGCTGGGATGAAGCGCTCGATTATATCGCTGCCGAAATGAAGAAGGCCTATGACAATTATGGGCCGAAGTCCATTCTCGCTGCGGCGTATAGCGACATCGGAGACACGTATTTCGATCCGGTGATTTGCCTGCTTAACGCCAAGGGCGGCGCTGTGCACCATGAGCTTGGAACCGTCTCTTTGGGTTCGTGGCCAATTCCTGAAATGACGATGACAGGCGGAATGCTTGCCGCCCCCGACTCGTTGTCCCTTCAGGACAGTGATTTGCATATCATGTTCGGCTGCAACTGGGCCGCAAACAAGGGCGGACAGACACCCCATCAGCTCGATGCTGCGCGTCAGGCAGGAGGGAAGGTCGTCATTATTGAGCCTTGGCTCAATCAGACGGCGCAGGCTTTGGCCGACGAATGGATTCCCATTCGTCCCGGCACTGATACCGTCTTCTGTATCGGCATGATGTATCACCAAATCGAAAACGGACTATATGACCAGGACTTCCTCGATAAG
The DNA here is from genome assembly GCA_934661005.1 of uncultured Slackia sp. GTDB lineage: Bacteria > Actinomycetota > Coriobacteriia > Coriobacteriales > Eggerthellaceae > Slackia. Next base: position 6,153 of record CAKUIK010000021.1, read on the forward strand.
TATTGCGTTGGCTTCGATGCCGACCATATGCCTGAGGGCGCTCCCGCTGAAGACAATTTCAAAGATTATGTTCTGGGTACCTATGACGGCACCCCGAAAACCCCCGAGTGGGCGGAAGCAATTTGCGGCGTACCCGCCGACAAGATTCGCAGCCTGGCAGAGGAGATTCACGCATCCAAGAAGACGAATTTCTTCGCAGGGCAATCCACTACGAAAATTCCTGCAGGCGAAATGTTTGCCCAGGCCTTCTACACGCTGGCGTTTATGCACGGCGGCATGGGCACGCCAGGCAACTATGCGTCATGGGTTGGTTTGCACGAAGGCATGTCTCTTGCGCCTTATTGCATGGCGGGCGACTCCTCTGATGGCTTCAAGAAGAATCCCGCAAACCCCCTTACTCCGAAATCGTTGAGCTCGGTTCCATTGTGGAGCGAGATGGAAGACCCCACCGCATGGGAAAAGGTCGACTATTCCGAGTGTTGGCAGTCTATCCTCGACGGAGAATATGGTCGCGATACGTGGCCTGGCGGCAAGCATAAGCTCGACATTCACGTCATCTACGCCGGAGGTTATGAAAACTCGCTTAATTCGATGCCGAACGTGAACGCTGGAATCAAAGTATTCCGCAAGGTCGATTTCGTATGGGGCGCAAATCCGTTCTTCGACCCGTCTCGCCAGTATTGCGACATCGTTTTGCCTGTTGCGACGTGGTGGGAGAAGGGCAACCTCGCGTGGATGAACAATTCCGACACAGTGTACTGGGCCGATCAGATTATGGAGCCCTTGTACGAGTCGAAGTCCGAGGGCTACATCGCTGAGGAGCTCGCGAAGCGCCTCGATGTCGATCCGAAGACCGTCAACACCATGACCGACGCCGAGCGTACGTATTCGTCTCTCGCCGGTGCTATGTACATGACCGATGCGGACACCATGGCATATGCGCCGCTGCTCACCATCACGCAGGATGATATCGACGAGCTTGGCGTTGAGGGGGCACCGCAAGAGGGTCTCATGACGGTTGCCGAGTTCAAAGAAAAGGGTATGTTCAAGATTCCCCGCAAGAAAGACGACAGCCTTACCAGCGTTCCCTGGAAAGCATTCTATGCCGACCCGGAAAAGAATCCTCTGGCAACGACTTCGGGCAAATTCGAGATTTATAGCGCGACGTGCGCCGCATTGACCAACGCTTTGGGCTATTCCACCATTTCGCCTATCGCGAAATGGCAGCAGGGTGATCCCGAACAGGGACAAGGTGCTCAGACCGACGAATATCCGCTGCTGCTCTGGACTCCTCATTCGCTGCGCCGCGCCCATACGGTAAACGACAATGTCGTTAGCTTGCGCGAAGCATTCCCTCAGGAGTGCTTCATGTCGACCATCGACGCAGAAGAGCGTGGCATCAAGAACGGCGATATCGTTCTTATGAGCAGTCCCTACGGCAAGGTCCTTCGCCCGGCAAAGGTTCTGCCGACTATCATTCCGGGGTCTGTTGCCATGCAGGATGGTGCGTGGATTCGCATCGATGAAGCTACGGGCATCGACCTGGGCGGCGACCCGAATGTTTTGCAGGCACCGAAGGCCTCCGGCCAAGCATCTCAGTCCTGGACGGGCACTATTGTGCAGGTTGAGAAGTACACGGGCGATATCAAGCTCGTTCCCGATAAGGAATGCCCGATCGTGATGCCTGTCGGTATCGAGGAAGAATAGAAAGGGGCGATTGTCATGGCAAAAACGGTTCAGTATGCGTTCTATTTCGATTCTTCCAAATGCACGGGTTGCAAGACCTGCCAGGTCGCCTGTAAGGAAACCTATAAGCTCGGCGTGAACAATTTGTACCGTCGCGTGTTTGAATACCAAGGCGGCACGTGGGAGAAGAACGAAGCGGGAAGCTACGTTCCGAACGGCGTGTTCGGCTATAAGATTTCGATGGCGTGCAACCATTGCGACGTTCCTGCTTGTTTGGGAAATTGTCCGACGGGCGCGATTTCCAAAGATGAGGAAACGGGCGTTGTCAAGATCGACCAAGAGACGTGCATTGGTTGCAAAACGTGCATCACGGCATGCCCGTACGGCGTCCCCACGTTCGTCGAGGAAACTGGCTTGGTGAACAAGTGCGATATGTGCGCGGCGGAGATCGCAGCGGGCGGCAAGCCGATTTGCGTCACGGCTTGTCCGATGCGCGCTCTCGATTGGGGCGACAAAGACGAGCTCATTGCCAAATACGGCGAGGGCGACGTTGAGGTTGAACCCCTGCCGAAAAACAGCACGGGTGCGAACTTCATTGTCAACCCGCATCCCAATGCTCAAAAATCGGGTGAAGGCACGGGTTCCGTTGTAAGCTTGGACGAAGAGCTCTAGCGGCGTCAATTCAGGGGAGGGGCGCATGCTCCTCCCCTTATTGTTTGGAGGGGTTCCGAATGGGAATGAATAGTGAAGAACTCGCCTCGGCGAGTGTTGCTTTCGATTTGGCCGCGCGTCTTGTGCAGTGCGAGCCCGATGAGGCGTGGATTGCGCAATGCGTGCAGGTCGATGCATTTTCGGAATCTCCCTTTGGTGGAGACGACCTTGCAGTGCGAGGCGGTCTTGAGCTGCTTTCGTCGTGGTGTTCCAATGTCGATGACGCCTGCTCTGCGGCGAACGAGGCGGCTCGCGATTGGCTGCGGCTTTTCGCGGGAGCGGGCGCGCCGGAAGCGCCAATCGTGGAATCGGTCTATACTGAGCCCAATTCCACAATGTTTGGCCGCTCGACTATTGCGGTGCATCGCGAGTATGCGCGATGGGGCTTGGAATTCGAGCGATCTGGCAAGGAGCCCGATGATGCGCTTGGACTCATGCTGGCGTTCTGCGCGCACCTCATGCGAGAACAGGTGCGCGGAATTCGGGAAAACGATGCGGCGTCTGCGGGCGCGGCGGCGACGGCCCTTGAACAATTCCTGGCGCAGCATATGCTCCCCTGGGTTTCCGCATGGCGCTTTTTGGTGAACGAGCACGCCAAAACCGACTACTATCGAGGCGTAGGAGATCTGGTGTTTGGACTCGAACGGTCGCTTGCTGCGCGTTTCGGTATCGCATTCAACGAATCGGATGGCACATTTGCCTATCGTGAGGGTTGATTCGCACTTGCGATTGGCCGCTCCTTTTGCGACGATGCGTACAGGGCAATGCGTTGCAAGGGGGAGGGCATGTTCAGCGCTTTTGTCATAGTGTATTTATTCTTGGGCGGCTTTGGCTCGGGCTTGTTGTTCGTATCCGCATTCGCGAGCCTCGTGTTTCATTGCGCGCTCGACTGCAATGAAATCGAGATAGCGGCGTTTGACGAATGGCGGAACCGATGTTTTCTATGGGGCTTCGTCATCGTCTTGTGCGGTGCGTTGTGCTTGCTTCTTGATTTAGGCAAGCCGGAACGTTTTGTAATGTTGTTTGTGCGCCCGTCATCGGCATCGGTGCTCGCTTACGGAACGATGCTCCTTACTGCGCTTATCGTGTGCTCGGCCCTGCTTGTTTTTGCGAACTATTTCGTCGTTCGCGTGAGGGCTCCAATCGCTGCATATAGGGTTTGCGAGGTCGTGTGCATTCTGCTTTCCATTGCTGTTATGGCCTATACCGGCGTATATCTCATGTCGACGCAGGCTGTCGCATTTTGGACGAGCCCCCTTTTGGTCGCCCTCTTCGTTGCCTCGGCGTTGTCGATGGGCTTTTCGGGCTGTGCGTTTGCGGGTTCGCTCTTGCGTGACACCTGGATGCTCGAAGGCGCAAATGCGGCATTGCGTTGGGGACATATTATTGTCCTGGCGATTGAGGCGTGCCTTCTTGCGTCGTTCCTGGCGGGAGCGATGAACCGCGGCGGGCGTGCGGCCGATTCATGCATGCTGCTGTTTTCAGGCGATTTGGAGGTATGGTTTCTTGGTGGGGTAGTGATGTGCGGTTTGCTCATTCCCCTTATCCGAGAAATTGCCCCCGCGTCGCTTCGGCAAGCTGTCACGCTTCCCGTCTCTGACGTTCTGTGCGTTTTCGGCGGCCTTGCTTTGCGCTTATGCCTTGTGAGCGCCGGCCTGCATTAGCGGGACTTTTTCGCTACAATCGTGCTGTTGGCCAATAATACTGATGGGGTGCGCATGCAAGATTTCAAGCTAGATGAAACGTCGGGTTTACCGGTGTGGGTCCAGCTGCGCAATCGATTCGTCTACCTCATCAAAACCGGCCACTACGAGCCAGGTGAGCAGCTGCCGAGCGTGCGCAGCCTCGCGGCAGATTTGTCCATCAATTACAACACGGTCAGCAAGGCTTACGTCGACCTCGAGCACTCGGGGTATGTGCTGAGCGTGCGCGGCCGTGGCGTTTTCGTTAAAGAAATAGCGCGCGAATCGTGCGAGGACATGCTGTCGGCGGTCGATACGGTTTTGGACGATGCTATTCGTCGATGTATGTCGATGGGCATGTCGCTCGACGAGGTGCGCCTGCGCATGCTCGATGTGGCGCATGAGATTCAACTGGAATCCCAGGCGATTCTTTCCGAGAAAAGGAATCTGAATGAAAGAGGAAAAGGCCCCAAGGCGTGAACGTCGCGCTCAAAAAGCGGCTTCTATTGAGAAATATAATTCACGAACCGACCGCAAGACATCGCAAAATGGATCAGTGCTGTTTTCCGCATTCGTTTTCTCGGCGGCGTTCATTATCGCGTTCGGCGCGTGCCGCTTAGCTTTCGGGGACGCAACCGTATGGACGCTTGGCGGCTCCCTTCTTGTTGCGGTGCTTGCGAGCATGTCGATTCATATTGCGCTGCAATGGGAAAAGGTTGTTGTGTTGCGTTTGGGAAAGTACAGCCGCACGAAAGGCCCTGGCGTTTATTTCACCATTCCTATTTTTGAACAAGTTGCACTCGTTGCCGACCAGCGCGTTATGCTCACGGGCTTTGGCGCTGAGGCCACGTTAACGAGCGACTTGGTGCCGATTAACGTCGACGCGGTTTTGTTCTGGATGGTATGGGACGCCGAAAAAGCAGCGCTTGAGGTGGAGAATTACTACAATTCCGTATCGCTTGTTGCTCAGACGGCGTTGCGCGATGCCATTGGCCGCGCGAGCGCTTCCGAGGTTGCTGTGCGACGTAATCAGCTTGACGAGGAGCTGCAGGAAGTCATCGAGGAAAAAACGAGCCAGTGGGGCATTACAATCCTGTCGGTCGAGATTCGCGACATTGTGATTCCTGAAAGCTTGCAAGAGGCGATGAGCGCCGAGGCCCAAGCGGAGCGTGAAAAAAATGCTCGAATGGTACTCGCCGAGGTCGAAAAAGACATCTCCTCTATGCTCGTTGAGGCGGCGGATCAATACAAGGAAAACGACATTGCGCTGCGTTTGCGTACAATGCACCTGCTTTATGAAAGCGTAAAGAGCTCGGGCGGAACGGTTGTCATCCCAAGCGCCTACAGCGATGGCTTCTCTGATTCGGCGCTTGAGAAGATGGTGGACGCTACCCGAAGGGGATAGGGTGGCATTGGTCAAGTTTGCCGCTCTTGGTGGATTCGTCGTGGCGAACGGAACGGTATCCTCTCCCGCATGGCGAAACTGCGCTGTTGGGCTTTGTGGTTCCCGCTGGGCTCTTTTGGGCGTAAAATTAAACGGTTATGCCCGACCAAAAGGGGAAATATGCAAGCTTGTGAAACGAATATGCTCAGCGTTGATGCGCAGGCAACTGCGGCTTCGACCGATGCCGCCCTGGCGCCTGGCGCATCGTTCGCCGGCCTGAGCGCTACGACCGCTGCGTCGACCGCCGCTGCGTCCGCCGCCGCTGGCGTCGGCGCTGTCGTTGCGTCTGGCGCTGCTATATCGCCGAGCGCCGCCGGCTCGTCGCGCCCGAACCAGCGCACGCGCCGCGTGAGCGTAGGCGGAGTGCCCATGGGCGGCGGCGCGTCGTGCGTCGTGCAGTCGATGCTCAACGCTCCCGCCGACGACGTGGAAGCGAACCTTCGCCAAATTCGCGCCCTCGAGGCGGCAGGTTGCGAAGTGGTGCGCATGGCCATTCCGCGTCGCGTCTATCTGGACCAATTCGCCGAAGTATGCGCGAAAAGCCCCCTGCCGGTGGTCGCCGACGTGCACTTCGATGCGGGCATCGCCATCGAAGCCGCCCGCCGCGGAGCTGCGAAGCTGCGCATCAACCCCGGCAACATCGGCGGCTGGGAAAAGACCGACGAAGTCATCGAAGCCGCCCGCGCTGCGCACATTCCCATTCGCGTTGGCGTGAACGCTGGCTCGCTCGACGACGCGCTGAAGGCTCGAGGCGACCTTACGCTTCCCGAAAAACTCGCTGCGTCGGCCGTCGAGTACGTGCGCCATTTCGAGCAACGCGATTTCGGCGACGTCGTGGTTTCGGCCAAGGCGCACGATGTGCAGGCGACCATCGCCACCTACCGCGCGCTCGCACAGGAAATTCCGCAGGTGCCGCTGCACATTGGCATCACCGAGGCTGGCACGCTCATGCAGGGCGTCATTAAATCGGCTTGCGGCCTGGGCATTCTTCTAAATGAGGGCATCGGCGACACCATGCGCATCTCGCTCACCGACGAGCCCACCGAAGAGGTACGCGCGTGCTGGATGCTGCTCGCCGCGCTCGACTTGCGCCGCCGCGGCCCCGAAATCATCAGCTGCCCCACGTGTGGCCGCTGCCAGGTGAACCTCATCGACCTCGCGAAGAAGGTTGATGCGCGCCTCGCGAATCGCGTTGAGCCCGTGAAGGTCGCCGTTATGGGCTGTGTCGTGAACGGCCCAGGCGAAGCTGCCGACGCAGACCTTGGCGTGGCGTGCGGCGCGGGCTCGGGCGTCGTGTTCAAACGCGGCGAGGTCTTGCGAAAAGTGCCCGAGGCCGATATCGTAGACGCGCTGATGGAAGAGCTCGAAAAGCTGGCTTAGTCGCATCGCGCCATCGCTCGATGCATCGACCTCTTGCGCCGTCGCCTGCGACGCTGCTGAAACGCTTCGACCGCACCGTTTTCCGCCGCGTTGTCGAGCGCGCCCATCACCGCTGTAACCACGCGTTCAATTTCCGCATTGGAACCAACATAGAAAAGGAACCACCCATGGCAAACATTCGCAAACAGCCCGTTTTGCGCATGAGCGACATTTACGCTCCCACGTTGAAGGAAGATCCCTCTGACGCCGACATTGAATCGGCGAAGCTGCTCGTTCGCGCGGGTATGATTCGCAAAGAAGCCGCCGGCCTGTACACCTTCCTGCCGCTCGGCATGCGCGTCATTAGCAAAATCGAGACCATCGTGCGTGAGGAAATGGATTCCCACGGCGGCCAGGAAATTCTTATGCCGTTCGTGCAGCCCGCTGAGCTGTGGCATCGTTCGGGCCGCTGGGACGTTTATGGCCCCGAACTTCTGCGCGTGACCGACCGCCACGACAACGAGTTCTGCCTTGGCCCCACGCACGAGGAAATCGTGACCGACCTGGTGAACAACGAGCTTCGCAGCTATAAAGACCTGCCGAAGAACCTCTACCAAATTCAGGTGAAGTTCCGCGACGAGCGCCGCCCGCGCTTTGCGCTCATGCGCGGCCGCGAGTTCATCATGAAGGACGCTTACAGCTTCGACGCCGACGAGGCCGGCCTGGATGCCAGCTACGCCCGCATGCGCGAGGCCTACATCAACATGTTCGACCGCATGGGCTTCGACTACCGCGTGGTCGTGGCCGACTCGGGCCAGATCGGCGGCAATGCTTCCGAGGAATACATGGTGCTCGCCGATACCGGTGAAGCCGAAATCGCGAGCTGCACCTGCGGTTATGCGGCCGACACCGAAGCCGCCCAGGCAACGCCGCACCCCGTGGCGTATGCGGCCGACGCGCTTACGAAGCTCGAGACCCCAGGCGTGCACACCATCGAGGAACTCGCCGCGTTCTTGGGCACCACTGAAAACGCTTGCGTGAAGGCACTCTCCTGCAAGGCTTCCGACGGAGCGTTGTGGGTGCTGTTCGTTCCCGGCGACTACGAGGTGAACGAGGTGGCCGTCGAGCACTTGCTTGGCGAGTTCACGCCGCTTTCCGACGCCGAAATGAAGGAAGCGGGCCTTGTGAAGGGCTCCATGGGCCCGGTCGGCCTGCCCGAGGGTGTGAAGATTGCCGCCGATGAAAGCCTGCGCGGCATCGAGCGCTGGCTCGTGGGCGCGAACGTCGACGGCTTCCATTTTGCGGGCGCCAAGCAGGGCGAAGACTTCACGGTGGATGCCTGGGAGCACCTGTGCATGGTGAAGGAGGGCGACGCCTGCCCGAAGTGCGGCAAGCCTCTTTCCATCGCGCGCGGCATCGAGGCCGGCCAGATTTTCAAGCTGGGCACGAAGTACTCCGAGGCCATGGGCGTTACCTTCATGGACGAAGACGGCGTCGAGAAACCGTTCGTGATGGGCTGCTACGGTGTGGGCGTGTCGCGCTGCATGGCTGCCGCCGTTGAGCAGAGCCACGATGAGAACGGCATCGTGTGGCCCGTGGGCATCGCCCCGGCGCACGTGTGCGTGATTCCACTCTCCGGCAAGCCCGACGAAGTGACCGAGGCTGCTGCCAAAATCGCCGACGAGCTCGCGTGCGCCGGTTGGGAAGTGGTGCTTGACGACCGCGACGAGCGCGCGGGCGTGAAGTTCGCCGATGCCGACCTTATCGGTTGGCCCGTGCAGGTCGTTGTGGGCAAGCGCGGTCTGAAAGAGGGCTCCGTGGAAGTGAAGCCTCGCGCTACCGGCGAGAAGCAGTCGGTCGCCATCGACGGCGTGCTCGAAGCCGTGGAGGCCGCGCTGAACGCATAGTGCGTTTCATTTATCTTGATACGTGAGAGAGCTGGCTTGTGGCATTGCGCTGCAAGCCGGCTTTTGGTTTACGGGGCGATTCGTTCTGCTTCTTATTATGCAGGCCTCTTCATATGGCTGTCTCATTTCCGCCACATTTCAGAGGCGTTTCACCTGGGTTTCTTTGATTATCAAAGCATTTTTCCAAAATGCCGGAAAATGCTCTTGCACTTTAGTGTGCGATAGTTATACTTGCGTTCACATGCATAGGGCATGTACGTCGTAGACGCGCACTGCCGAGCACTGGTAATTCGCACTACGATCGACCTTTCCGCCACGACCCGAGCGTTTCACCCCTGCTGGGAATGCGCTGCGCGGCGAAGCGTTTCGGAAAGGAAGTCGAAAATGAAAACGCTTGAGAAAGTAAGTGATTTCGCAGGGAAGTACATGGCAATCATCGCTTTGGCGGTAGCGATTATTGCCCTGATCATTCCAGGCCCCGTTCATTCCGTACTACCCACGAGCTGGGTTAATACGCTCCTTGGCATCGTGATGTTCGGCATGGGCATGACGCTCAAGCTTTCCGACTTTAAGGTCGTTTTCACCAAGCCCAAGGCCGTTATCGTTGGCATCTGCTCGCAGTTCATCGTTATGCCGCTGCTCGCGTTTTTGCTCGTGACCATTTTCCAGCTGCCCACCGAGCTCGCCGTTGGCGTCATTCTCGTTGGCTGCTGCCCGGGCGGCACGTCCTCTAACGTGATGACGTATCTGTCCAAGGGCGATGTCGCGCTTTCCGTTGGTATGACCGCGTGCACCACCATCATGGCTCCTGTTGTGACCCCGGCTCTCGTGCTGCTGCTCGCCGGTCAGTCCATTGACGTGAGCTATGTGAGCATGCTCATGTCCATCGTTCAGGTTGTGCTTGTTCCTATCGTGCTCGGTTTCATCATCAACGCCGTGGCCCCGAAGGTCTCCGAGGTGTTCGGCAAGGTTCTGCCCCTTATTTCGGTTATTGCCATCTCTCTGATCATCATGGCCGTTGTTTCCGCGAATGCTGCTAAGCTCATGACGAGCGGCCTGCTCATCATCGCGGTGGTTATGCTGCACAACATGCTTGGCTATGCGTTCGGCTACGGCGTGGGCCGCGTGCTTGGCCTGAGCAAGGCGCAGATGCGCACGCTTTCCATCGAGGTTGGCATGCAGAACTCCGGTCTCGCAACTTCGCTGGCTCTGACGCACTTCGCCACCATGCCGCTCGCCGCTGTGCCCGGCACCGTGTTCAGCGTGTGGCACAACATCTCGGGCGCCGTGTACGCGAACATTCTTGCTCGCACCGCCGAGAAGAAGGAAGCTGCTCCGGCCGCTGCCAACGCCAAGGCTGCCGCGAACGCGTAAGGTTGCCGGCGCGCAAGTTGTTGCAAGCGTGTGGTGTTTCGGATGCGTGGATGGCTGCGAGCGTGTAAGTTGTTGCAGGCGAGTAAGCCGCTGGCGTATGTGAGCCGCGCTAGATTCGCATGCTGCCATGCTTGCGTGGCGATCCCGATGACGCAATAAACGCGCAATGGCATCGAAAATGCACGCGCTTAGCGTCAATGCGAGACAGCATCGCGGATGGCGAATGCGGGACGGCATTGAACTTGCACTCGTATCGAAGTATTCGCCGTTGACTAAATGGGCCGCCGTGTTCGCTGCGCGTTTTGTCGAATCTCATAGATTGCATTAGAGGGTCGGCCCATAGGGGTCGGCCCCTTCTTTATGGGGCGGAGTCAAAGAATGTGGCGCCTTCCGTCTAAGGAGTTTTCTTTTCGGTTTGGGAATCCGATGGGGGATTGGCGCGTTCCCGCCCACGGGCTGCGTTTTCGCCCCATAGGCGCGTTTCCGCCCGGGGAATGCGTTCTGCTTATGGACCGCGCTCGGTCTTTCCCAATCGACTGATTAAGCGCGGCTCGCCAATCGTTTTCGGTCGTTTCCTATTGACCGCTCGAGCGTTTCTTGTCAACCGCCTTAATTTGCTCGATTTCTTTCGCTTGATTGGCTGGAGGTACTATATGCACGACTCGCGAAGTGGCGTGGGGTCGGGACGAGAGCGGAGGGCGCTGCGAACTCGGCCCTAGAAGCACCGACACTTGACCTTGGAAATGCTGCATGCTCAGCTCTGGAAGCGCTGTGATTTCGTTTCTGGGGCACCGAACTCAACCCTGGAAACGTTCGCTGCTCATTATTTTGTCCCGTTTCTCGAAAAAATGGCACAAATTTGCGGTTGTGCACGATTGAATTGAGAATGTAGGCAGTCGCGCGAAATCTGACCTGGGCTTATGATGTCGTACGGGTCCGAAGTGTCTCAAATCACGCTTATCGACCGTTCACAACCGCAAATCTCTGCCATTTTCGCGCATTTGGAGACACGTCATGCACGACGCGGACCTCGCGACGGCGATAACATGCCCGGAAAGTTCCCACGACGTGGCCCTTGTTAACGTCTCCGGAAAACACTAAAACGCGCTGCTGGTGATTTGGTTTGCAATGCAGGGTTTCGTTTCGAAAAAAGTAGGCGCATCTTTTTTGGCGCCATGAGGGCGCCCTCTCTCTAACTCGCTCCGTTTCGGCTGCTTGCGTGGAAAGTTACCCGTGATTCTTCTGAGTGTGGCATAATGTCGAAGTTCTATAGAAAATGCCCTATTGCGCCTATGCGCAGGGGCGATACGTCACGGAAAGAGCCGTATGAAGTCCGAAAAAGCAGAGGCCGCAAGCCTCAAGCCTGCTCGCGACCGCAAGAAGAAATCGTCGCAGCATGTGAATCGCCGCAATGTGTGGCTGCTCATCGCCACCGTGCTTTTGGTGCTGGGGTCGGTGTTCGCATTTATGCCGCCTCAGGAGAAAATCAACCAGGGCCTCGACATTCAGGGCGGCCTGTCGGTCGTGCTCACCGCGAAAAGCACCTCGGGCGACGCCGTTTCCAGCGAAGACATGGAAAAGTCGCGCTCCATTATCGAGAGCCGCGTTAACGCGCTCGGCGCGAGCGAAGCGTCGGTTTCGTTGCAGGGCAATAACCAAATTCTCGTGCAGATTCCTGGCCTTTCCGACACCGAGGCCGCACTCGACACCATCGGCCGTACCGGCAAGCTCGAGTTCGCGCGCCTCGATTCCTTCACCGACGAAACGGTGAAAACCAAGATTGACAACGGCCAGTACGTCACGCAGGAAACCGTGACCGACGCGGCTGGCAATAAATTCCCCACGGGCAAGCAGAGCTACGACCTCGAAGTGCCCGAGGGCACCTACACGCCGCTCGTGACCGGCTCCGACATCACGCGCGTGACGGTTGATAAGGAAAGCGAGGCGTCGGCGAACTACGCGGTCGACATCACGCTGAATTCCGAGGGCGCCAAGGCGTTTGAGGAAGCGACCCGTGACCTCGCGGCCGACCATGGCAAAATCGTCATCATCCTCGACGGCAAGGTGCAAAGCGCTCCTGCCGTGCAGGGCGTGATTTCCGGCGGCAACGTGTCCATCACGGGCAACTACACCATGGACGAAGCCAAGGCGCTGCAGACCGTGCTCGAGTCGGGTTCGCTGCCGGTGAGCTTCGAGTACGCGCAGAGCCAAACCGTCGGCCCGACGCTTGGCCAAGACGCGCTTGCTTCTGGCGTGCTCGTCGCCGCAATTGGCCTGGCGCTCGTTATGCTCTACCTGCTTCTTTTCTACCATGGCCTGGGCCTCATCACCGCCGCCGCCATGGCCGTGTTCGCGTGCCTGTACCTGGGCATTTTGGCGCTGCTTTCGCATTTCGGCCTGTTCAGCCTGTCGATGGCGGGCATCGCGGGTGTCGTGCTCACCATCGGTATGGCCGCCGACTCGTCGATTCTTACGCTCGAGCGCTTCCGTGAGGAAATTCGCATGGGCCGCAGCGTGCGCGCCGCGTCCATCACGGGCGTGCGCCATGGCATCCTGACCTCCATCGACGCCGACCTGGTAACGCTTGTTTCCGCGCTCACGCTGTTCTTCTTGGCGAGCGCATCGGTCAAGGGCTTCGGCCTTACGCTCGCGCTCGGCATTCTGTGCGACATCGCGATGATGCTGCTATTCAAGGCGCCGATCATTCGCCTGCTCGCGCCGCGCTGCATCGCGAAGCACCCCGGCTTCTGGGGCGTGCGCGACTGCGAAGATGCCGCGCCGTATTTCCAAGGCGAGAAGCAAGCCGAAAGCCGCAAAGACGTGCGCGGCCGCTTCATCAAGCTTGATATCAACGTGCTGGGCCTGAAGAAGTACTTCCTTTCCGCCGCCGCTGTCGCCATGGTGCTCGTCGCCGTGATTATTGGCGTGCGCGGCCTGCAGTTCGGCATTGAGTTCGTCGGCGGCACGTCGGTCACGTTCCACGGCACCGGCGACACCACCATCGAGCAGGTGCGCGACGCGTTCGACGATGCGGGCGTGAGCGATCCCGTGCTGCAAACCACGAACGCCGATGGCGATACGGGCATTCTCGCTCGCATGACCACTACCTCGGCCGAAGATGCGACGCACATCGCGAACCAGGTGGCCGACGAGTTCGGTTGGAGCACCGACAGCTTCGAGGTGACCACCATCGGTCCCGACTGGGGCGCATCGGTCGTGCAAAGCTCGCTGCTCGCGTTCCTCGTGTCGCTGATTTTGATTATTGCCTACATCTCGATTCGCTTCCGCGATTACAAGATGGGCGTGTCGGCGGTTATCGCGCTTTTGCACGACCTCGTGCTCGTGTTTGGCGTGTATGCGCTGGTCGGCCGCGAGGTTACGCCGAATACCATCGCCGCGCTGCTCACGATTCTGGGTTATTCGCTCTACGATACCGTGGTCGTCTTCCATCGCATCAACGAGAACATGAAGGACGATTCGGTGAAGTGCACGTTCGCTACCATGGCGAACCATTCGGTGAACGAGGTACTCATTCGTTCGCTGAACACGTCCATCACCTCGCTCATTCCGGTTGTGGCTATGCTCCTGTTCGGCGGCGAGACGCTGAAGGACTTCGCGTTGGCCATGACGGTCGGCTTGATCGCGGGCGCGTATTCGTCCTACGCCATCGCAACGCCGATTTACGTCATTTGGAAGACGCGCGAGACGCGCTACGCCAAGCTGCAGCGTAAATACGGCGACACGGTGGTGCGCTGGTTCCTCAATCGCCTGCCGCAACCCGTGAAGACTGCTGAGGCCGAGGGCGCTGCTTCGGCTGCTCCGGTTGCCGCGAATACGGCAGCTTCGACGGCTCAAGGCGCTTCTGTTGAGGCTTCTGCAGAAGACTCGGGCGAGAATGCGACCGCCGCGGCCGCCGCGCAGCCCGTACAGGCGACGAAACAGTCGACGCATCGCCAGAAGTCGAATCGCTCGAAGTCGGCGAATCGCAAGAAGAAATAGCCACGTCGATGCTTAACGGCCCTATTGAGGCTTAAGATTTCCGAAAAGCCCGCATATGCATGCGGGCTTTTTTCGTGCGGTAATTTTGACGCTCAAGTGTTGTGGGCGATGCTGCTGGAAGCCGTTGATAGTTGTTGCGAGTGATTGCCGCAGGGGATTATCTTAGGCGATTGCGCAAGTATCTGCAGCTATGCGTTGCGAAGCTGAGAATGCTTGCGCGCTTGCTTCTCCTTTTGTATAGAGGCCCAATCGCTGAAGACATCCCTTGGCCTTCTGCGGATGTGCTTTGGTGCGCGTGATGGCGTCGAGGGTTGGCGTGGCTCGTTCTCACGAGGCTTGCCTCTTGCTTCTGAATGCTCGGTTGCTTCATCTTAGCGTGTTGGTGCGCCCCGGTTTGCCCGCGCGCTCATTTCGTGATGAATTGCGGGCTTGCGCGGAACGGCTCGCGCGCTGCCGTGCGAGATGCGATAATGGGCACGATATGCGTAAGGCGGCACGGCCGCTTCAGACTAGAGAGGATGCGCAATGGCAGAAATCCGCGAGGGCTCCGCGCCCAACTTCGCCCCGCCCGTCGAAGAGGGCATGGTGTTCGAGTTCGAGGACGAGAAGGGCGAAATCTCTCAGCTCGAGTTCCTGGGTCTCATTTTGCATGATGAGCAGCGCTTCGGTTTCTTCTTCCCGGTTGACGAGGATGATCCGGCGGGCTCTTCGGGCGAGGTTTTGATTCTTGAAGTGACCGACCTTGACGAAGAAGGCCAGCCCTGCGAGTTCGAGCTTCTTGATGATGAGGAAATCGCCGCCCAGATTTATGACGAATTCCGCGAGGCTACAAAAGACCTCTATGATTTCGAATAAATTTAAAATTCTTCTTGCATTTCTGGGAGAATCCTGTATGCTAATCAAGCTGCTTAATTGAAGCACGCATGGCCTGGTCGTCTAGCGGTTTAGGACGCCGCCCTCTCAAGGCGGAGATCGGGGGTTCGAATCCCCTCCAGGCTACCATCGAATACTGCAGGTCAGGCGATTGCCTGGCCTGTTTTAGTTGAAAGCCCGTTCTAACGAACGGGCTTTTTTGTTGTCGCTGCACGGTGCCTTGACGACGCATTTCGCCTTCAAGCTTCGGCTCATGTATTTCTCGATACGCTTCGCCTTGCTTTCGGGACGAACTGCACTCGCCAGGGCATCGCTCGTTGCATCTTATTGACCTATGTCAATAAGAGCACGCCCCATCCTCTTTGGCAGGAATTCGAATCGATGAGGTGGAATCTCGTTAAGAAAACCGTCCAGTGGGCGGTTTTCGGGAACGCGCCCGAAGGCTTTAGCCTGAGGGCCTGGTTGCCCGAAGGTTTCAGCCCGAGGGCTCGAGGCGCGCGAAGCGCGGCCAGGACTCTCTTTGGGCCGCCGTCGAATGCTGCAGGTCGGATGACCGCCAGGCCTGTTTTGGCAAAAGCTCGTTCCGACGAACGGGTTTTTGTTTGAAGCGACCTGACGTCGCGTAGCAGGGAGTTCTTTTGGGCGCTGCGTTTCGTTCGGTTTAAGAGAAGCCATTGGCCCACTCGCTTTGCCCGCAAGTAAATCCGTCCTTTTTGGACTGGCTCGTTTCCGTTACTCGATGAATGCTTCCATTTTCATCTCTCCTGTCATAAAACGCTGTAATGGGGCCTCATTGCAGCGTTATTTTGCGAAAGAAATGTCGGTTTTGACGCTGCGTAAAAAATCTCGTTCTTAAAAGGCCAGGTCAAACGAATTCAGGCGCGCTTTACGTATCTCAAGAGCCTCCTCCAGGGCATTCCGTTGCGGTGCTGAGAGGCCCCATTGTGGCGTATTTTGACAATATGATCCACAATCGCTGCAATGAGGCCCCATTGCGCGGTTTTCTGCCATCAGTCCATGGTTTCCGATTGTTGCCCGACGCAATCCGCCTAGGAGCTTCGGTGGTGGGCATTCGACGCGTCGTCCGCTCCTCGATCGATTCGATAGCCCTTCCGTTCGGTTGAACCGCGTTCGCGCATTCCCGTCGTCTTCGTTATTGCTCGCGCGGTCCGATGCCACGCTGGGCCCCAGCGCCATCGAATGTTGGCCCCTATCGTGCGGAGCGTTTTGGTCACATTCGTTATGAGGCGAAACAGATAAAGCCCTCGTCAAGGTAAAAATGCAGCTGGGTAATGTGTTGGACATTCCTTTTGCTTTATTGCGCTATGTTGGCTCCTAAATAGAGCCAGTGGGTTTTTGATGCCGAATCGAGCGAATGCGAGGGGAGAAATGGAAGCGCAATCCAAATATGCCGTGAGCGAAGAAGATATGAAGCGCATCGAGGAACTTCTCGGGCAAACCTATTACGCCAAGCGCTTGCAGGAAGCGATCGAAGGCCAGGTTATGGCTCGCGAACTCATAGATGCTCGTGGCATCGATTCGTATTTCGAGTGATGCGATATGGGCGAGTATTTCATGTGGGCGAACCCGAAGAAGAAGGAATGGATCGAGGCTGACGTCTTTAGCGAGTTCGGGTTCATGCTCAGTATCGCCAGCGAGCTTGGCATCCGATACACCGACGCCGCTTGCACGCTTATGGCGGGGCCGTGGCGCGGAGACCCCGTTTTGTTTATCGGCGATTACTTCAATCCAGAGAAGGAAAGCCCAGTTGGGAAGCTTTTCGGCGGGTATCCCTATGAAACCGTCCTCGATTCGTTCGTTGACGTTTCGGGTCTTTTCTCTGATTCGAGGGGATTAATGCGTGCCGTGTATGGCGATGCCCCAGATTCTGACGAGGTTCCATACGATGGGCTTTTCGAGCTTGATGTTCGCCATTATCGCTATGCCGTGAACAAAACTCGCGGTGAGTACGTCGATCGCGATCGAGCGCCGGTCGATTCGGTGTGCTTCTACAGCGGCAACTATTCGTGGTCTAGATTCGATCCCATTCCTTGGCTGCTTTCGCCATGTGACGACCCTAAGGATGAATGGGCCGGCCGGTGGTGCTGCGATGAAGTCGACATCTCCGACGAGGCCCCCGAAGGCGGTTATAGGGATGTTACGGCGGCCTCCTGCGGCCAGTGGGGCTTCGTGTCTGCTTCCAATGAAGAGATGGAACGGCTCGTTGCCTCCGAAGCATTTGCGCGCGAGCTTGTGACCCGAGGCATAACCGCAGACCCTGATGGCGATATCGAGCTGCATGGCGCGGTTGACGTGATTCTAGGATTATTGTCGAGCCTTAGCTGTCCGAGGCACTCCTAGTCCGTCCAGGAACTGCTAGAGAGGAACGTTCGGTGGGCGCTTGAAGGAGCGCTTGGGGCCGCTGGTGGCTCTAAAGGCCTAAAACGGAAGCGACGATCTCGTCGCGCGCTTCATCGGTGGGGGAGATGCGCTTGGAGCCGCCCCAAGCGGCCGCAAAGCGCATCTCGGCTAGGCGGTGCAAGTCGAACATGTCTCGTGCGACGAGCAGGGCGCATTCGTAGCGCTCTTCAGGGCCGCGCTTTAGCAACTCCATGGCGCTCGTGAGGCCTTCGTTGTGCAAGAGCTCGAGGCGTCCCAGCTCGTCAACGATAAGCATGCGCTTCGTCTGGTCGGCATGGATGCATGAGCATTCTGACATATCGACTGTTTGAGGTTCCTTTGCGGCTTCGATGAGCGCATCGAAATGCGCGTTCACCTTTTGGATAGCCTTGTCTGAGATATGCCAGCGAAGCTTCGCTTGGGCCGATTGCGCGTTGGCGTCAAACGCGCAATCGGCGCGGGCCAAATCGTCGCGTCGTGCGAAATGCACCACCTCATGCGTTGGCAGAAGCTCGTTGTCGATGCCGAGCTTATCGAAGCCGCCCGCCTCGTCTTCGCGCCATACGCCAGGCGCAATTACGCCGTCGCATACGGCTCCTCGTGCTTCGAGGTCGCTTACGAGCGCCTGCAGCCAGCGAGTTTTTCCGATTTGTACATCGCCTGTAAGAATGTAAAGCACGGTGGCCTTTCTGTTGGTGGAATTGCGTCTCTGATTGCGACGCGTTTGCACGCGTCTTTCTCGGCCAGCAAGCGGTTGTTCAGAATATGCCCAGTTCGCAGGCCGCTTTTCTGCAGTCTTTTCAGATTCAACCGAGCCGTTGCTCGCGCACTCTTCGAATGCCAGCGCCCTTTGTTTCGAGACTGTTTTGGATGCGGTCGGCGTTCCCATCAACCGCCGACAGAAAAATCGCGCCGCGTTTATGCGGCGCAATCGCTAGCATACGATGATTTCCGGTTCGCTGCTGTGGAATTTGTTCGGAATGGGAGCGTTGCATTCGTACGCGATGCCCATGGCCGGGCCGACGTGCACGCCGATAACCGGACTCGCCGGCACGACACGGGGCATGAACCCGATGAACGGCGCCACCTTCTCTTCGGCCCATTGCACGGCCGGCGCTTTGCTGCCGATGTAGTGGACGACGAGATTCTTAAGGCCGCTCGGTGCCGTATCTTCGCCGAGCACCTGGAGCATTTTCGCAAGAGCTTTTTTCTGCGTGCGGCATTTCGAGAAGGTGCTTGCTTCGCCGTCGTTTACGGTGAGCACGGGCGTGAGGCTGATCATGTTGCCGATGAGCGCGGCGGCTTTTCCGATGCGGCCGCCCTTCTGCAGGAACAGCAGCGATTCGGGAGCAAACACGAATCGCGTGGAATGCAGGCTTGCGTTCGCCGCCTGAATGCAGTTGTCAAGGCCGGCGCCCGTTTTGGCGGCTTTCGCGGCGGCGATAACGGGCCAGCCCATCTCCATGCAATTGGTCATGCTGTCAATGGCGGCGAAACGGAAGTTAGGGAGGTCGTTTTTGACCTCTTTAGCCGTGTGGACGAAGCTTTCGAACGTGCCCGACATTTTGCTGCTGATGAAGATTCCGAGCACTTCGTCGCCCGTTTTCGCGATGCTTTCGACAACTTCGCGAACCTTGCCCAAGGGCGGCTGGCTCGAGGTGGGAATGTTGTCGGCCATTTCGTAGATATCTTTATAGAAGGCATCGAGGTCGGTTTCCGATTCGACGAGCTCTTCGCCATTCCTATTGATGATGAGCGAGGTGACTTCGATGCCGAGTTCGGCGCGAATGTCCTGGGGAATGGACGAGGTTGAGTCGGTGATGATTCGAACCAATTTGTGACCTCCAAGTGCTCGTTGTCGCGGTGAAAGGGTTTTGCGGAAGGCCCGATGCGGCTTTCGCTTTGACCCAATCGGGCCCGTTCGCGGTTGATGCTGCGAACGGGCCGGTGTGGCGCCGTGCTAGAAAGTATTTGCTTCAGCTACGATTTCGCGAAGCTGTTCTTTTCCCACGATTCTAGCATTCCTGCTGCAAAGAAACGCGCAATGCGGAAGGGTTAAAGAAGATTCTGCGAACCGCCAAGCTTTGTCTAAGGCGCCGTCGCGGCGGTTGCGCCTTAGATTCCCAAATAGCGACCTGTGATGCTTTCTCGGTTTGCGGCGATTTCCTCGGGCGTGCCACATGCCACGATGCGTCCGCCCGCTTTGCCGCCCTGTGGACCCATGTCAATCACGTAATCGGCGTTCGCGATGAAATCGAGATCGTGCTCGACTACCACCACGGTAGCGCCCCGCTCAACGAGGCGTTGGAATACGCCGAGGAGCGTTTCCACGTCGCGCGGGTGCAAGCCGATGGTGGGCTCGTCGAACACGAACACGGCATCGGCCTGTCCGCGGCCCATCTCGCTTGCAAGTTTCAGGCGCTGTGCCTCGCCGCCCGAAAGCGCGGGCGTGGCTTCGCCGAGTGTGAGATATCCCAGACCCAGGTCATGCAGGGTTTGCAGCTTTTCGTGTGCCTTCTTGACGTCGGCTACATGCGGAAGGGCCTCGTCAACGGAAAGCGCGAGCAGGTGCGGCAAGCTGAGCGCCTGGTCGTCGGGCGCGCCTTTTTCGGGCCGGCGAATTTTTTCGGCAGCGGTTCCGTAGCGCGACCCTCGGCAATCGGGGCAAGCGATGTCGACGTCGGGCAGGAATTGCACGTCGAGCGAGATTTGCCCCGTGCCGTCGCAGGTAGCGCAGCGTAGGCTTCCCGTGTTGTACGAGAAATCGCCCATCTTCAGCCCTGCCGCTTTCGCGAAATCGGTGCGCGCGTATGCGCGGCGCATATCGTCGAGCGCACCGCAATACGTGGCGACCGTCGAGCGCACGTTGATGCCGACGGGGGTGGCGTCGATGAGGTTCGCACGGCGAATGCCCTCGGCCTCAATCGCGGTGACGTGCTCGGGAAGCGCTTCGCCTGTCGCCGCTGCGGCAAGTGCGGGAATAAGCGTTTCGAGCACGAGCGTCGTTTTGCCTGAGCCCGATACGCCCGTCACGGCAATGAGCAGGCCTTTGGGAATGTCGATCGCGAAGGGCTTCACGGTGTGAAGCCCGCTTGACTCAAGATGGATGCGTCCCAGGTCAAACATCTGTTCCGCAGGTGTTTTCGGCCGGGCCGCAACGCGCGCGGCTCCCGAAAGATAGGGGCCGATAATTGATTCGGAATCGTTCGCGACTTCTTCAATCGAGCCTTGCGCCACCACGTCGCCGCCGCGGGCGCCTGCTTCGGGGCCCATTTCGATAAGATGGTCGGCCGCGCGAAGGATGCGCGTGTCGTGATCGACCATCACTACCGAGTTGCCGTCGGCGATCAGGTCGCGCATGACGCCTAAAAGACCGTCGATGTTGGCGGGGTGCAAACCGATAGAAGGCTCGTCCATCACGTACAGCACGCCTGTGGTGCGATTTCGCACCGAGCGCGCGAGTTGCACGCGCTGGCGCTCGCCGGTGGAAAGGGTCGCGCCTGCTCGGTCGAGGGACAAATAGCCCAAGCCGAGCTCGAGCAAGCGTCGAGCCGTGCTTTCGAACGACTCGCAAATCGATTTCGCCATGGGGCGCATCTCATCGGGAAGGCTTGCGGGCACGCTCGCTACCCACGTCACCGCTTCATCGAGCGTCATTTCCGTCGCCTGCGCCAGATTGATGCCGCGAACGATTGGCTCGCGCGCGGCCGCGGACAGGCGCGTGCCGCCGCAGTCGGGGCAGGGGCCTTCCGTCAAGTATTTCGCCACGCGGCGCAAGCCCTTCTCGTCTTTCGCCTTGGCGAGGGAGTTTTCCACGGTGCGCACGGCATTGTAGTAGGTGAAGTCGAGTTCGGCGAAGTTCTCGCCCTTCTTCGCCTTGTAGAGGATGTGCTTCTTCTCGGCCGGCCCGTTGAAGACGATGTCGCGCTCGGCGGCTGTGAGCTCGCAAAACGGCACGTTCGTGCGCACGCCCATAGCGCCGCACACCTGCTTCATGAGGTCCCACATGAGCGTGCCCCATACCACCACGGCGCCCTCGTCGATGGTCTTGCTTTCGTCGGGCACGAGCGCGGCGCGGTTCACGGTGCGCGCGATGCCGGTTCCGCTGCAGGTGGGGCAGGCTCCTTCGCTGTTGAACGCGAGCGATTCGGCGCCAGGGCCGAAGAATTCGCTGCCGCAATGCGGGCATGGGATGGGCAGTTCGGCGGCAACATTAAGGCTTGGCGGCACGTGCTCGCCGCAGTGTGGGCATACGTGGCTGCCGACGCGCGAGAACAGAAGGCGCAGGCTATTCAAAAGCTCGCTCGAAGTGCCGAACGTGGAACGCACGCCTGGTACCGCTGGGCGTTGGTGCAACGCGAGCGCCGCGGGCACGTAGCGAACGTCGTCGACCGAGGCCTTGCCGGCCTGCGCGATGCGGCGTCGCGTGTAGGTCGAAAGCGCTTCGAGGTAGCGGCGTGAGCCTTCGGCGTAGAGCACGCCGAGCGCGAGCGAGCTTTTGCCCGAACCCGATACGCCCGCAATGCCCACGAGTTCGCCGAGCGGAATGTCCACGTTCACGTTCTTCAGATTGTGCACGCGCGCGCCGCGCACTTCGATGTGGTCGATGTTCTGCATGATTTCCTTCGCCTTAGGGCTCGTGCCGTTTCTTCCATCGATTATGCCACGACGGCGGCAAAACCCAGGCCGAGGGCGCTTATGGCTGTCGATTCTAGCGAGAGCAACGTCGATTCGTTTGCGCGGAAGAGCATCGAAGGCACGGAGCGCGACGGCGCCATCTTGGCGTCGCTTGCCTATCCGGCCGTTCGTTTTCGTGGAGCCGCTGCCCTTCCGTCTGCTATTGCAGCAGGTACTTCGTGAGCTCTGCGCGGCTTGCGATGCCGAGCTTCGCGTATGCCATCGACAGGCGGTTTTTCACCGTGCCAGTGGAAATTCCCAGATGGTTGGCGATTTCGGTGTTCGACCACCCGCGGCTTGCGAGCATGGCGATGCTGAATTCGGTGGTGGTGAGGTCGCTCGTCACGTGCGCGCCCGCTTCGGGGTTGTGCAGGCGCCGCCATCCCTCGCTGAAGCGATAGGTGATGTTAATCACGCGCGCGTAGTGCTCGGGATAGTCTTCCTTCAGACACGTTTCGAGCACGCCCTGCAAAAGCCCATGGTGCTCGCCGATTTCTTCAAAGAGGTCGTCGGCTAAGGCAATGTTCCACGCTCCCATGAAATGGCGCCGCGCGGCTTCGGCGTCCTTCAGATTCACCTGCCCCATGGCTGCGACAAGGTGCAGGAACTGCTCCGCGATGGGGTAGCGCCCCTGTTTCGTCATGAGCGCGGTTTCGGCCATGCCCACGCAGCGGCCGTATTCGCCGAAAAGGTACGCGTGGTGGGCGAGCGCGTAAATCGCGAAAAGGCGCAGGCCTTCGGGCAGTGTAGCGATGTGCTTCGCGAACGTGCCTGGCGGGTAGGGCGTGGACAGGTGCAGGAGCACGCTCGAGGCGGCATCGAAGAGTATGTATGAAGCATGCAGCGCTGGCGTCGCCTCGATTGATTCATCGCCGCGCATTGCCGCGATGTTCGCGAGGCATTCTTTCGTTTCCCAAATTTTCCCCAGGGTAAGATCTGCGTACGCGCAAATGAAATTCGCCGAGATGCGCAAGGCGGGATCGGGGTGGTCCAAGAATGGCGCAGCATCGGCATGCGCTTCTTCGGGCTGCCCACGGAAGTAATGGGCTTCCGCTTGGGCGATGCGGCCCAGTTCGGCATCGCGCGCGGCAATAGCCACTACGGCTTCGTCGAGCTTGCCTGGTTCGGCGGTGGCGGACACGAGCGGCATGGGAAGCCGCGTTTCGATAAAACTGTATATACGCTCAGCCATAGGGCTCCTTTGGCCGAATGCGGAAAAGAGGGGGTTTGAGCAACCCCCTTCATAATAACGCGGCACGCTGCGGTGGGCGTTTTTGCTTCGGTAATTATTGCGTTAATGTTCGTCGGCGGCGTCGAGCTTCGCTTCGCATTAACATTTGCGGGCAGTGTCGAATTCTGCTTCGCGTCAGCATTCGTCGGCGGCGTCGAGTTCCGCTTTGCGTTATCGTTCGTCGGTTGCGTCGAGCTCCGCTTCGATTTTCGCGCGGCGATGTTTCGCCTCGTAGAACGCCAGACACAGTGCACCGAACGTGGCGGCGAAAATCATAACGCCGAAAACCACGCCTGTCGCAAGATTTGCTGCCCAGAAAATGCTCTCGAACGGCACGATTTGCGCTTCAGCAATGCAGCGCATGGCGGCAATGGCAAGCGCGCTTGCAGCACCCGTGATGCCGGCGATGAGCAGAAAGTAACCGGCGGGAAGGTGCTCGGTTTGGCCAAAACGGTTGGTGTCGACGTAACCCTTTCGCGTTTGCAGCACGGCGCATATAAGCATTACGATGAAAAGCCACGCGTACATGGCGGCGTCAACGGGACTTGCGAACAGGTGGAACGCATCGTTGGCGCCATTGTGCACCCACGCAACCTGTTGGGCTATGATTTCATATGCGAGCAGTACCAGCATGCCGAACGAGAGCAGTATAAAGCCGAACTCGTAGATTTTGGCGTTCTCGGCTTCCAGACGCTCGTCTTTCGGACCTGCGTATTCGCGCCATTTTTGCACGATTCTCATGTTCTGCATCTTCATGGTGCGCTCCTAAAAGAAGAAGGGGTTGGTGTTGGTGTCGCCGTCGTCTTCCCAGAACAGGTCGTTCAGGGTGACGTGCAGCGTTTTGCAAATCGCCACGCATAAATTGAGCGTGGGATTGTAACCGCCCGCCTCGATGAGGCCGATGGTTTGGCGCGTGACGCCCACGGCTTCAGCGAGGTCGGTTTGCGAAAGGCCGGCTGCCGCGCGCGCCGCCTTCATGCGGAGGTTTTTCTTGCCTGGCATGGGTTTCCTTTCGTTTTGTGGACAGATATCCGTTGCAACATGACAGAAATATATTACATACGGGATGTAATGTCAACTATAGATTGCATTATGGAAGAAAGAGTTGCTACGAGTTCGAAGGCGCGCTTTCCGAACGGTGCTTGGCGGTCGGTCGTTGCTCAAGTGATATTTGGCTCGCGCTCGTGGTGCGACCGACTTCGCGCAGGCTCGTTCGCATCGTGATCGAACCTGCGCAGGCTCGATTGTGCGCTTGCCCACGCTTGCTTGTCGTAATCGCTACGATTCGGGGTCGTACTTCCAAATCGAGAAGTGCTGCGGATGGGCGTATACGGTAACCGCTCTGCCCGTTGCCGTGCGGTATTCCTGAAATTCGCCTTGGCGAACAAGACTCCACCCGGTACGGCCGATATAGGAATATGTTTCGCCGTTATCGGACATGTGGATGAGCGTAAGCGGGCGGCGCACCTCGTTTTCGATTTTCATGATGAACTGCATGAGCACGTTGGTATCGAAGGGGTTGAAAAGGTACAGGTGTGTGTAGGGGGCAAGTGAGGTTTCGAGTGCGCTTCCGCAGAGTACGTCGACGTTGGCGAAACGCCTCGTCCAGCTGCGCGCGTATTCGGCGATATTGGGGTCAAGCTCAATGCCCGTGGCACGGCCTGCGAGCTCAGACTGAACGAAAAACGACAGCACGCGACCCGTGCCGCACCCTACGTCAAGAAGGTGGGATTTTTCGGAAAAATCCAGGTCAGAAAAGAGGCTTTCCAAAATGAAGTACGGTGTGGGCGTGGGGTCGTGCGCACCTTGCTTTGCAAAGCGCGTCGTGCCTGGTTCGGCCAGCGAACAGCCGCACAACGCGCGATCGCGGTGCTCATCGGCGGCAAAGAGTTGGTCTTTGTTGGAAACATTCAGGGGTGCCGACATGCGTCGTGCGTGGTTCGCATTCATGCTCGCTCGATTCTATTCGCCCAACTCGATGCGCAATCCGCTCTTGGTTGCCTTGATGACGTCTTCGCCGAGCTCTTCCTGCAGAATTTTGAAGGCGCGCTCGCCAGTGCAGTGGCCCGTGTAAGCGAGCTCGATGCCTTCGTTTTTCATACTGTCAGCAAGGGCGCGCACTCGCCTGGTGCGGGTTGCTGCACTTCGCTGTTGATCGGTACCGTCGTCTTTAGGCGCGCTCCCTGCCTGCGTGCGGGATGACGACTTCCGCCATAGTGTAGCCGCTTTCTCACGAAAAGCGAAATGAGTCACGGCTACCAAAGGCCCAGCATGTGCTGGGCGCCAAGGCTCACCGACGCGATGGCAATCCAACAGGCGGCACCGAGCACGATGGGTTTCGCGCCCGATTTCACCAACCCAACGACGTCGGTGTTCAGGCCGATGGCGGCCATGGCCATAACGATGAAGAATTTGCTTGCGAGCTTAAGGGGCTGGAAAACAGCCATGTCAATGCCAGTTGCGCTCGCCACGGT
Organism: uncultured Slackia sp.; assembly: GCA_934661005.1. GTDB lineage: Bacteria > Actinomycetota > Coriobacteriia > Coriobacteriales > Eggerthellaceae > Slackia. Next base: position 31,970 of record CAKUIK010000021.1, read on the forward strand.
TGCGACGATCGACGCGCACAGGAACAGCACGATGAACGTCGGCAGCGCGCGCTTCAGGCTAAAGCCATTTTGGGTTGGCTGCCCGTTTTCACCTGCGGTTTTCTTTTCGCGCGCAGCAACCCAGAGCGCAAGTACGAACGTGATGGGGATAATCGCCAAGGTTCGCGTGAGCTTCACGATGGTTGCGTAATCGAGCGCGTTTGCGCCTTCGTGCATGCCGTCCCAAACGGCCGCCGCGGCGGTGACCGATGAAGTGTCGTTCACGGCGGTGCCTGCGAATAGGCCGAATCCGTCGTTGGTCATGCCGATGGCGTCGCCGAGCGTCGGAAAGATGAGCGCGGCCAAAACGTTGAATAGAAACACGACCGAGATGGCATGGGCGACCTCTTGGTCGTTGGCTTTGATGACGGGGGCGGTGGCCGCAATCGCCGAGCCACCGCAGATGGACGACCCCACGCCGATAAGCGTTGCGGTACGACTCGGCACATGCAACGCGTGGCACAGGATGAATGCCGTGAGCAGCGATGCCGTGATGGTCGATACGATAACGGGCAGCGAGGATGCGCCGACTTGGGCGATTTGGGTGAGCGGCAACCCGAACCCGAGCAAAACGACGGCGGTCTGCAAGATTTTCTTCGACGTGAATTTGATTCCTGTCGCCGATGAGCCTTTGTCTTTCCAGAATATGCCGATGATCATGCCGGCGAGAATGGCGAACACTGCGCCGCCGACGATAGGAACGGCGGTTCCCAAAAACCAGCAGACAACGGCGAGCGCGGCGCTAACTGCGATGCCGGGCGTGAGGGTGCGAATGGTGCTCATGAAGTTCTTTCTAGATTGGAGGACGGTCGGCGAAGTTCGACCGTGATGGGGGACTAACTATACGCCAATTCGCGTTTGCGCGCCGCGCAGGGCGCTTTTGCTGCAGGTGCATGTCGCGTTTTTGCATGCCTTCTTCATGTTCTGGACGAATCGGGCACTGCTCTTTGCCGGCGGCGGGCGCTTCAGCTACGGTGTGGACTCTTTCAGGTTGACGGTTCTTTTGTTTCCTGCAGCGCGAATGAACGAAGAAGGTAAAAAGGAAGGAGCCCCTCGGGGCTCCTTCCTGCTTGAGCTGCTTCTGCCATGCACGCTTCGATTTCGCGCGGCTGTATTTTGCATCGCCATGTGCTCCGTGGCCGCAAATGTAGCCGTTGTAGTGCGGCTTCTTGGCCAAAGTCGCCTCGTCAGCAGACATACGCCAAATGGCGCCCGACTTCGGCGCATGCTTTTTACGTTTCGCAGACAACACTCCCACCTCCTCTCGCCAACGGATTGCGTGTCTATGAGCCCGATAATAGCAGTTTTGCTGAGCATGCGCGCAACGAAGCGAGGTGTTGAGCAATACAAGGTGCTAAATGAGGTAGGCCATTAAACGAGGCAAGGTGCTAAATGATGTGAAGCGCTAAACGAGACACGGCGATGAATCTCATGGTTGGGTTTTTATTGGTGCTATATGCGGGTTGTCTACTATTATCCCAGTTCAATAGCTTGTAAGTTATCGATTTTACCCACGTGCTCTACAACGTTTCTGCATTATTGACGAAAGGTCGCCATTGGCGCTCGATTTCCAATTGTCGAAAAGGGGGTCGAAAGCCCCTAGCGTAAAGCTAATGCCCAAAAAGTGACAAAAGTTGCGAATTCGGGGGCACTCAAGCCCAAGGTCTTATTTGCGTGACTTGCAAAACCCCAGGTCGCGGTTGACCGATGCGGTCTTCGCGAGCGACGATTGGAGCTTGCGACGCTCTTTTTCCTCGAAATAGGGCGTTTTACGCCCCCGAATTCGCAACTTTTGGCGCTTTTAGCCGTTTTGGTTTACGCTAGGTCGTCGTCGGTGAGCCATCCCAGGTTTGTTATGGCGCGCTCGACCTGTTGCCCAGCTCGCTCTGACAGAGTGTGTTGCTTTCTGTGGACCCCATCGCGATGAAGGAGCTCCATTCGCAGGAGCTTTTGCTTTGCGTAGAACATTGCGGGCTTCGCGATGCGCACGCGCTTTTTCGCGGCGGCGGCAATGTGCGCCGCAATTTTATCCATCTCGGTTTTTGAATTCAGCTGGCTCGAGGTGAGGGTTATGACCTGGAAGCCCGAAGTCGTAAAGGTATTTTTGCGCCGTGCGTCATTCGATATTCGCGCTTCTTGGTTATGGAAGGCTTTGCTGTCGTATTCGACGATGATCTTGGCTTTCGGCCATGCGATATCGGGCTCAAGTTGATCAATCCCCGCCATTTTGCGAGCCTTGGGAGTCAGCGCGATTTTACGATTGAGCCGAGCGCCCGAAAGAGAATATCCTCCCCGTTGCTGGGGTAGGGTGAACAAGAGAATGGCCGCGGTTTCCATGGGCGAGCGAGAGCGGTCGTGGGCGTATTTCACTGCCTGGGTCGTTTTTGCGATTCCTGTAAGCCCTTTGGCTCGTTGGCAAAAAGCGGCGATTTTCGCGACGCTTGTGAGTGGCGCACGTTTGACGAGGGGATTTTCGAGCGATTCGTTGATGGTGAAGAGCCCGCAAAACTCGCAGATGACGCAAACGAGCTCGGTGAACGACAACAGGGGCGCAATTTGGACGAGGGTGAGTTCGGGAGACGTGATGCGCTGTTCAGGGGATATTGAGCAGATGGACCCGAACGGCAACTCTTGATATGCGACGTGTCGTACTGCGGGTTCGTTTGTGCGCTTGTGCTTAACCGAGGTGAGGCCATGCAAGGGGCGCGACAGGGCGCCTATGCCGGTAAGCCAATCGAAATCGGCAACGGTGAAGTTTGGCGGCGCGATGGTCGTGCGGCTCGGCTCGGGCACAACAAAACCGGGCGTGCCAACGAGACGCCAATATTCGAACGCCGAGATATGGGACAGAAGACTCGTCATGCGGCCTCCGTTTCTCAAAAAGGTGTCTGCATTGTAGCGCCTGGCGCGGTCGGTGGCGAGAGCTTGCAGGGAGGGGTTGATAGGATTTCGGACGGGTTGCCCCGTTTGCCGGCTTGCCCAGTGGGTGGTTTTGTCCGATGGGCGGCTTGCCTGATAACTGGCTTGCCCAATGTGCGGTTTGCCCGGTGGTCTGCTTGCATCGCGCAGTGTCCGGTCGTGCTTGCGGCTATTTCCGGGGCGCCCGCAGCGTCTGGGCTGTTTTTCGTGCGCAACGCTTGGAGACGTAGAGCGAAGATTGCCCGCTGGAAAACGAAAGTGCCTCTGAATGCGATGCTGGGGTTAAGATAGGTAAATTCGAAGCGCCGATTGACGGAATCGATTGGCGCGGTTCGTTGGATAAAGGGGGACTCATGAAGGTTCTTATGGTCAATGGCAGCCCGAAGTCGAAGGGCAATACGGCCGCGGCGCTCGCCGAAGTCGGCGCGGCACTTGAAGGCCACGGTATCGAATGGGAGGTGTTCCAGCTGGGCGCTGCTCCCGTGCGTGATTGCATCGGTTGCGGCAAGTGCAGCGAGCTCGATTGCGCGTGCGTATTCGATGACGACATGGTTAATGAGCTCATCAAAGCCGCCCAGCAGGCCGATGGTTTCGTATTTGGCACGCCGGTGTATTATGCGCATCCCACCGGCCGCATTCTGTCGGTGCTCGACCGCGCGTTCTATGCAGGCGGGGCGGCATTCGAGCATAAGCCAGGTGCGGCGATCGCCGTGGCTCGCCGCGGAGGCATCACGGCATCGTTCGACGTGCTCAATAAATATTTCACCATCAAGCAAATGCCCGTTGTGGCGTCGACCTATTGGAACGGCGTGCACGGACGTGTGCCGGGCGAAGCCGCGCTCGATGAGGAAGGCATGCGCACGATGCGCAATATCGGCCACAACATGGCATGGATGCTGAAGTGCATCGAGCTCGGCCGCGAAAACGGCATCGAGCCGCCCGTTGCCGAAACGGGCGCCATGACCAGCTTCATTCGCTAGGGGTCCGCGAGTCGGCTTCGGCGGGAACGCGCGCAAGGCGAATTGGACGCGCCTGACTGGCGGCGGTGACTCTCGCCTGTCGCGGTTTTCGCTCTATGCTGCGGCCGCTTTCTGGTGCTTGGCGGCCTGCGCCTGCGCCTGGCGAACGCCGGCGTAGGCGCGATGCCTCGCGAAGAAGAACAGCGCAATCATGGTGGTGCCGGTGACGGTCCACGTGATGGGGTAGATGTTCATGAGCGAGGTGTAGTCATTCATCGACGGGAACACCCAGAAAATGAACGCGATGCGCAGCAGGCACGATCCCACGATAACCACGATGGTGGGCAGCACCGACCAACCCATGCCGCGCATGGCGCCTGCGGTCACCTCGTAGGTCGACGTCATGCATTCGAGCAGTTCAACGTGCCACATGCGAATGGTGCCGTAGCCAAGCGCGGCGGCCTCGGTCGTGAACGCGCCGAGCGAGATATTGCCCAGGCCAACGAAAATCGCGCTCAGGGTAAAGGCGCTCAGCACCGCCGCCGCCATGCAAATGCGCACGATGGAGTCGCATCGCTTGAGATTGCCCGCGGCGAAGTTCTGCCCGATAAACGTCACGGCCGCTTGCGAGAACGCGCTCACGAAGAAGTATGTGTAGTACTCGTAGTTCATGGTGGCCGCCGAGCCTGCGGTGGAATCGGCGCCGAAGCTGTTGATCGCCGCTTGGATAATGACGTTGGAAAGTGAAAAGACCATCGACTGAAGGCCTGATGGCAGGCCGATATACAAAATCATCTTGAGCGCTTTGCCATCGACAGCCAGGTGGCGCGGCTCAAGGCGGAACGCGTCTTCCTCATGCAACAGCATTCGAATGACGATAGCCGCGGAAAGCGCGTTCGAGATGTCGGTCGCAATCGCGATGCCGATGACGCCGGCATTGAAAACAGTGACTGCAATTACGTTGAGCACCACGTTGAGCAGCATCGCGGCAGCGAGCGCGTACAGCGGGCGTCGGGTGTCGCCTTTCGCGCGCAGCACGGCCGAGCCGAAATTGTACGCGAGGAAGAACACGCTGCCCGCGAAATAGATGCGCAAGTACCACGCGGCCTCTTCGGTTGCCTCGGCGGGCATTCCGATGGCGTCGAGAATGGGTCCGGTAATGAGCATTCCAACGACAGTGAGCAGGGCGCCGCATACAAGCGTGAGCACGGCGGTCGTTTGTACCGCGCTCTTCACGAGGTCCATGCGCCCGTGGCCGATTCGAATGGCGATTGCGACGTTCGCGCCGACTGACAGCCCTACGAAAAGGCCGATGAGCAGGGAAATGACCGGTGCCACGCCACCGACGGCTGCCAGGGCGCCGCTATTGATGAATCGTCCGGCGACAACGGCATCGGCGGAATTGAACAGCTGCGAGATGATCGACGAAAGCGCCAGCGGAACGGCGAATATGATGATCTTGCCCAAAAGGGGGCCGTGCAGCATGTCGATGCTGTTGGTCTTTTTCGGCTGTGCAGGGGTTTTGGCTGTTTCGAGCTCGGGCGAGGCGGAGGCGGTGTTGTCTGTGGTGCTCATTGACGCTGGCGTCGCTTTCCGCGCTTGAGGCGCTTTGTTTCGAGTGTGTTTCAGATGCTCAAAGGGTATAACACCTTTGCCTGGTCAAGGGGCAGTGAATACACGAAGCGCACACGCAACGCCCGCAGGTCTCACAAACGTTGCGCCGCGATGGCTCTTCAGGCTTCGAAAAATGCGTGCCGTCTATTGAAGCGTGAGCGCGTGCTCCTCTTCCGCAATGTCGCTTTCGTCGAATTCGTAGTCTTTGCCGGGCAGAATCGCATTCAGAATGATGCCGGCGAGCGAGCCGATGGCCAGGCCCGAGAGCGAAATCACGATACCGGAAACCTCGAAGGTAATTGCGCCGGCCGCGCTGTAGGCAATGCCGATGGACAGCACGAGCACGATGGCGGCCACAAGCACGTTGCGGCTTTTCTGGAAATCGACGTGGTTTTCGACGAGATTGCGCACGCCCACGGCCGAGATCATGCCGTAGAGCACGAGCGACACACCGCCGATCACGCACGAAGGCATGGCGCCAATCACGGCGGCGAATTTCGGGCTGAATGAAAGCACGATTGCGCAGCACGCCGCGATTCGCACGACGCGCGCGTCGAACACGCGGGTCAGCGCGAGCACGCCGGTGTTTTCGCCGTAGGTGGTGTTGGCCGGGGCGCCGAACAGCGAGGCCAAAATGGTGGCGAGGCCGTCGCCGAGCAGCGTGCGGTGCAGGCCCGGGTTGGCGATGAAGTTGCGCTCACATGTGGAGCTGATCGCCGAGATGTCGCCGATATGCTCGATCATCGTGGCGAAGGCGAGCGGCATGATAGTGATGATCGCGGTAATGGCGAGGCCCGTGTCGAAGCCAGGGCCAAACAGCGAGAATACGGTGTTGTCCCAGCTGAATGGCAGGCCGATCCACGCGGCTTCGGCCACGCCCGAGAAATCAACCTCGCCCATGGCGGCCGCGGCGGCGTAGCTTACCACCACGCCGATAAGGATGGGGATGATCTTCACCATGCCGCGTCCCCAAATATTGCATACCACGATGGTTGCGATGGCGATAATCGCCACGACCCAATTGGTGGAGCAGTTCGCGATGGCTGAGCTTGCCAGAATGAGGCCGATGCAAATCACGATGGGGCCCGTGACCACGGGAGGGAAGAAACGCATGACGCGCGCGGGGCCGAATGCGCGGAAGAGCGCCGAAAGCACCAGATAAAGCAGGCCAGCGCATGCAACGCCGAGGCACGCGTAGGGCAGAAGCTCGGCCTCGCCGTTGGGAGCGATGGCGGCGTAGCCTGCGATGAACGCGAACGACGAGCCCAAAAACGCTGGCACCTTGCCCTTGGCCAGAATATGGAAGAGCAGCGTGCCCAGGCCGGCGAACAGCAGCGTGTCGCTTACCGAAAGGCCCGTGAGCACCGGCACCAAAATGGTGGCGCCGAACATCGCGAACATGTGTTGGATTCCCAGCACGAACATGCGCGGCTTGCCGAGGGTGGTTGCGTCGTAGACGGCGCGCGGGGTTTCGGACCCCGAAGTGGCGCGGGCGGTATCGCTCATGGTTTGCCTTTCTGAAAGATTTCAAATCGTCTTATGATAAGGCTTCGAAGGGCCGCTCGCTCTTTGAAATACGGTTTTCCGCGCGTCAATTCGGCTGGGGGCTATTCCCAGCCCTTCCATACATCGGGCTGATAGCCGACTGTGGCTTGGCGTCCGTTACGCACGATGGGCTCGCGCAGTATTTGCTGATTTTCGAGCACCTTATCGAATTTCTGGTCGGCGCCGAGATACTGCACGAGCGCAACCGTGTCGGCGTCTTTGGCCGACGGGTCGATGAGCGCGTCAATGCCGCCTGCCGCGCGAGCGACGCTTTCGAGCTCACCTTTGCTCAGGCCTTTCTCTTTCAGGTCGACGAACTGGAATTTCACGCGGCGCTCCTTGAAATAGCGCTGCGCCTTTTTGGTGTCGAAGCTTTTCTTGGTGCCAAAGATTTGGATGTTCATGTTCGAGCCTTTTCGGTCAAGCAGGTACTTCTCCTGCGAATATGACAAAAACAATGTCGTCAGTATAACTTTTCGTCGCCGCTTGGGCGCGAATGGAGCGCTTGGCCTAAGCCCGGTATGGCGCCGGCCGCTTTCCTCGGTTCGGGCGAAGCTGGTCCAAGAGAGGTGGGCGGGTTGTTGCGGGCCAGTCGACCAACGGGGGAAGAATCGGCTATGCAATAAAGGGTTGGGCGGAAGAGGGGATCGCGCTTGAATGCTCCTTTTGGCTTATGGCAAGCAGGCCGATGGCGGCGAAGGGCGCGAAGCCAGGCGCAAAACAGAAGGAAGAAAAGCTCGTGGGCTAAAGGGCGACGAGCACTTCAGGCGTGGCTCCCGGGTGCACATATTTCTTTGGGAAAGCCTGAACGCAATCTGTCGGACCCCGGCTGCTTCTGCGCTATTTCTTTTCAAAATGCTTTACTTCGTGCTCTTCCGCATGTCCCTCTTCGTGTTCTTTCATGACGACATGAACCACGTCGGGGCGCTGCTTCGGCATGTAAATGTGCTGGTAGTCGGTGTGTACGTGCTCGCGATGCTCGTGGATGTGTTCGGACACGATTTGTCCCGCGTGGTGCGGGTCGTGGGCGATCTCGCGCACCGCATCGATGGGATGGCGGTCGGCGACTCCGTAAGCTGCGCCCGCGAACAGCGGCATGATGAATACCGTCACGGCGCCCGCGGCGACCATGATGGAGGCCGTGCTCGCGTCGATGGATCCGTTTTTCACGCACAGCGAGGTAACTGCGACGATAATTGGCAGGGCCGTGGTGCAGTACAGCGCAACCGAAATACGCTCGTGCATCGTGTACTTCGCGCGCGTTTTGGGCATCGAAAGCGAAATGATAATGGGAACCGTGCGCACGACGAGCAGCAGCGCGACGAAACGTACGAGCATGGCCGGATCGGCTGCGATGGCCGAAATGTCGATTTTCGCGCCCGACACGATGAAGAACAGCGGAATGAGGAAGCCGAAGCCAATGGCGTCGAGCTTGGTTTCGAGCGACACGTTGCCTTCGGGCGTGATGTATCGGAGTACGAAGCCCGCCGCGAACGCGCCGAGCACGATGTCGATGTCGAAGATGGCGGAAAACGCTACGAGGGCGACCAGGATCATGATGGTGCCGCGCACCGATGTTTGCGAGGTGGTGTTGGCTTTTGCTTCGAGAAATTTGTAGAGGCGCGTGCCGTTTTTGCGTGCCATGGCAGGTACGAGGGCCGCGATGACGCACAGAATCATGAATGCGGCGAGAATCGCTGCGGTCTGCCAGTTCGTGCGCGTGGAGAGCAGCACCGCCATGGCGAGCACCGGGCCGACTTCTCCCCAGGTGCCGTATGCGATGACCGCGCGGCCGACTTTCGTGTTCATAAGCTCGCGTTCGCGCAAAATGGGCATGAGCGTGCCGAGCGCCGTGGTCACAAGCACGATGGCCATGGGAACCACCCCAATGCCGCCGATGGCCAAATTCGGATGCAAAAACACGAGCGCCAGCGCGAACGCGAAAGTGACCAGCCACGTACGCAGGCCTTTCTTGCCCTCGGTGCCCGTGAGCATTTTCGGGTTGATTTCGTAGCCCGCGAGCAAGAACAAAAACGCGAGGCCCAAATCGGAGAGCAGCGTAATGGGTTCGGTGAGCCAAATGTGGTTCAGACAGTTGGGACCGAGGATTGCGCCGAAAGCCAGAAGAAGAACGGTTTCGGGAATGGGCTTTTTCGGAATCGCCTGCGCGATAACGGGTGCCACAAATGCGACAACCGCAATAATTGCGAGCGAGATGAAATCATGTGCCATGGGATGCTTCCTGTTGTTGGACGTTGTCGTCCTTTGCCAAACCTGATTAGCATAGGCGATTTTGGAGCGTCTTGTGCAAAAAGCGCGAAATGTCGCTAAAACGATGCCTTTAGCAGGTCCTGATGATTTGGGCGGGGAAGGGCGGTTGAGAAGGGGCGAGCTCGCTGCGGCGTGGTTAAGAAGGGCGGGCAGGCTCGATGCGGCTTATGCTCGATGGTCGGGCCAAACGCGCTGTGGGTAGCCGTGGAGCATGGCCTTGGCTGTCGCGGCGCATGGCCGCGGCTGTTGTGGAGCATGGCTGCGGCCGTTGCGATGCGGGTTTTGCGCCATTTGGCGGGCCCGGGGGTGCGCCCCATTTACTGGAGACGCTAGGCGGCCAGGCCTAGCGATTTCCTGTATTGGCTGGGGCTCATCCATC
>CAKUIK010000022.1 GCA_934661005.1 uncultured Slackia sp.
TGGAGCGGACAACGGGGCTCGAACCCGCGACCCCCACCTTGGCAAGGTGGTGCTCTACCAACTGAGCCATGTCCGCAAATATGGAGGCGAGAACCGGATTCGAACCGGTGGTGAGGGCTTTGCAGGCCCCTGCCTTACCACTTGGCCATCTCGCCATTATCAAAAGAAGCCCGCCCGAAAACGGGCTTCGAATGAACTGGAGCGGACAACGGGGCTCGAACCCGCGACCCCCACCTTGGCAAGGTGGTGCTCTACCAACTGAGCCATGTCCGCAAATATGGAGGCGAGAACCGGATTCGAACCGGTGGTGAGGGCTTTGCAGGCCCCTGCCTTACCACTTGGCCATCTCGCCATTATCAAAAGAAGCCCGCCCGAAAACGGGCTTCGAATGAACTGGAGCGGACAACGGGGCTCGAACCCGCGACCCCCACCTTGGCAAGGTGGTGCTCTACCAACTGAGCCATGTCCGCGAAGTGGTGGGCGATACAAGATTTGAACTTGTGACCCCTACCGTGTCAAGGTAGTGCTCTCCCCCTGAGCTAACCGCCCACTTCGTTTGGTTGTTCGGTTCTTTTCCGTTCCGCTCAACCGCGCGAGTTGGTATATTACAGACTTCCACAAGCGAATGCAAGAACTTTTTTCCAAAATTTTGTTCGAATAGCTCTTATAACATCATTAACGCAGGTCATAGTCTCATATCGCTTCAAATTCCTCTCATAATGAAATATGTTGAACATATAGCTACCAAATGCGACCCATATGCAAATGGCAAGAAATGACGCAATGGGGCCCGAATGCACGGAATCGAGCCTTCTGCGCCAGATAATGCGACAATGGGGCCCAGCGTCGCGCTCGAATATCGCGCAGATAGCTCTCATATACGGCTGAAGTACCGTTCAAAGCCTGAAAACAGCGCTTAAGATGCGATTCGAGCCGAAAAGCAAGGCTCAATTGAAGGCGGGCAGGCTGCAGTGAGGCCCCATTGCGTCGTTTCCTGGCACAGCGGGCCTCCCAGAACGCAACAACGAGTCAAAGGCGCACGTTCGCCCCATGAGTCCAAACTCGATCCCAAACTCGATTTCAAATACGGCGCCAAGCATGGCTCCAAGATCGATTCAAAGCGCGGCGCCAGTCTCAATCCCAAACAGCATCAAACTGGATGCATACTCGACCTCGAGCTCGATTTCAATCAGCTCCGAGCATGGCTGCAAGCCCCAACCTCAAACATAACCCCGAGCTCGACCAAAGCAACGCCGAACATAGCCCCAAACCCGACCTCAAACATATCTCAAGCCCGACCCATGAATCGGTTTGGTTTTACCTGGAACGAAAATGACTACATACAAAAAAGCCACCCGATTGGGTGGCTTTCAAGTTTCGATGGTGTCGGAGGCGGGATTTGAACCCGCACGCCCGGTATGTGGGCACTAGCACCTCAAGCTAGCGTGTCTGCCGTTCCACCACTCCGACGTGGTTTCTTGGTTGGGTTTCCCCTCGCAAGCGACAAGAAAGTATTTTACAGGAACGTCGGACGAATGCAAGAACTATTTTAGGAAATTTTTTCCTCGTGCAGCCTATGCCGCGAACAAGGTAATAAGGCGAACATCGACGCAACGAATCGTGCCATACGCAAATCGAATCGATGATCATCGAAGCCCGTAGAGCTTCAGCCCAGCTTTCCCATGAACGCTCCCATGCCTTTGCAATCGTTCGCGCCTTCGCGACCCCACACCGCTTCGATTGCCCATGCCTTAGAGACCCCGCACCGCCCCGATTGCCCATACTGCCCCGATTATTCATGCCTTTCCAATTACGGCATGAAAGCTTAGGCGGCTCCCGAAAACAGACAGCTCTCACATACAAAAAAGCCACCCGATTGGGTGGCTTTCAAGTTTCGATGGTGTCGGAGGCGGGATTTGAACCCGCACGCCCGGTATGTGGGCACTAGCACCTCAAGCTAGCGTGTCTGCCGTTCCACCACTCCGACGTGGTTTCTTGCGTATTGCAAGCAGCGAATTGGTATTATACGGAACTCTTCGAATTGAGCAAGACCTAATTTGAAGAAATTTCGAAACCTAGCGAGAAATCGTGCCCTGTGGGTACAGAAGCATGAGCGCGAGCAGCGACAACATGAAGACAATCGCGAAAATAATCGTGATGCGGTCAAGATTCTTTTCGATGATATTCGTGCCGGTCTGGGTAGAATACAGCGAGCTGGCGATCATGTCAGAAACGCCGGTGCCCTTGCCAGAGTGCAGCAGGACGAACACGATAAGGCCAACACCAGATACGGCCCAGACGATAAGAACCAAAATAAGCAACGGATTCACGTTGACGTTCTCCTTTATAGGGGTCAGAAAATTGCAACCTGAATATTTTAGCTAGCCATACACTATTTCGCAAGATAGTCGTGCAAAAACAGCATAGCCTGCCGATAACCTTCAATACCCTGCCCCATTATCGTCTTGAGCGCAGCCTGACGCACGAAGGAAACCTGGCGGAAATCCTCGCGCTTCGTCACATCGGAAATATGCACCTCGACATACGGAATGCCGACCGCCTTTAGCGCGTCAAGCAAAGCGACCGAGGTATGCGTATAGGCCGCAGGGTTAATGACAATGGCGTCGGTCTTTCCAAATGCTTCCTGAATGCGATCGACGAGCGCGCCTTCGTGGTTGCTCTGGAAGAGTTCGACATCATCGCCCAGCTCGGCCGCGGTATCGCGCACAAGCTGGCACAGCGTCTTAAAGTCTTGCTTTCCGTAGATATCGGGCTCGCGAACGCCAAGCATGTTGATGTTCGGCCCGTTCATCACAAGAAATCTCATAGTTCTTCCTTTGCTGTTTGATCTGTCGCTCCAGTAGGTTTGCTCAGCGGTTAGATTACTTCTGCAGTTTCTCCAAAGCGCGGCCAACGACAATCATCGGATCGGCATCGTTGGAAACCACGATATCGCCCCAGGCGTCATATTTCGGGCCGCGGTCTCGCGCAAGAGCGGGGATGCCCTTCGTGATAGACATGGGGCGACCGTCGGACACAAGCAGCTCGAGCGGGCGCTTCAAGAGCAAAATAATGCCGTTCTGGTGCAGCAAATCGTAATTGCGCGCCTTGGTAACAACGCCGCCGCCGCACGCGATAACGAGGCCGCTACGTTTGCACACATCGCCCGTGACCTGCGTCTCGATGGCGCGAAACGCCTCTTCGCCGTCTTCTGCGAAAATATCTGCGATAGACTTGCCGGCCGCCGCAGGAATGAGGTTATCGATATCGATGAATTCGCGGCCGAGTTGTTTGGCGAGCAGCGAGCCGATGGTGCTCTTGCCGCCCGAAGGCATGCCGATAATCACGATATTGCCCTCTTCAAAGGTTATTTTCTCGACAATATCGCTCACGACGGCATTATCGATCTGCTTATGCTGCCAAAGCTCGCTTGCGGCCTTCGCTTGGGCAACGAGCATCGGCAGACCGCTGATATGAGGAACGCCAAGTTTTTCGGCTTGAAGCATAAGGCCCGTTCGGGCGGGGTTGTACACCACGTCAATCACGCCGAACAAACCGTCGGCGCGGCCCTCGCGCAGCTCGCCCGTGCGGGCAAAGGGTTCAAGGTCGATAGGCGCATCGGGGCAGTTGGGGAACATGCCCACAGGCGTGGTGTTCACGATGAAGCGAGCATCATAGTGCTGCGCGATGTTTTCGTAGTTGTTCTCGCCCGTACGCGACACCATCACGACCTCGGACGCGCCGCGATCGGTAAGCACGGCATGCACGGTTTTCGCCGCGCCGCCCGTGCCGAGCACAACAACCTTTCGGTCGGTCACATTCATGTGGCCCACGTTGAGCAGATGCGAGAATCCGTAGTAGTCGGTATTGTCGCCAAGCAACGTGCCGTCTTCGCGGCGAACGACGGTGTTCACGTTTCCGATTTTCTTGGCAGCATCGGTGAGTTTGTCGCAGAGGCCCATGACGGTTTCTTTATAGGGCATCGTCACATTCAGACCCGCGAAATCACCCTCACGAATGAAGGCGGCAACGTCGTCGGGTTCGACTTCATGCAAACGATATTCATAATCGCTCAGCATCGCGTGAATGCGCGGCGAGTAGCTGTGGCCGAGCTTTCGACCGAGCAATCCATATACCGGTTTCGTTTGAGAGGCAGCCATACGTACTCCTTATTTTTGCGCCATACCAGGCGCGAACTTTCAAGACGATCGGCGGCGAGACGCATCGCCACGCGCCCGCGCGGGAGCCGAGTGAATCCGCGCGGGCGTCAAAACGCGTATCGGCCCAGCCTTATAGCAAGAATCGCATCGTTCATTTACGCCGACACCTCCGCATAGCTGCCGAGATATGCAAGCGAATCGCAGAGCGGGGCAATTTGCGCAACAACTTCGGCAAACGCCGCATCGTTCGGCGTGCATTCAATATCGACATAGAACATGAACTCGAACTCGCTGCCGGGAATAGGACGGCTTTCGAGCTTAACCATGTTCACGCCGAGCGCCGCAATGCGGGAAAGCACGCGGAAAAGCGCACCCGCCTCATGCGGGGTGATGAGCAAAAGCGAGCTGCGCTCAGGCGCGCCTACAAGCTGGGGGCGCTTCGCTACGCAGATGAAGCGCGTGAAGTTATCACTTTCGTCCTGAATGGCATGCTCGAGCACGTTGAGGCCATACAGCTCGGCGCAGGCAGACGAAGAAATCGCAGCCACATCGTCGCGCTCGCTGTTCGCAACCATGCTTGCAGCCATCGCCGTATTGCGACATGCGGTCGAGGTTACCTCGTTGGGCATTTGCGCGATGAAATCGGTGCACTGGCGCAACGCCTGCTCATGGGAGAAGACCTCGGCGATGTCAGAAATTCCAACACCGGGCTTCGCCAGCAAATCGTGATTGATGCGCAACGTAATGGCGCGCGCGATGTATAAACCGCGTTTGTACAGGAGGTCATACACGCGATCGACCGTGCCCGCCGTTGAATTCTCAAGCGGCAGAATGCCATATGCCACGCATTCGCTTTCCACCGCATCGGCCACGGCGTCGAACGTAGGCACGAAAGCAATATCGGGGCTATCGAAAAGCTCGCAGCATGCAATGTGCTGGTAAGCGCCCTCAACACCCTGAACAGCCACGCGCGCGCCTGCAGGAAGTTCGGCGAAGGCGGAAATCTCGGCGGGCACCGCGCTTTCAGAACCATCATCGAGCAGCGAATGCTGGTATGCGCGGCTCATTTCCATCATCATGCTGAACAGGGGCGGAATGAATTTCTTGAGCTCATCGCTCGCAAGTTCGGTCGCCTTGTCGATTTTGGCCGCTTCGCGCTCTTTGTCGAGCACAGCCTTGCCCGTTGCTCGCTTGTACGCGGCAACATCGGCGGCAATATGCATACGACGCTCGAACAAATCGATGATTTGGGCATCTATTTCGTCGATACGCGCGCGCGAAACGGCGAGGTCAACAACGGGCGTCGTTTTCGATTCTGGCGAGATCATGAATCCATCCTCGATTCCAAAAGCAAATCGTACAGGGCAAGTGCGACCGCCGCCTCAACGACGGGCACGGCGCGCACAACGACGCAGGGGTCATGGCGACCATGCACGGACAATTCTTCGTTTGCGCCAGCCTGCATATCGACGCTGTGCTGGGCGCACGAAATAGACGGCGTAGGTTTGAACGCGCAACGCACGACCACGGGCTCGCCGGTCGTAATGCCGCCGTTCGCGCCGCCCGCGTTATTTGATTCAAACACGACATGGCCGTTCTGCATGCGCATGCCGTCGTTATTCTCGCTGCCGCGCACGTCGGCAACGTCGAAGCCGCGGCCGAATTCGACGCCTTTCACGGCAGGAATGCCGAAGAGTATACGGGCGACGGCATTTTCGACGCCATCGAACATCGGCTCGCCAACACCAGCAGGCATGCCGACAGCCGCGCATTCGACGATTCCGCCAACGCTATCGCCAGTCTCGCGCGCTTCGGCGATAGCGGCAATCATGCGCTCGCCTTGAGCGTCGTCGAGAACGGGGAACGTTTTGGCATGCGCCACATGAACATCGGCAGACGTGAGACCATGAAGCGCGAACGCATCATCGGCGATGCCGGCAATGCGCGCGATATGCGCGCCGACCTCGATGCCCTCCTCACGCAGCAGCTGAATCGCGATGCCGCCCGCAATGCACAGCGGCGCGGTGAGTCTTCCAGAGAAATGGCCGCCACCCGAAACGTCTTGGGCACCGCGGAATTTCACGTTGGCAACGTAATCGGCATGACCCGGACGAGGCACGCGACGAAGTTCGTCATAATCGGAGCTTTTCGTATTGGTGTTGCGGATAAGGGCCGCAAGAGGCGCGCCACACGTGACGCCATTGACCAAGCCGCCCAAAAACTCGGGAAGATCAGCCTCTTTGCGTGGAGTCGACCATGGCATGCCACCTGGCGCACGACGTGAAAGAAACGCCTGAAGCTCGTCAAGATCAATCTTCTTTCCAGCAGGAATGCCCTCGACCACGCAGCCGATTCCGGCGGAATGGCTTTGTCCGAAGATGGATACGCTGATATTTTTTCCAATGCGCGAAGCCATGCGCCCCGCCTTCCTATCGTATTGCCATTTGGCACATTGTTCCACTTGGACCTGTTAAACGCTCGTAGCGTATTACAGGTTTGGGGCGCTATGCGCATGCATCATGCACGAACGCGCAGAAATCGTCGAGTTCCATAGTTTCAATGCGAGCCGCGCCGATTTCGCTTGCCACGACGACGTTCATCGAAGAACCGTGGCGCTTCTTGTCGGCAAGCGCAGCCTCATAAATTGCCTGCGCAGGTTCGTCGGTTTCGGCAAGAAGCCCCCACGCGCGCACGGTCGACTCAATTTTTGCAGCATCGATGGCAGGAAGCCACCCGCGCGCAACGCTCGCCTTCGCAACGAGCACCATGCCGCACGCGACGGCGAAACCGTGCGTTACGGTGAAATTCGACAGCTTCTCGATCGCATGCCCCAAGGTATGCCCGTAGTTGAGAAGCTGTCGCGCGCCCGCTTCCTTTTCATCGGCAACAACCACGTCGCGTTTCAGCTCGACGCAGCGGGTAATAACTTCGGCCAATCGAATATCGCCCGCAGAGCACGCTTCGAGCTGCGCGAACAATTCCCTATCGAAAATGACGCCATACTTCAAAACCTCGCCGCATCCATCAATGAAGAAATGCTCGGGGAGCGTGGCAAGAAGCGAGGTGTCGATGAGCGCGGCGTCGGGCTGAAAGAACGCGCCGACGAGGTTTTTGCCCTCAGGCAAATCGACGGCCGTTTTGCCGCCGACCGATGAATCGACGCACGCCAAAAGCGAGGTGGGAACCTGTACGCATCGAATGCCACGCATATACGTCGCCGCAGCGAACCCGGCCAAGTCGCCCACAACGCCCCCGCCAAGCGCAACCACGAGCGAAGAACGCGTAAGGCCAGCCTGGGCGAACGCCTGCTGGGCGCGCGCAAACGTCTCGAGCGTTTTCGACTGTTCGCCCGCCTCGAATACGAAACTCGATACAGCGTATCCCGCCGCTTCGAGGCTCGCCTTAGCGCGAGCGAGATACAGAGGTGCGACATTGCTGTCGCTCACGATGCAGCACGCATCTCCCCCGCTCACGTCGCGGCACAGCTCGCCAACCTGGTCGAGCGTGAATTCATCGACGAAGACATCGTAGCCATGCGATGCAGCATCGACCCTGACCACGCTCATCGCACGCCGCCTTCGCGCGCATCCGAATAACGGCCGTCGGCTTTGCGCTTGGCAATGGAGCCTTGCTCGAGCAAATCATGAAGCTCGGCTTCATCTCCGCGAGAAAGCGCATCGCGATAGCGCTCCAGCTCCGTTATAACCACGCCGATTTCTTCGGTAAGGTTATCCGCGTTGTCCATGAACAGCTCGGTCCACATATCGGCGTTGAGCTCGGCAACGCGCGTAAGGTCTTTATAGCTGCCCGCTGAAAAACCGCGATGCTTTTGCGCCGTGGGGCTTTTGATGAACGCGGAACTCACGACGTGCGCGAGCTGCGACGTGTACGCGATGATTTGATCATGCTTGGCCGCAGTGGTAATTGAGAACGACCCGAAAGCCGCAGGCGACAAAGCCTCCTCGGCCCACAAGATAATATCGGGGTCGTAAATCTCGGGCGGCACGAGCACCATAGGCTGGCCCGCATACAAATCGGCGCGAGCATGGCGATAGCCCGAGTACTGCAAACCAGCCATAGGATGGCCGCCGATGAACGTGAAACCTCGGCGCTCGGCGATGGAGAAGCACACCGGGCACACGCTGCGCTTCACGCTGCCGCAATCGATGACAAGCGTCGAAGGCGAAATGAATTGCTCATGCGCGCGCACCCATTCGATAATCGCCTGGGGATACACCGCAAGAATGAGCAGCTCGCACTCTGGAATGGTCGCTTCATCCAGAGGGCCGGCAACAGTTTCCTCGGCCATGGCGGCGTTCATGGCTCGCTCATCGATATCGGCCGCGAACACTTCGATGCCCGCATCGGCGTACGCCTTCGCGAACGAGCCGCCAATAAGGCCCAGGCCGACAATACCAACTCGTTTAGGGGTTCGATCGGTTTCGGACATCGCGCCCTACCATTCCGCGGTAACGGCGGAGCGAATAATGCCCACGCGACGCATCATATCTTCGAACTGCTCGGGCAAAAGCGCCTGAGCGCCATCGGAGGCAGCATGGGCGGGGTCATGATGCACTTCGACCTCGAGACCATCGGCCTGGGCGGCCGTCGCGGCACATGCCACAGGCGTCACG
Source organism: uncultured Slackia sp. (assembly GCA_934661005.1). Taxonomy (GTDB): domain Bacteria; phylum Actinomycetota; class Coriobacteriia; order Coriobacteriales; family Eggerthellaceae; genus Slackia. The sequence continues at coordinate 8,795 of CAKUIK010000022.1, forward strand.
AAGCGGGTATAGCCCGTCGCGTGGCTCGGATCGGCGATGATAGGAAGATGGGTGAGCTCGCGAAGCACGGGGATCGCGCTTACGTCAAAGGTGTTGCGCGTGCGCGTCTCAAACGTTCGAATGCCGCGCTCGCACAGCATGACCTGGTCGTTTCCTTCGCTCATGATATATTCGGCGCTCATGAGCAGCTCGTCGATCGTCGCAGACATGCCGCGCTTGAGCAAGACGGGCTTGCCATAGCGGCCAAGCTCTTTAAGAAGCGAGAAGTTCTGCATGTTGCGCGCGCCTACCTGCAGAATGTCGACATCGTCAAACAGATCAAGGTCGCGGGCGTCCATGATTTCGGTAACAATGGGCAGGTCGAACTCACGCTTGACCTTCGAGAGGATGTCAAGGCCTTCTTTGCCCAAGCCCTGGAAGGAATAGGGGCTCGTGCGGGGCTTGAACGCGCCACCGCGGAAAATAGCGGCGCCGTGCTTTTTGACCTGCTCGGCAATGATCATGCACTGCTCTTCGCTCTCGACCGAGCAAGGACCAGCCATAACGGCGAAATTGCCCTTGCCGCCGATTTTCACACCGCCGACCTCGATGACCGTATCATCGGGATGGAACTTGCGATTCGCCTTCTTGAAGGGCTCGGACACACGACGAACGGCCTCAACCATGCTGTTCGACTCGAGCAAATACGGGTCAATGCGGGTCGTATCGCCAACCAAACCGATGATGGTCTGATTCGTGCCTTCGATAACCGACGTCGAGACGCCTTTGCTCTCAATGATTTCACAGAGTTGCGCCACACCTTCTTTTGGTGTTCCAGGTTTGACAATTGCGATCATGCGCGGAATCCTTCCATAATACAAAGATGCCGAAGCGGGCAGCCTCGGCATTAAAGGTGTTGCAAGCGGGTTACAAGACTATAGCACTATCGCATGATAAAGTGAAAGAGGAATTGCGAATCCACGCGCGGAATTCGACAGCTGGAATTCGACAAGAACCATAAAAGATCGAGCAGCGCAGACGCCCTGGCATGCGACTCTGCGCCTGGGCGTCTGCGCTGAAACTTGTTCTTTTTATTTAGCTAAGCGCAGCCAAGCGAGCGCATAGCGAACGAAGTGAGCGGTAGCGAGCTGAGCCCTTGCGCAGAGTCGCATGCCAGGGCGTCTGCGCTACCGTTCCCCGCCGAATGCACGTTGCGGAGCGTCTGCGTTCATATTTGCATTTCATTTCAAAGTTGAACGCAGCCAAGTGAGCGGTAGCGAGCTGTGCCCCGCAACACGCCCACGGCGGGGGATGTCGGCGGACAGCACCTTACGCCAGCAAGCTGTGGCCCGTGAATTCCTTCGGGGCTTCCATGCCCATAGCAGCTAAAAGTGTCGGCGCAATATCGCACAGCGCGCCTTGCTCGCCATTAAGCTTCAGATCATTTTCGGTGCCATTGGCCAGAGCGAACGGAACAAGAGCCGTCGTGTGCGCCGTGTGGGGCGTGCCGTCGTCGGCAATCATTTTGTCGGCATTTCCATGGTCAGCAGTAACAAGCGCGAAACCACCCTTCGCCTTCACCGCTTCGACCACTTTCGCGACGCCCGCATCTACCGCTTCAATAGCGGCAACGGCGGCGGGAATAACGCCCGTATGGCCAACCATGTCAGGATTGGCGAAGTTGACGATATACACATCCGCCTCGTCGTTTTTGATCGCGGCCGCCAGCGTATCGGCAACGGCGGGCTCACTCATCTCGGGCTGCAAATCGTAGGTCGCGACCTTCGGACTCGCGATAATGGTGCGCTGCTCCCCCGTCTTTTCGGCTTCAATGCCGCCGTTCAAGAAGAACGTGACATGCGCGTACTTCTCGGTTTCGGCAATATGGTATTGACGCAAGCCTGCGGCAGCGAGCACGTCGGCAAGCACGTTTTCGGGGAAGGTTTTCGGGAAAGCGATGGGGGCGTCGATTGACGGATCGTATTCCGTCATGCACACGAAGCTTACCTTGGGCGCACGCGCACGCACAAAGCCGTCAAATTCCGCATCGACAATCGCACGCGTGATTTCGCGGGCGCGGTCGGGGCGGAAGTTAAAGAATACAATCGCATCGCCATCGAGCACGCCGCGCGCGTCAAGAGCGCCCGGCACCACGAACTCGTCGGTCACATCGTTATCGTAAGAAGCCTGCATAAATGCGTCAGCGGAAATGTCGCTGCACGGTTCGGCGCACACGATGGCATCGAAGGCCTTTTGCACGCGCTCCCAGCGCTTGTCGCGGTCCATCGCATAATAGCGCCCCGAGATCGAAGCGATTTTCGCCACGTTCGCAAGACCTTTTCCGGCGATAAACTGCTCGAGTTCCTCAATATAGCCCTTGCCGCTCGCAGGCGGCACATCGCGGCCGTCCATAAAGCAGTGGATGCGGATGTCGCGCACGCCATAAGCAGCCGCGTGCTCAATGAGCGCATACAGATGTTCGTTGGAAGAATGCACGCCACCGTCGGAAAGCAGACCCATAAGGTGCAACGCGGCGCCAGGCGCCTTCGCTGCGTCGAGCGCCGCATTAATCACGGCGTTTTCGCGAATAGAGCCCTCGCGGCAGGCTATATTGATGCGAGAGAGCTCCTGGTGCACCACTCGACCGGCGCCAATATTCAAATGGCCCACTTCGGAATTTCCCATTTGGCCTGCAGGAAGGCCCACAGCCTCGCCCGATGCTTCGAGTTTGCACAGGGGAACTTCACTGAAAAGCTTATCCAAATACGGAGTGTTCGCAAGGGAGATCGCATTGCCAGGACCGGGCTCCGCCAAACCGAAGCCGTCCATAATCACAAGCAGGGCTGGCGTACGCAGCGTTTGCATAGTTCCTCTTTCCCGCGCAAAAGCGCGTATTCCATTGCGGCTGTCAGACCGCGATTGCCTTATCCCCCTTGCAAAAATCCCGGTACCCCCAAAGGCACCGGGATTTCCGCCCGTTTTCTAAAAGACCAATATCGAATTACTCGGCATAGCTTGAAGCGATTTCAACGAGTTCGCAGAAATCCTCAACCTTAAGCGACGCGCCCCCGATGAGGCCGCCGTCGATATTCGGGCACGCCATGAAACCTTCGGCGTTTTCGGGTTTCATGGAGCCGCCGTAAAGGATGCGCATATTCGCCGCGGCCTGCTCGCCAACCAGATCGGCGACAGTCGCGCGAATCGCTGCAGCAATCTCTTCCGCCTGCTCAGGGGTCGCCGTGCGGCCCGTGCCAATGGCCCAAATGGGTTCGTATGCAATGGTGCAATACTCGGCTTCATAGGCATCGAGACCAGCGAGCGCAGCACGCACCTGGTCGCACACAAAGCGAACGGCGTCACCGGCGTCGCGCACGGCAAGGCTCTCGCCAACGCACACGATGGCGTTGAAATTCGCTTCGGCAAGCGCACGAACCTTCTTGTTCACCATGGAATCGGTTTCGCCGAAATAGTCGCGACGCTCCGAGTGGCCCACGATACACCAAGCGGCGCCAACATCTTTCAGCATGGGAATGCTCGTCTCGCCCGTAAAAGCACCCGAAGGCTCCCAATGGCAATTCTGCGCGCCCACATCGATATTCGACTTGTCGAAATCGAGCACCGTGAACACCGAACGCAAATCAATCGTCGGCGGGCACAGCACCACGTCGACCTTGTTCCATTTACGAGAATAGCGATTGGAAATTCCCTGAGAAAGCACCACGCTCTCGGCAGGAGTCTTGTTCATTTTCCAGTTGCCAGCAATCAAAGGCTTGCGAGACATAAGAATCCTTTCAATGGGCTCCACTTGCGCTTTGGTTGGGAATGAGTTCTACGCGACGCGATACCTGAGCTCGCACGAAAGCCACATTAAGTGGCTTTCGGCTCGTGCGGACGGTCGCTATGAACCCATTCCCAACCAAAGCGCGCCACGCCTCTTCGGAGAAAGGCGAGCATGCGGCGAATCGAGGTGTTCCCGTGGAGCGACCGTCCGCACAAGCCAAACAGCCCAGTGGGCTGTTTGCGCGAGCCCAGGTATCGCGTCGCGGAATGGGAGCACCTCGATTCGTGTCGTACGATTACCTTAACGCTTCGACGCCGGGAAGGGGCTTGCCTTCGACGAGTTCCATGGATGCGCCACCGCCGGTGGAGATGAACGTCATCTCGCTGGCGAGATCGAACTTGTTCACGGCAGCCACGGAGTCGCCGCCGCCGATGATGGTAGCGGCGTCTTTGTTTGCGGCAACCGCTTCGGCAACGGCCTTCGTACCATGCTCGAACGCTTTCATCTCAAACACGCCCATGGGGCCGTTCCAGAACACCGTTTTGCCCTCGGCGATAGCGGCAGCATAGGCGGCTTCGGTATTGGGGCCAATGTCGAGACCCATCATGTCCGAAGGCATCGCATCGGCCGCGCAGGTCGCGGTATTCGCGTCTTCGGCAAATTTATCGGCAACGACCACATCGGTCGGAAGAAGCATCTTCACGCCGCGCTCTTCGGCCTTCTTGAGCATCTCGCCGGCGCGCTCGACCCAATCCTCTTCCTTAAGAGACGTGCCAACCTCATAGCCCTGAGCAAGCAGGAAGGTGAAGCACATGCCGCCGCCGATGATGATGGTATCGGCCTTGTCGATGAGGGCATCGATAACGCCAACCTTGTCGGAAACCTTCGAGCCGCCCAAAATGGCGACGAACGGGCGCTTGGGGTCGTCGAGCATGCCGCCGAGCGTCTTCACTTCGCCAGCCAGCAGGAAACCTGCATATGCGGGAAGCAATGCCGCAACACCGGCCGTGGAAGCATGGGCGCGGTGGGCGGTGCCGAAAGCGTCATTCACGTACACATCGCCCAGCTCGGCAAGCATCTTGCAGAACTCAGGATCGTTTTTCTTCTCGCGCTTGTCGAAACGGAGGTTTTCGAGCACAACGATTTCGCCATCGGAAAGCTCGGCGATTTTCGCCTTGGCATCGTCGCCAACAGTGTCAGCCGCAAAGGCAACGGGAGCATCGATAAGCTCGCCCAAGCGCGCAGCAGCGGGCGCAAGCGTGAACTTTTCCTCAAAGCCCTCGCCCGCCGGACGGCCCAAGTGGCTCATGAGCACGACTTTCGCGCCGCCCTTCACCAAATACTCAATGGTCGGCAAAGCCGCACGAATGCGCGTGTCGTCGGTCACGACGCCGTCTTTGATAGGCACGTTGAAATCAACGCGCACGAGCACGCGCTTGCCAGCAGCATCAACGCCCTCGATGGTCTTAATGTCAGCCATAAAGAGACTCCTCATCAGTCAATTTTAGTAAACGGAACCTGTTAAATGCCCAGAGTGTTCAACAGTCAAAAGGTAACGGTAGGTTTTCTGGTTGGCGGAAGGCGCTCCCGAAGACCTCTGGGTTTCAAACATGTTCCTCATGCCAATATGAAACGACGGAGCGAGGCGCATAGCAAGCAAAGCGAGCGGTAGCCGAGCGCGCCTTCGGGAGCGCCTTCCGCCAACCAGAAAACCGGACAGGTCAAACAAACAAAAAAGGCCGGAAACAAATCCGGCCTTTTCCCAATAGCCTAAAGAAGAATCTTGGCCAGGTCTTTCACGCGATTGGAATAACCCCACTCGTTGTCGTACCAGGAAACAATCTTCACCAGGTCGGAATCGTCGCCCATAACCATGGTAAGACCCGAATCGAAGATGGAAGAGTGGTCGTCTCCCACAATGTCGACCGAGACGATGGGGTCTTCGGTATAAGCAAGAATACCCTTGAGCGGGCCTTCGGCGGCGGCCTTCATAGCGGCGTTGATTTCTTCCTTGGTCACCTTGCGAGAAAGCTGCACGGTAAGGTCGACCATGGATCCGTCAGGGGTGGGAACGCGGGTCGCGAAGCCGTCGAGTTTGCCCTTGAGCTCGGGAAGAACCAGAGCAACGGCGCGAGCAGCACCCGTGGTGGTCGGAATCATGGAAAGCTGAGCCGCGCGAGCACGACGAAGGTCCTTGTGAGGAAGGTCGAGAATCTTCTGGTCGTTGGTGTAGCTATGAATGGTGTTCATGTAGCCACGCTCGATGCCGAAGTTCTCGAGCAGCACCTTGGCGACAGGGGCCAAGCAGTTCGTGGTGCACGAAGCGTTCGAAATAATGTTGTGGGCTTCCTTGTCGTAATCGCCGTCGTTCACGCCCATAACGATGGTGATGTCTTCGCCCTTAGCCGGGCAGGTGATGACGACCTTCTTTGCGCCAGCATTGATGTGCTTGGAAGCAAGTTCGCCCGTCTTGAAAATGCCGGTGGATTCGATAACGACATCGACGCCGAGTTCGCCCCAGGGCAGGTTCTCGGGGTCGCGCTCGCAGAGCACCTTGGTGGCGTGGCCGTCGGCCACAAAGCCGTCTTCTGTAACCTCGACCGTGTCGAATGCGCGGCCGTGGACGGAATCATATTTCAGCAAATGGGCCATCGTGGGAATGTCGCCCAGGTCGTTAACTGCAACGACATCGAGCCCAGGATCGTTCGCCATCGCGCGGTAAACGAGACGACCGATACGGCCAAAGCCGTTGATGCCAACCTTGATTGCCATGTGCAAACCCCTTTCTTAGGTGCATTACTGCCTCGAATTATAGGTGAGAGCGATAAAAGGACAACAAAAAGCGGCCCAAAAGCACGGCGAGCGGCCAAAAAGCACCGCTCGCGGACATGGGAATGACAAGCTCGCCCCAAAGTCAGCGAAAACGGCCCTGGCGAGTGCGGTTCGAGCGAAGCCAAGGCGACGCGTACTTCGGTACGCGAGCCGAAGGCTGAACCCGAAATGCGCCGCCAGGGCCGTTTGCAGCGTCGAGCGGTTGCGTCGTTCGTCAGAACGACGCAACTACTTCAAATCCATGTTCTGCATCATTTCCTGCAGCTGCTTCATGTCGGACATCTTCATGCCGCCCATGCCCGGCAAGCCAGGCATGCCGAAACGGGACTTCTTGCCCTTTTTGCCTTTCTTGCCCTTCTTCGTGGGACGGCCCATGCTCGCGGCGGCGGGCATCATCTTTTTCATCATCTTGCGCGTCTCGTTGAACTGCTTCATGACCTGGTTCACTTCTTGAACCGAGGTGCCGGAGCCGGCGGCAATGCGCTGGCGGCGGCTGCCGTTGAGCAGCTCGGGCTTTTCGCGCTCGGCTTTCGTCATAGAGAAGATGATGGTCTCCATGCGGTCGAGGGCGCCCGTGTCAACCTGGCCCTGCGCCATGGCCTTATCGCCACCGGGCAGCGCGCTGATGAGCTTCGAGATGCCGCCCATCTTGGCAACTTGCTTCTTAATTTCGAGGAAGTCGTTCAAGTTGATGTCCGCCTTCTGAACGCGCTCGGCGGTCTCAGCCTCAATCTCTTCGGCCTGAATCTTCGAAGCATGCTCGATAAGCGAAACCACGTCGCCCATGCCCAAAATGCGCTTGGCCATGCGGTCGGGATGGAATGGCTCGAGCGAATCGGGCTTCTCGCCTGCGCTGATGAATTTAATCGGCTTGCCTGTGACCTGCATGAGCGACAGCGCGCCGCCGCCACGGGCGTCGCCGTCCATCTTCGACATGATCACGCCGTCGAAATCGACCTTCTCGGCGAAGGCCTGAGCCACGTTCACGGCATCTTGGCCGGTCATGGCATCGACGACCATGAGAATCTGGTCGGGCTTCACGGCGGCCTTGATATTGGCGGCCTCTTCCATCATCTCTTCGTCGACATGCAAACGACCCGCCGTGTCGACGATGACCACGTCACGCAGGTTGTCGATGGCGAAGCGCACGCCCTCGCTCGCGATTTTCACCGGATCTTGGCCGTCGCCGCGATAGACCTTCACGCCCATCTCGTCGCCGAGCGTTTGCAGCTGATCGGCCGCAGCCGGACGGTATACGTCGCAGGCCACGAGCAAGGGGCTGTGGCCCTTGCCCTTCAACAGGTATGCGAGCTTGGCCGCAGCGGTGGTTTTACCCGAGCCCTGAAGGCCCACGAGCATGATCACATTGGGGATGCGGCTCGAGAGCACCAAGCCCGAATCGGTTTGGCCAAGCAGCGCCGTAAGCTCGTCGAGCACGATTTTCACGACGTTTTGCGCCGGCGTGAGCGAATCGAGTACCTCGGCGGTCAAGCAGCGCTCCTTCGCGTTCGCGATGAAGCTCTTCACGACCTTGAAGTTCACATCGGCCTCGAGCAGCGCCATGCGAATCTCGCGCATTGCCGCGTTGATATCGTCTTCGGTAAGGCGGCCCTTCGATTTCAGGCCGCTGAAAATGCCTTGCAGGCGATCGGAGAGGTTCTCAAACATACAAACTCCTTGCTATCGCGCTTCGCGTTCGTCGAATTCACCCACAAGAGCGCGTGCGAAATCGTGCGCGTCGAAATCTTTCAAATCGCCCAGGCCCTCGCCCACGCCGATTTTATAAATAGGCAGGCCAAGCTCGTGGCTCACGGCCAACGCGATGCCGCCCTTCGCGGTGCCATCGAGTTTGGTTACGATCACGCCATCCAAATCGAGCGCCTTATCGAATACGCGCGCCTGCGACAGGCCATTCTGACCCGTGGTCGCATCGATCACGAGCACGGTATACACGGGCATCTTCGAGCGCTTGCGCACCACATTCACAACCTTTTGCAGCTCGCGCATGAGGTCGTCGGACGTATGCAGACGCCCCGCAGTGTCGATGAGCACCAAATCAGAGCCATCGGCCTCGGCGCGTTCGATGGTGTCGTAGCACACGCTTGCCGGGTCGCTTCCGCGCTCGCGCTCCACGATAGGCACGTTCGCGCGGCGGGACCACTCTTCGAGCTGCTCGATAGCGGCGGCGCGGAACGTGTCGGCGGAACCCAAAATGACCTTGCGACCGGCATCGGCGCCTTCCTTGGCGAGCTTGCCGACCGTGGTGGTTTTGCCTGCGCCGTTGATGCCAACGAACAACACGCATGCGGGCTCGCCACCAAACGGATCGGCCTCAGCCTGGGCAAACGTGCTGGCCAGTTCTTCATTCAAACGATCGAGCACGGCATAGGCATCGGGCAGCGCCTTGCGCGTGGCTTCATCGCGAAGGTTTTCGACCACCTGCGACGCAGCCGAGCCGCCCATGTCGGCCAAGATGAGCGTTTCCTCTAAATCGTCCCAGAAATCGTCGTCCAAATTAGGGCCGCGATCGAGCAGAACGTTCATTTGCTCGGTGAATTTTTGACGCGAGCGCGAAAGGCCCTCGCTGATTCGATCAAAGAATCCCATGAAAATGCCCTTTCATGCGAATGGAAAAGTCAACCTTGTTAGCCTACCACAGCAAAAAGCCCGCCAACGCGCGAGCTGGCGGGCTTTATTTAATCAGCGTTCGGAAGCGCGTCTTTCAGACGCTGCGAGAAGACCTTCGTCACGCCATCGGCTTGCATCGACACGCCATAAAGCACGTCGGACATCTCCATAGTGCGACGCTGATGCGTGATCATAATGAGCTGCGTCTCGTTGCGCAGCGTGGCCAGATACGCGATAAGGCGTCGCAAGTTGCTGTCGTCGAGCGCCGCCTCCACCTCGTCGAGAATGTAGAACGGGGCGTGGCGAATGCGATACACCGCGAACAACAACGCGATAGCCGTAAGCGATTTCTCGCCGCCCGACATGAGCGTCATTTTCGAAATCTTCTTGCCGCGCGGCTGGGCCTCGACCTCAACGCCAAGCGAGCCCTGGCCCTCTTCCCCACCGACGAGCGAAAGCGATGCGGAACCGCCCGGGAACAGCTGAGCGAAAATGTTCTTGAAATTCTCGTTTACCTGCTCAAACGTCACATCGAACTGCTGCTGCATGCGCTCGTCAATCGCAGCGACGATACGCTTGAGCGAGCGGCGCGCGGCTTCCATATCTTCCACCTGAGCAGCCATGAAGTCGTAGCGCTCCTTCATGGCCTCGTATTCCTCGGCAGCCGAAGAATCGATAGTGCCCATGGAATTCAGGCGGCGGCGCATTTTGAACGCCTCGCCCTCGGCCGCGGCGCGATCTTGTGGCGCGGGAATCTCGAGCGCGGTCTCAAGGGGCGTGCCGCATTCGTCGACGATGGTCGAAATCGCGGCTTCCACCTGCACTTCGAGCTTGCCCTTCTCGATGCGAATCTCGTTGAGCTTCGCCTGCGTGGCCTCAAGCTCATCGTGTGCAGCGCGCGCAGCCGCACGCGCCTCGTTGATGGAAGCGTTGAGCGTCGCGGAATTGCTCTGCTCGAGCGCCGCCTTGCCCGCAAGGTCATTGACCCATGCTGTGGCCGACTCTTTCAAATTCTGCAACACATCGTGCAAAGGCTCAATACGCTTGCTTGCCACATCGAGCACCACGAGCTCGCGCTCGGCACGCTCTTTCGCATGCTGGGCGCGCTCCAAATCGCGCACGCGTTCGCGGTGCTCGCGCGTAAGCGAAAGCGAGCGCTCCTTCGCGGTGGCGAATTCGAGCTTGCTCTCGGAAAGCTTGCTCGAAAGCGTTTGCTCGCGCTCGTACGCAATCGCACGGGCACCAGACACGTCGCTCATGCGCTCTTCGGCATCGATGCGCGAAGCACGAAGCGATTCGATGGCCTGGGCAAGCTCCTCGACTTCGGGCTCCGTTTTGGCAAGTTCGGCATTTACGCGAGCCAGATCTTCCGCAACGCTTTTCTGCGAGGCTTGAAGCGTGCCCACGCGTTTCGCGAGGCGCTCGCGCTCTGCCTGGGCGCTCGCCTGCGCGCCCGCCCGCTGAGCATGAGTGCGCGAAAGTTCGAGGCTCATAGCGCGCTTTCGCTCCAAATCGCCCCTCAAGCGTTCAAGCTCTAAGCTCGCAGCAGCCTGCTCTTCGTTAGAGGCTTCGAGTTGCACGCGCAAATCATCGAGCTCGCGCTCACGAGCGAGCATGCCCTCTTCGCCGGCGGCACCCATGCGCACCGTGATTTTGGCATCGGGCCACACGACAACGCCGTCTTCGGTCGCAAATCTCGCTCGGGCCTGCCCCGCGCGGGAGTCAAGGCCCTCTTCAAGGGAGCCAACAAGGAACACATCGCCCAAAAGCGATTCCAACAACCCCCGCAGATGCTCGGGAAATTCGAGTGAGTCGAGCAGGCGTGGCTTATCGCACGAGACGAGTTCAGGGGCGCTGCCGGCGACGAGCACCGACGCCGTGCCCGATGCGCCCGCCTGCGCAAGAGCGTTCACGATGCTTCGCGCGGAAGCAGCTTCGCGCACGTACATGCTCGCAATGTCTTCACCAAGAAGCTGCTCAACAAGCGCCTCGAGGTGCTGCGGGGCGCGAACTTCGGCGGCAAGAGGCGCTATGGCTGCATCGAATTCGACGCCATGCTGCGCAACCCATGCCGATGCGTCGTTTTTCGAGAGCATGCCGCGATTGATTTCTTCGAGTGCGGCGATTTTGCCTTCAAGGCGCTGCGACGCTTTGCGCTTGTCGTCGAGCGTAGAGGTCGCCATAGCCACAGCGCGCTCGGCAGCCGTGACGTCTTCTGTGGCGGCTCGGCTCTTTTCGAGCAGCTCAGCCAATGCGGCGGTCTCCTCGTCGAGACCCTTGCACTTTTCATCGAGCTCAGCCGTGGCACTCTCGAGTTCAACGTCGACCTCGTCGCGCTTCGACTCAAGAAGCTGCTTAGTGGAAACGCGGCCCGAAAGGGCGTCTTGCAAACGCGCCCGCTTCGCCGTTTTCTCGTCGATTTCACGCTCGCGCTGACGCAGGGCCCTTTGCACTTCGGCGAGCTCCACATCGCGCGACTGGCGTTCGGCCTTCGCCTCGTCGAATTCCGACTTCAGTTCCTCGACTTGCGCGGCCAGCGCATCGCGGCGCGCCGTGCGCTCATTGAGCTGTTCCTGCAGCGCAGCCACTTCTTCCTCGAAATTCGAAATGCGTCGAGCGCTGCCCATCGCCGTGTTTTCAGCTTGTTCGCGGCGGGAACGAATCGAGCGCGCCTTTTCAGAAAGCAGCATATCGGCCGACTCAAAGCGCTCAACCACCATATGGAACCGCCCACGCTGCGCGGTAAGATCGCCCACATAGAGGCCTTTTTCCTGAATGGCAAGCTGCAGAGCCTCAAGCTCCTCCTCGGCTTTCTGAGCTTTGATTTTTTGCACGTCGATGCCAGCCGCGGCCTCATTCTCGCTTTTAAGCGTTGCGTCCCATTTACCCTGAAGCGTACGCAGGTCATCGACCGCAAGCACCAAATCGAGGCGAGCGAGCTCGTCGGCCAAGCCTTGGTACTGTTTGGCGCGCTGCGCCTTGCGAGCGAGCGGCTTGAGCTGGCGCTCCACCTCGGCGGTGACGTCTTTCACACGCGCGAGGCTCGCATCCATGCTCGCGAGCTTACGCTCGGAGCGCTCTTTGCGCTGTTTATGCTTCAGAACGCCCGCCGCTTCCTCTATGAGCGTGCGGCGGTCTTCGGGTTTGCTTGCAAGAATTGCGTCGAGCTTGCCTTGGCTGATAATGGAATGAGCACCCGTGCCAAGGCCGGTATCGTGCAGGATGTCCATGAAATCCATGCGGCGAGCCGGCGCACCATTGATGAGGTATTCACTTTCGCCCGATCGATACATGCGGCGGGTCAGCGAGACCTCGTTGAAATCGACGGGCAACGTGCCGTCGGAATTGTCGAGCACGAGCTCCACCTCGGCCACGCCGACGCTTTTGCGGGCCGAAGAACCCGCAAAAATGACGTCCTCCATGGCCTGGCCGCGCAAGTTCTTTGCATTGCGCTCGCCCAACACCCACAGCACCGAGTCGGAGATATTCGATTTGCCCGAGCCGTTCGGTCCGACGATCGCCGTGATTCCCGGCTCAAGCGAGATCACAGAGCGATCGGCGAACGACTTAAACCCTTTCAGAATCAGGGATTTCAGATGCATGAATGCCTACTCCTGGCTATGCTTCGCGGCAGCCTTCGCGCGTTTTTCCTGTTCGCGCTTCTCGCGCTTCGCGCGCTTCTCCTGTTCGCGAGCCGCCTTGGCCTCGGCCTTCGCGGCTTGCTTGGAGTTCATTTCGTCAAGCGCGGTTTTCGCTGCCTGGCTTTCGGCTTCTTTCTTCGTGCGGCCCATGCCCGAAGCAAGTGCCTTCATACCAGCGAACACCTGGGAAACGAAAGTGCGATCGTGTGGCGGCCCCTGGGTCTCGATGAGCTTGTACGTCGGCGTGATGCCTTCTTCCTGCAATTTTTCCTGCAAGGCACTCTTCGGATTTTCAGGCTCTTTGGCCATATCGATGCTCATGCGAGGAATAAGCGTGCGCTCAATGAAGAGCTGCGCGCCTTCGATGCCGGCATCGAGGTACAGCGCCGCCACAACGGCTTCGTACACGTTTTCAAGCGCAGAATGCAAGCCACGACGACCCGTTCCACGTTCGGAAGAGCCGAACACGATAACGTCGGCGAAACCGAGCTTCTCGGCAACGTCGGAAAGGCTTGCGCCCGAAACGAGCGCCACCTTGATGCGCGTAAGGCCGCCCTCGTCGATTTCGTGATAGGTATGGAAGGCCTCGCTCGCCACTACAGCGCCCAAAATGGAATCGCCGAGGAACTCAAGGCGCTCATACGAGAATTTGACCGGCTTGCCTTCGGTTGCGGAAGGATGGGTGATAGCCGCAAGCAGAATCTCGGGGTTCTTGAACTCATAGCCCAGAATCTTCTGGGCGAGCTCGACCTTCTGCTTCTGCTCTTCGGTATGGTTTTCGGTAAATGTCATCGCGACACCGCCTGAGAAATGAGCCCGCACACGTCTTCGCGCACGACCTTGCTGGATGCATGAATGCCATTCTTAATGGCATCGGCGTTGCTCGAGCCATGGCCCACAATGCATGCGCCCTTCACGCCAAGCAGCGGAGCACCGCCAAACTTATCGGGGTTGATGCTGTTCGCGAGCTCGGAAAGCTTGCCTTTAATGGCGAGCGCTCCAAGTTTCGTGGCGAGGTTCGAGAGGAAAACCTCCTTCACCGACTTGAAGAGCGTTTTCGAAGTGCCCTCAATAGTCTTGAGCACAACATTGCCCGTAAAGCCATCGGTGACGATGACATCGAAATTCGCGGCGATGATATCGCGGCCTTCGCAGTTGCCAACGAAGTTCGGAACCTTTTCCTTCAGCTGCGCGAACGAGGCCTGCGCGAATTGGGAACCCTTCGTGTCTTCCTCGCCAATGTTGAGCAAAGCGCACTTCGGGTTTTTGATGCCAACGATTTTCTCGGCATAAATGGAGGCCATCTGGGCGAATTGAGCAAGATACTCGGGCTTGCAATCGGCATTCGCTCCGATATCCGCCATAACGACCGGCGCCACGGGGGATGGAATCACACTGCACAGGCAGGGACGGGAAACGCCCTTGATGCGGCCGATGCCGAGCGTAGCGCCCGCCAAGCACGCGCCCGTGGAACCAGCGGAGAAGAAGCCTTGCGCCTTGCCCTCTTTCACGAGCTTGCAGCCAACCACGATGGAGGAGTCTTTCTTCTTGCGAACGGCTTCGGCCGGATGCTCAGCCATGCCAATGACCTCGGTCGCAACGGCGGCCGTGCAACGGTTGTGAGAGCTCGCGAACGGCTCCACGACATCGGCGGGGCCAACGAGCACGACCTGCAGATTCTCGTCTTCGGCAAGAGCAGCGGCAACACCATCGAGCACAACGGAAGGCGCGTTATCGCCGCCCATGGCATCGACTGCGATGGTAACGTTTTCGGTTAAGGGCATCGATGAACCCCTTTCGTCATTGTGGTAACAAACGCGTAAACATGGCAGCCCTCTTTTGAAAACGCCGTACAATAAAAGGCTGCGCCACGCGCGATACAAGTCCTAGAAACACGAATGCCGACCCAATACTGAGTCGGCATAATGATCGTGCATGTGGCATCGAGCGAGATTACTCGGTCTCGATAACCTCGCGACCCTTGTAGTAGCCGCAGTTGCCGCACACGCGGTGGGGCAACTTGACCTCGCCGCACTGCGGGCACACAGAGCGAGAGGGCATAGCGCAAACGTCATTAGCGCTACGACGGGAGTGGGTACGAGCACGACCGGTTTTTTGCTTAGGCACTGCCATGGTTGTCACTTCTCCTTATCGATCTCGGCCGACCTTCAGCCGAAACGCTTCAAATGCTTGAATTCAGACGAAAGCAGATGATAGCAAAGCATCAGAGTGCATGCAAGCATAAAACACCACTTAGCATGGAATTTTAATGCTGCAGACCCAGATGGGCACAACTGCTTTCCGTACGGCAGTAAAGTATACGTCAGAAACTAAAGGCGCAAGGGCGAACACGAGCATTCCACACCTAAGGCGCACATCGAAAGGGGTCTCACGTGGCCGAAAACCAGCATTCATGCGAAATCGCACCGGGCATTTTCCTTATTAAGGTTCCATTGCCCGAAAACCCACTGAAGCAATTGAATTCTTATTTGATTCTCGACGAAGACCGCCCCACGCTGGTTGATGTCGGCTTCAACCGCACCGAATGCGAGCAGGTGCTGCGAGCGGCTCTCGACGACTTCGGCCTCGACTTCCAGGATATCGACGTGCTCGCGACCCACAGCCACCCCGACCACGTGGGCAACCTCGATCGCATTTGGCGCCCAAGCATGCGTGTCTATGCGCATATGCATTCGTTCGAAGAGCCCCGCATCATGAACAAGCTGCAAAGCAGCACGTTTCTGCCCATCGTCGACGCGGTAACCCTGTGCGCGGAATCGCAGCGCCAGCCCTCACGCGCGTTCTCGACCGACCTTTCCGCCGTGAAGGGCGACTACCCCGTAACCTATTTGAAGGATGGCGACATTTTCCGACGTGGAAACTACCGCTTCCAAGTCATCGAAACGCCCGGCCATCATATGACCCATATTTGCCTTTATGACGAATCAGCGAAAATCATGCTTACGGGCGATCATGTGCTCGAGCGTATCACGCCGAATATTTCATCGTTCATGCTCGAAACCGACGAGCTGGGCGACTTCCTCACGAGCTTGAAGAAGGTGCGCGACTACGACGTGAAGCTGGCTCTCCCCGGCCACGGCGAGCTCTTCAGCCAACTTGCCCGACGCGTCGACGAGCTCATCGCCCACCACGAGGCGCGCCTCGCCGAGATGGAAGACCTTGTGCGCGCTGGGCACCACGACATCATCGACATCACGAGCAACGCAAGCTGGAAGTATCCCAATTGGGAGAGCTGGGCTATGGAGCAGAAGTTCTTCTCGCTCGGCGAAACCCTCGCCCACCTCGTGCATGCCGTGCATTGCGGAGCGATTCGCATGATCATTGAAGGCGAAGTCGTCGAATTCTACCTCGCGGAGTAGAAAGTTCGCTCCCAGACACGAGCAAACTTGAGCGCGAGCGGTTCGGCCTTGCGGGAGCTTTCCTAAGGGCCGTCTGAGTTCATACTCGCCTTTTATTCAAAAATTAAACGAAGCCAGGTGAGCGCATAGTGAGCGCAGCGAACGGTAGCGAGCCGTGGCCTTGGGAAAGCTCCCGCAAGGCCGAACCGCTCGCCCAGATATACGAAGAAGGACGCTGACGCGTCCTTCTTTCTATTCGAATTTGAAATTCTTAAGCGCGGCGAATTGGCTCGGCTTGCCGGAATCGGTTCGCACGACGTCGTCTTCAACGGGCTTGCAATCGCACGGACCATCGTTGAGGTTCGCGCCGCATTGCGGGCACAACCCCTTGCAGCCTTCCTCGCACAGCGGCACATAAGGCAAATCGACCAGCACGGCAGCCTTTAAAATAGGCTCGAAATCGAGCTGGTTGGTTTCGGGAAGGTAATCGAACTCGTCTTCATCCATATCTTCCGGAGCTTCCGATTCGCCCGGAATAATAAGGTATGCCTCGAGCTCGCCATTCACGTCGTATTCAACCTCATCGAGGCAGCGAGAGCACTCGGTTGCCACGACGCCGGTGATGGAGCCCGTAACAAGCAAGGCGCCGCCAACATTGCTCACAAAAGCATTCCACTGCATGGGGCTAACCGTTTTGTAATGGTCGGGACCGAAATCGAACTCGCCCATGTCATAGGTTCCCTCGAAAGAAGAGCTCTCCGCCGGGGCGAAGAGCTCTGCAGGAACGTCTATGACCAGCGGATTATTTTCCACGGTCGCAGCCATTAGCGGCCGATTCCCTGGTTGTTCAAGCGATCGCGGCAACGGCGGACGCTCGTGATAAGCGTATCAAGGCTCTGCTCAACGTGG
Source organism: uncultured Slackia sp. (assembly GCA_934661005.1). Classification (GTDB taxonomy): domain Bacteria; phylum Actinomycetota; class Coriobacteriia; order Coriobacteriales; family Eggerthellaceae; genus Slackia. The sequence goes on from CAKUIK010000022.1 coordinate 25,924, forward strand.
CCAAAGACCTCGTCGGCATAATCTTCGGCACCAGCGCGCGTCTGACGCTCGAGCTCGCGGGCGTCAGCCATAATGGTGTCGGCCTGCTGCTGTGCGATGCGCACGATTTCCTGCTCGCTTGCAATCGTCATAGCCTGGCTGCGAGCATCTTCAATGAGGCGAGAGCTTTCGGCTTCCGCATCGTCAAGAAGGCTCTGGCGTTCGCGAACGATTTGACGCGCCTGAGCGAATTCGCCCGGGAACGTATCGCGAATTTCGTCCATAATTTCAAAAGCCGCGGTGATATCGACCTGACGAAGATTGCTCTTGCCGAACACCGGTTTCGAATCCTCAAGAAGGATAGAGAGTTCCTCAATGAGACCGAGAACTCCTGTTTCGTCCATTGCATCCCTTTCATGCCTGCTGCGTATATGCTGCATTTCAATAAACTGCGGAAGGCCGCAGGTTGCTTCCATTGCAATCGATAAGATACTTGGCACCTTATCGCAAGTCAAACTATTCTAGCATGAAAAACGCGCGCGAAGAGCTTTCTCCACACCAGGCGTCACAAGCTCAGAAATATTGCCATGGAACGAGGCGATTTCACGCACGATGGAGCTCGACAGATACATATACTGCGGCGGGGACATGATGAACACAGTCTCGATGGAGTCGTTCAGGCGATAATTCGCCGCCGTCATTTGGAATTCGTACTCGAAGTCGGTAATGGCGCGCAAGCCCTTCACCACGAATTTGCAGTCGATTTCCTCGGCGAAATGCACGAGCAAATCGTCAAAACCCACGACGGAAACGTTGCCCAAATGTGCCGTGGCTTCCTGAGCGAGCGCAACGCGCTCCTCAAGCGTGAACAGCGGGCGCTTCTTGTCGCTTTTCGCAACGCCCACAATAACCTCGTCGAACATCTGAGATGCACGAGCGATAACATCGATATGGCCATTGGTAATAGGGTCAAACGTACCCGGCACCAACGCTCTTCTCACGATAATCCTCCTTATATGGGAAACGCATTCCCCTCTGCTGCATTACTCCGCAGACTCAGCGTCTTCCTGAAACGAAAACAGCACGAAGCCGACCTTGGATTTACCAAAAATCTTGTTCGCATGAATCTCAACGGGCTCGCCCGTTTGCTCGATGAAGCCAGCTACGTCAACCTTCGAGTGGTGCTCGTAGGTTATCACCGCATCGGACGCGAGCATACCACGCCCGCGTAGGGTTTGGACGAACGCCCAAACTTCTTCGGTAGGATACGCGTACGGAGGGTCCAAAATCACGATGTCGAAAGGCTCGCCATACACGGGCGGCGTCGCAAGCACGTCAGCCTGGCGAACGCGCGCGCGTTCCTGCGAAAGCTTCAACATGTCGATATTGGCACGCAGAGCCGCAAGGGCCTCCTTGTCGCGCTCAAAAAATACCGCCGATTCGGCACCACGGGAGAGGCATTCGATGCCAAGGGCGCCGCTGCCCGCAAACGCATCGAGCACATGGGCGCCCTCAAGCGAGCCATATGCCGAAATCAACGAGCTTATGAACGATTCCTTCACGCGATCGGTGGTAGGACGCGTGTCCATTCCCATGGGGGCTTTAAGGTTTCTGCCCTTGAAATCTCCTGCGATAACCCTCATCGCATGCCTCCTTTTCTCGCGGCATTCGTCTTTCGCTGCGCTTCGGCGGCGAAAACCGCGTCCACCTCGCGCAGATAGAGCTTCGATTCGAGCGTGTTCGCACGAACCTGCGTTTCCATATAATCACGCGCATCGGCATGAGCCGCTTCGATTACCGCACCGTCGCGAACCACGTTCACGAGTTTGAGCACCGAAGCGCCATGCTGGCGATTGCCTAAAATATCGCCTTCGCGGCGAAGTGACAAGTCGTATTCGGCAAGCTTGAAGCCATCCTCGGTTTTCTCCATGGCCGAGAGCCGCTCGCACGCCGCTTTATCGCCTGTGGCCGAAATCAAGCACATAAAGCCCGGCTTCTCGCCACGGCCCACGCGTCCGCGCAGCTGATGAAGCTGAGAAAGGCCGAATTTATCGGCATCTTCCACAATCATCACCGTCGCATTGGGAACGTCGACGCCGACTTCGATGACCGTCGTGCTCACGAGCACGTCGATCTCGCCTGCGCGGAAGCGCTCCATGACCTCGCGTTTCGCGGTAGCCTTCATGCGGCCGTGAAGCAAGCCCACCTTGTATGCCGAAAACGTTTTCGCCTGCAGAAATTTCGCCTGGGCTTCAGCCGCCTTCGCATCGTCGCCGGAAAAATCGTCGAACGAATCGATGTAGACCGGTTCGTCCTGCTCGCTGGCGGTTCCAGAATAGCCGAAGCGCGCGCGATCTTTCGGGCGCGGGCCCGAAGACGGCGCCGACTCACTCGCCTGAGAGCCGACCAGGGGGCACACGATATAGGCCTGCTCTCCCCTCTTGCACGCCTCGAGCGCCACATCGTAGGCGCGACCGCGTTCGCGGAAGTCGTACACCTTCGTAGTGCGCGGCGGGCGCTCAAAGGGAACCTCGCGCAAATACGACTGCGTCATTGAGCCGTACAACGCAAGGGCGAGCGTGCGCGGAATAGGCGTCGCCGTCATTTCGAGCACGTCGCATGCGACCCCCTTCGCCATTAGGGCTTCTCGCTGATCGACGCCGAAACGCTGTTCTTCGTCAATCACCACAAGGCCGCAATCGTGGCACGTTACATCGGCCGTGAGCAGTGCGTGAGTGCCGAAGCATACGGAAATCGAACCCGAGGCCAGGCCTTCAAGAATCGCCTCGCGCTCTGCAGCGGGCGTCGAACCCGTAAGCTTCGACCACGTCACGCCCGATTTTTCAAGCAGCGGCCCTAAAGCTTGGGCATATTGGTCGACGAGCACTTCGGTCGGGCCCATCATAAGGGCCTGCTCGCCCGAGTCGGCCGTCATGGCGAGCGCGAAGGCCGCAACCATGGTTTTGCCCGTTCCCACATCGCCTAAAAGCATGTGCCGCATGCGCTCGGGCGCCGCCATACGCCGCGCGATATCGTCAATCGCGCTCTGCTGGTCGGCGGTAAGCGCAAACGGCACGTTTTCCGCAAGCGCCTTACGGGCTGCGCCGTCGACAGCATGCGTGCGAGCAGGCGCATCGCCCAATTCCGCCTGCGCCTGCCGCATCAAATGCACTTCGAGCGCGAGCACTTCCTCATATACCAAACGGCGGCGCGCCTGGGCCTGTTCGGCCATATCAACGGGAAAATGAATCGCGCGCAGGACCTCGGCGCGCGGCATGAGGCGATACTTTGCGCGAAGCGAAGCCGGAAGCGGGTCGTACACGCGCCCAAGCTGAGCCAAGGCGCCACGCACGATGCGGCGCATTTGCCCCTGGGGCACCTTTTCGGAAGCAGCATGCACGGGAATCACCTGACCCGTAACCTCTTCGACGTTGTCGCCATCGACTTTATCGAGGAAAGGCATGGTCATGCGCAAAAAGCCGTAATTGAATTCAACCTTGCCTGCAACGCTCACACGCATGCCGGGAGTAAGCGTTTTCACAAGCCATGGCTGCTTGAAAAACGTCACGATAAGCGTGCCCGTGCCATCGACGAGTGTCACCTCTACCAAGTCGAACTTCGGCTTGGGGCGTTTGAGCACAGCCTCGTGCACCGTGGCCACGATAGTGGCGTTTTCGCCAATGCGCGCCTGGCCAATGGTGCAAATGGTGGACATATCCAAATAACGCTTCGGGTAATGCGAAAGCACGCCGCGAATCGTCGTGGCACCAAAACGCGACAAAGCCGCCGCCCTGCCCGACGAAACACCCGGGATAGAAGTCACGGGTGCGTCGAGAGCCAGGGTGGCGGCCAAGCGGTCAGACATGATGCAATTATGGCGTTACTCGAGCGAGAACACGACGGGATAGAGAGCCTGCTCGCCGCGATGCGGGTCGATCTCGAGGTCTTCGAAGGCCTCTTCGATGCGCGCAACCAGGGCGTCTAGATCGTCGTCGCTGAAGTCTTCGCCAGCGAGAATAGTCATGGTGTCGGCGTCGTCGGCCTCCATGGTTTCAAGAAGGGCGAGCACAACGTCGGAAACGTCGCTGCCAACGGCCTCGATGGAGCCATCGGCAATGCCAATGACGTCGCCATCTTTAATGGGATTGCCATGAGCATCTTTCGAATCTTTGATGGCATGCGTGACTTCGCCAGTCTTGACCTCGGCAAATGCCTCAGCCATAGCCTCTGCGTTTTCCTCAAGCGAAGCCTCGGCATCAAAGCCGAACATCGCGGAGAATGCCTGCGGCACGCTCGTGGTGGCCACAACCGCGCACGGCTTCTCGGAAACCTCAACGCAGGCCTGGGCAGCCATGATGATGTTCTTGTTGTTCGGCAGAATAACAACCGCGTCAGCGTTGACCTTATTCACGGCCTCAAGAATATCGGCCGTGGACGGATTCATGGTTTGGCCGCCGGAAATAACGACATCGACGCCAAGGGATTCGAGGATCTTCGCGGTGCCGGAGCCGGGAGCCACGGCAACAACGCCGAGCGGCTTGTGCTCGGCCTCGAGCTCGGCCTCGATTTTCTCGTTGCGCTCGTCGCTTTGCAGCTTCATGTTGTGAACATGCACTTCAGAGATTTGGCAGTCGTGCGTAAGGAACCAGCCCAGAACTTGATCGGGGCGGTTGGAGTGCACGTGCACTTTAAAATTGGGGTGCATGCCGACCATGAGGTCGCAATCGCCCATAGTGGGCAGGAAATCCTTGGCCGCATCGACATCGACCGTATTGGAATGCACGAGGAACTCGGTGCAATAGCGGTATGCAGAATCGACATCCCAGTCGTCGATCTGCTCGATTTCGGCCTTCGGAGCGGGACGAGACATCGCGAGCGCATCGCCGGCGAAGCCTTCCTTGCCCGTAAGGGTTGCCGCGAATGCGTCAATGAGAATGGCCAGGCCAAAGCCGCCAGCGTCGACCACGCCGTTCTCTTTCAGAACGGGCAGGAACTCGGGCGTGCGCTGCACCGATTCATATGCGCCGTTCACGATGAAATCGAGCGCTTCTTCAGTGCTGAGCTTCTTCTTGCGAGCCTTCTTCGCAGCAGCTGCGGTGTCTTTGATGACGGTGAGAATGGTGCCCTCGACCGGCTTGCGCACAGCCTGGAACGCCACTTCGGTTGCGCGAGCGAAGCAAGAGTCGAGAGAAGCGGTCGTGATGCCCTCTTCCTCGTAGCCTTCGAAGCCTTCGCACAAGCCGCGCAGAATCTGCGACGTAATAACGCCAGAGTTGCCGCGGGCACCCATGAGCGCGCCCGTGGTGATGGTCTTGCGAATCTCGGCGCTCGATGCGCCAATGGGAAGCTTCGCAAGGTTGTCGACGACCATTTGCATGGTGAGCGACATGTTCGTGCCGGTGTCGCCATCGGGCACGGGGAACACATTGAGGCGATTGACCTCGTCTTTGCGATCGGAAAGCGCCTTCTGGGCGGCCGCGATCGCGTTCAGAACTTCATGCGTAGAATAGTTGCTCATATTAGGTGGTGTCTCCTCGGTGACCTTTCGCAAAGCTCGCTATTTGCGAACTTTGATGCCCTGAACGTGCACTTCAATGCCATCGAGCGGCACCTGCGCAAACTCGTTGAGCACATAGGTAACGTTGTCGATGAGGTTCTGCGAAACGACGGTGATGTTGGTGCCGTATTCGATAACCACATACAGATCGACATGAATGCCAGCCTCGCGGGGCGTTACGATAACGCCGCGGCGCAGGCGGTTGGCGGGAAGAATCTTCGCGATGCCGTCCTGCAAAGAGGGGGCGGCCATGCCAACGACGCCGTAGCAGCCGAGGGCGGCGGTACCAGCGAGGTCGGCAAGCACGTCGTTGGATACGTGAAGATTGCCGGAAATCTTTTGCGTCATGAAATCGTCCTTTCCCACGACTGCGAGACAAACATTAAGTATACCCGTTTCCACGCAGGCGCGGTAATACTTTGATACTCAAAGTACTCTTGCACACAAAAAAGCCCGCAGATGCGGGCTTTCGCGTTTGTGCAGTTGTCGCGCTTTAGCCGCGGACGACCTTGCCGGCCTTCATGCAAGAAGTGCAGACATTCATCTTGCGAGATTTGCCGTCGACGACGACGGAAACCTTCTGAATGTTCGGACGGAAGGTACGATTGGTTACGCGGTGGGAGTGGCTGATGCTGCGACCGGCCACGGGGTGCTTACCGCAAATTTCACAAACCTGGGACATTTCTCTCACTCCATTACTTCAGATAATCTCTGATTACAGGCAAAAAAGCTTGCTTACTATAACACACGATTAGAGGTCACACAAGAAAAGTTGTGACTTCTTGCGTTCTGTGTCGAAAACGTGAACGCCAGCCACCGGTGGGTCACAATCGCAATCGAGCGACCCTTGCTCGCGAGCAAGAAGCCAGGGCGATGCAGGCGAAGGGAGGAGGCTGGCGTTTTGGGGTTCTGAAACCTGCTAAACGCTGCGCGCGTTCAACGGGCTTCAGAGCCCGACGCCCGCGCATGATGAAAGGTCGCGTCGCGAATGGCTAGCCGCGATACTTCTTATCGACGACCATAAGGCGGCCGCAACTCGGACATACTGAAAGCGGAGCCTCGGCGCGAAGACCCAACACGCGACTGTGGTCGAACGTCGTACGGCACACCGTGCATGCGTTTTCGTTCAAAGCGGAAAGCGCCACGCCGCCCTTCGCCTTTGCAATGCGTTCGTAGGTCGCAAGCAATTTCGCATCGTTGACAAGCGAAACCATGCGGTCGCGTTCGGGCTTGAACTGGCTTACCTTCGCCAAAATAGCGCCGCCCTGGGTGCGATATTCAGCAATCAGCTTTTCTTCTTTTGCGCACAGCGAGGCTTCGATCGTGTCAATTTCACCTTCAAGCTTTTCCATTTGCGCAAGTTTAGCCTTATAGCCGGCAATTTCATCGACGAGCGTATCGCGACGCTTCTGGTAGCCCGAAAGTTCTTTGCTGTGCAGCGTAATAGAACGGTAATCGCCGCCAGCGGCATCGATGAGGCCTTGCGCGGCCTTCGACTTGCGTGCCAAATCGGCATCTTCGCCTTCGGCGTGCGCGAGCTGGGTTTGCGTATCTTTGTGCATGCCCACGATGGCGCGGCGTTTTTCGGCGAGCGCCGCCTTCTTATGGCGCACATCGAGAATGGCCATCTTCTGGGGGAGTTCGTCGAGCCGCTTGTTCAGACGGGCGCATTCCGAATCGATTCCTTGAAGCTTCAACAGCGCCGCGATTTGCTCTTGGGTTACCTGCACTAGACCCTCCTCGTTTCGGGATGCTGCCACGCATCGTTTTGGTCGATGATCGTTATCTTCTCACGCGCAACGCCCACGCGCGCGCACGATTCGGCAAGAATTCGCGCAAATGGCAATTCTGATACGTCATGGCCGAGCTCGATAATGCACAGGCCCTGCTGCGACGTCTCGAGCGCGGCGTGGTATTTCACTTCGCCACACACGAGAGCATCGATTCCACGTTTCACGCACTCAGAGGCCGCATCACCAGCACCGCCTGTCCACGTGCACACGGTGGAAAGGGCGGTATCCATCGCACCCCAAACGCGCGGCGCTCGACCGAACACGGCCATGCAACGAGCCGACAGGTCTCCAAGCGTGAGGCCATCTTCCCTATCGACAGCGCAAATCTGGCCATAGCCGAGCGATTCGTCGCGAGCGAGCGGCTCAAGCACCGCCGAAGGCTTCAAACGCAGCATACCGGGAAGCATGGTTTGCGCAGGAGCACTCACATCGAGCGCCGTATGCCAATTGGTCAGTGCAACGCCCAAACGCGCCGCTTCGAACACCACCGATCCCGGCACGCTCGCATGCGCGGAAAGGGGCATGAAAGCATCGGGCGCGTCGAGAAAAGCCGGATGGTGCGTCACGAGCACGTTCGCCCCGAGCTGCGCCGCCTCGCGCACGGCGAACACCGTTGGATCGAGCGCACACGCGACGCCTTGGATTTTCGCGGCAGGGTCGCCCACGAGCAGACCCGTTCTATCCCACGGTTCAGCATCGGCCGGCGGGAACATGCGGTTCAGGGCCACAACGAGCTCGCCTACCAGCGCCGGCGCATGCGCGCCCTTCTCGGCAAGCGAACCGCGACCCACATGGCGCAATGCCTGTTGCGCCTCGTCGACTTCATATTCCTCATCGTTCGCCATATTCGGCCTCCTTGTCTTTCGAGCCGTATTGGTTGTTCGCACCTGTCGAATTCGCCCCGCGCGCTACAAAGAAGCCGCCTCAAAAAGGCGGCTGGCTTCGTTACAAATCGACCATGCGCACGCCGCCGCCACGCGTAGGCACGGCAAGCTGCGTATACCCTGCAGCGCGCATGTAATCGTAGGCGCGTTCGATATCGCGCGCGATATGCTCCTTGCAATGCGCGTCGGTACCAACCGTGCACGCAACACCTTCGGCACAAAACGCTTGCAGAAGCGACGGCGACGGATAGTATTCCGCGCATTCCGCATACGCACCCGACGTATTCACCTCGACCATGCGGCCGCCTTCACGCGCCGCCTTCGCCATGCGAGCATACAGCGGTTCCAGGTCGAATTCGGGCTTCGGGCTGAATTTCTTCACCACGTCGGCATGCGCCATAACCGTGAAAGGCATATCGCTTTTGGCGGCTTGGCACCACAGCTCAACGTAGCGATTCCAAAACGCCTCAAGGTCAAGCGAATTCCAACGCGACATATGTTTATGGCTCACCATGAGCCAGCGATCAACGAAATGCACCGAGCCAAGCACGATATCGAACTGGTCGAAATCGCTCGCATGCAAGCTGCGCGTTTCGTCTTCGCCGAGCCAATCGAGCTCGCAGCCGAGTAGAAGGTCGATATCGTCGCGCTTCTGCTGCTCACGCACCGCATTGAGATAGGCATCGAGGCGCTCAAACGGCATGGTCGAGCGTTTCGAGGGGTCGAACTCATTAGGAATGGGATAATGCTCCGTCGCTGCCATATGGACAACGCCAGCGTCAACCGCCGCCTGCACCATGTCGTCAAGCAGATCTTCGGCATGGTTGCAAAACGTTGAATGCGTATGCATCGTTATGAGTTCGGTCATGCAATCGCCTCCTTGAACGCTTCGAAAAACGCATCGATATCGGCCTGCGTGTTCTCAACGCCAATCGACACGCGCAGCTCGCCCTGGGCGAGGTTGCGCTCAACGCCGAGCGCGGAAAGCACATGCGACGGATCGAGGCTGCCCGACGCGCAAGCCGAACCGCCCGAAATGCAAATGCCGCGCATGTCGAGCTGCAAAATGAGCGTTTGGCTCTCAAAACCACGCACGCACACATTCACGATGTTGGGCAGGTATTCCTCGCTTCCACAAGACACGCAAACCGACGGAACGACGCGCTTTATGGCTCCTAGACGCTCATATAAATCATCGCGCATGGCACGAGCGCGCGCCGCATAGGCGGCCTGCTCCGCCACGGCAAACTCAATCGCCGCTGCCGCGCCCGCAATGCCGCACACATTCTGCGTGCCGCTGCGGCGCCCATTTTCCTGCCCACCGCCGGGCAAATAGGCGACATAGGGCGTTTTCGCGGCAAGATAGAGTACGCCGACGCCCTTCGGCCCGCCTACCTTGTGCGCGGAAAACGAGGCCGCATCGACGCCCCACCCTTTCAAATCGACAGGGATTTTGCCAAGCGCCTGAACGGCGTCGACATGGAACAACGCGCCCGCAGCGTGGGCAACGTTGCACAATTCGGCGGTAGGCTCAATGGTGCCAACCTCGTTATTGGCCGCCATGATACTTACCACCAGGGTATTCTCATCGACAACGCGCTCCAGGGCTTCAGGCGTCACCTTGCCCGCGCCGTCGTTGTCAACAAGCTCGAACTCGAAACCGAGCGCGCGCAGCATGTGGCTCGTTTCAAGCACCGCTTCATGCTCGATGCGCGAAGTGACCACCTTGAAAGGCCCATGCTTGCCTGCCAAACGAGCCTTTTCACGCGCGCCAAGCGCCATGCCCACGATTGCCGAATTGTCCGATTCGGTAGCGCCGCCTGTGAATACGATTTCATCGGGGCGATGGGCCTTCAGAGCGCGAGCCACGCGAGCACGCGCATCTTCGAGCGTGGAGAACGCCTCGCGGCCAATGGAGTGAAGTGAGTTCGCATTGCCGAAAGGCGCCTGCGCTCCCGACTCCATATAAGGCGCCATGGCCTTTGCGGCCGCATCGCACAATGGCGTCGTTGCCGCGTTGTCCAAATATATGCGCTTGGTTTGCATTGCTTGCATGCCCCTTTTATGCCTGCACGTCGTTCGTCCACGGAGCCACGAAGCCGTTTTTCTGGGCCTCGGCGGCGACCGCCTTCATTTCCGCAATCGCAGCCGCGCGGTCGGATGCGCCGAAAACGCCGCTACCGGCAACAAGCACGTCGCAGCCCGCCACGCACACTGCGCGCGTTGGGTCATTCGCCTTCAGGCCGCCATCGACCTCGATGAGCGGCGAGACGCCCGCTTCGCGAGCCATTTCGACGATACGGGCGACCTTGGCTTCGGTTCCTTGGATATAGCTCTGGCCAGAAAAGCCCGGGAACACGCTCATAGGCAGCACCATGTCGAGCTTCGCGATGTAAGGCTTGATGAGCTCTACGTCGTAATCGGGCTTCATGGCGATGGCAGCTTTGCAGCCGGCCTCGTGAATCATGTCGATCGCCAAATCGAATTGGCCCGCTTCGGCGTTGAGCGCCTCGGCGTGAACCGTAACGATGTCGGGCGTATGCTCCAAGTACCAAGGCAGCTGTTCGAGCGGGTTCGAAATCATGAGATGCACGTCAAGCGGCAGTTTCGTGATTTTCTTCAGGCCGGCAACGAACGGTACGCCGAGCGTGAGGTTCGGCACGAAATGGCCGTCCATCACATCGACATGCACGAACGCGGCGCCGCCTTCCTCGATTTCGGCCACATCGCGGGCCATATTCATGAAGTCGGCGGACAGAATTGAGGGTGCGATTTTAGGCTCGGTGAACACGTTGGCTCCTTGTATGCATGAATTTCGGGCGAGGCCCCTGCCTTTTCCTCCATTCTAGCGCAGCCGCAGCGCTTGCCGCCTATAATCGAAGAACACACGAAAGGATGACCATGCAACGCTGCACGAACTATTTTGTATACGCCATGCCCATGGGGCGATTGAGCATCGCCGCGGACGAAACGGGCATATGCGCAATCGACTTCGGCGACGTTGCGCAAGACGGGCCACGCCGTCCGAGCGCGCTCACGAACAAGGCGGCCACGCAGCTGCAGGAGTATTTCGCGGGCAAGCGCCGCTTCTTCGATGTGCCCCTCTCGCCACATGGCACCGAATTCCAACTCAAAGTATGGAAAGCCCTTGAAACCATCCCCTACGGCCAAACGCGCACGTACGCGGAAATCGCCGAAATGGTTGGCAGCCCTAAAGGCTTTCGCGCGGTAGGGCTCGCCAACAACAAAAACCCTCTGCCCATTGTGGTACCGTGCCACCGTGTCATAGGGGCCGATGGAAAGCTCGTGGGCTACGCAGGCGGTTTGAAAATCAAGAAATACCTGCTCGACCTCGAAGGCGTCGACACTTCGAAAATGAAATAGGCCGTTCGGCGAAAAGAAACCACGAACGCAGAAAGAGCCCCAACCGGGGCTCTTTTCATATGCGTTCACGCCCAAGCGCGGCGAGAATTTATGCGTGGCGGCGCAAGCGCGCAGCGTAATGGGCGTCGGGGCCATTCGTCGCGAGCGTGGTTTGCACCTGCTCCTCGATTTCGAACTGCTCGCCGAACTTCGTCTTCAGGAAGCGCTCAACGACCTGCTCGTTTTCCTCAGGAAAGACCGTGCAGGTAGCGTAGGTGATAACGCCGCCCGGCTTCACCATCTTGGCCGCCTCAATGAGCAGGTCGAGGTTGATGGAAGCCATGCTGGTGATATCTTCGGGCTTCAAGCGCCAACGAATCTCGGGGTGGCGACGCAGCGTGCCCACGCCCGAGCACGGGGCATCGAGCAGCACAGCGTCGAAGCTTCCCTCGGGCAGCTCCTGCGAGATGGTTCGGGCGTCGGCCGTGAGGGGCTCAACCGTATCGATGCCATAAGCGGTGCAGCGCTCGCCGAGGATTTTGCCCTTGAAGTCGTGGTCGTCGACCGAGGTCATAGGCACGCAATGGCCAAACGCGCGATGCGCAGCGCTCTGGAGCAGAATGGTCTTCGTGCCGCGGCCGGAACCGATTTCGAGGAAACTCTCAGGCTCCTGGGCAGGCATCGCGAGCTGGGCGACGGTTTGCGCGCCTTCGTCGGACACGAGCACCTCGCCCGCCTCGAACAGCGCGCGCACATCGGCGTTGCGCAGCGAGCGAGCTTCCTTCACGCGGTAACAACCCTGCACGTCTTCAGACGTCTCGAGCAGCGAACCTGCCTGGTCAAAGGCCTCTTCGACCTGTTCGAAGTCGCCCTTCACGGAATTCACGGCAATGAACACTGGAGCGTCGGTATTGCAGGCGCGCATGAACGCGGTCGCCTTCGGCAGCGTCATTTCATTCATGAGGCGCTTGGCGAGCCACATCGGGAAAGCCTGAGAGCGAGCGAGCACCTGCAGGCTCAAGTTCGGATTGCCGAACGGGAACGTTTTCGCGCTTTCCGACATGCGGCGCAGCACGGCGTTGGCCAGGCCGCCCGCCTTTGGGGCAACGGAGCACACGAGCTCGACGCCCTGGTCAACGACCACATAGGCAGGCTTATCGAGGAACAGCAGCTCGTAGGCGCTCACACGCATGGCGTCGCGAACGACCTCGTCGATATCGTTCGGGGTTTTCATGTTGCGGTTGATGAACTCGTCGAGCGTGCCAACCGTAGCGGTCACACCGCGAGCGATTTTCGTGGCGAACGCGGCGTCTTCGGGGGAAATTCCCTGGAATTTCGCGAGCACAGCGGGCGTGACCTCGGCAACGTATGCATTGCGCTCACGCACCACGCGGCCGATGGCGCAGGCAGCCTGGCGAGCAGGCGTCACATGCACCTGGCCTTTAGGCTTGCGGTAGCCGCCGCCGGTGCCGCGATAGCCCTCGCCCTTGCGGCGATGGTCGCGATACTCGCTGCGAGGAGCATCGTCGTCGATTTGGGCGTCACGACGGTCGTCGTCGCGGCGAGGCTTGAAGCCACGCTCATCGTCGTCGAAACGCTTCTTCGGACGGTCGTCGAAACGGCGGTCGCCACGACCCTCGAACTTGCCGCCATCGCGCTTGTCAAAACGACGGTCATCGCGCTTGTCGCCGTCGAAGGCGCGCTCGCGCTTCGGGCCGCGATCGTCACGGTCGAACTTACGGCCGTCGCGGTCGAACTTGCGCTCACCCTGCTCGAACTTGCGTTCATCACGGCTGAAATCTTTCTTGTAGCCGCCCTTTTTGAAGTCGCGGTCGCCGTCACGGCGCTCGCCGCGAGGCTTGCGATCGAAATCGCGACCGCCCTTATAGCCGCCACGCTCGCCATTGCGGTCGAACTTGCGCTCGCCGTCGTGCTTCTTGTAGCCGCCGCGGTTGTCGTCGCGGTTGAAATCGCGCTTGGGTCCGCGATTGTCGCGATCGAACTTACGGCCTTCTCCGCGGTCGTTGCGCTCGCCATGGCCTTTGTAACCGCCCTGGGACTTTCCGCCCTTGTAGCCGCCGCGCTCGCCGTCGCGGTCGAACTTGCGCTCGCCGTCGTGCTTCTTGTAGCCGCCCTGGCCCTTCGAGCCGCGGAAGCCGCCCTTGTCGCCGTTGCCGCGGCCGCGAGAGTCGCCGCCCTTGCCGCGGAAGCCGCCATTGCCGTGGCTGTTGCCACCGCGGTTGTTATTCGGTCGGTTGCCGCGAGAATCGCCTGCGCCCTTGTTGTCGTATGCCATTTACAAAGTCTCCCACTCAATCTCGCCCGACTTGATGTTCTGCACGCCCGCGGCAAACGAGCACGCATCCATTTCCTTTTTCCCATCGGGCTTTATTTCCAAAATCTCGAAAACGCCATCGGCGCATCCGAGGAACAACCTTTTTTGCACGAAGAGCACCTTGCCCTGCGCGAGCTGCAAAGTTGCCGCGAGGCACGAATCATCTTGCGAAAGCGCCGCAGCGGCAAGCACCGTTACGCCCTTGCCCGCGATGGAGCACTTCGAGGGATGCTGCACTCCCGACGCCTGAACATGGCGAAGGTTTTCGACGCACGCGATTGCGGGGCTCAGGTTTAGTTCGCCTTTTTCGATTTTCGGCGCCCACGTGGCGTCTTCCTCGACCTGCTTCACCCAACGCTCCACGCCATGCTCCACATCGTAGAGAGCCGAAAGCAGCGCGCAAGCGCCCTTATCGGCAAGCTCCCCCGTGAGACGCTCGGCGTTCATGCCCGCGATTTGGCACGAGCGGCAAATGCAGTAGTCGCCCGTGTCAAGCCCAGCCTCCATGCGCATGATGCACACGCCCGCTTCGTCGTCGCCATTCAGGATGGCGCGTTCGATGGGGGCGGCGCCGCGATACTTCGGCAACAGCGACGCATGCACATTGAGACACCCGTGCTTCGGAATGTCGAGCACGGCCTGCGGCAGAATCATGCCGTATGCAGCGACGCAAATGACATCGGGGGCAAGCGCGCGCAGACGCTCGACCTCAGCCTCGTCGCGAAGCGTGCGAGGCTCGAATACCGGAATGCCCGCGCCAAGGGCGACCTCTTTCACCGGCGACGCAACGAGCTTCTTGCCGCGTCCGCGCACCGCATCGGCACGCGTGTACACGGCAACCACATCGTGCTGTTCTTTCAGCTCGATGAGGATGCTCGCCGCAAAATCGGGGGTTCCCATGAACACAACGCGCATGGAATCACCGCCTTTCAAGAGAATTGCTAGTCGATGCTGGTTTCGCCGGGCTTGGCGCCTGCCGCACGAGCGACCTCGTAGTCGCGCAGCGCTTTGAGGCGCGCAGCAGGAGCGGCGCTCTCGAACAGCGTTTTGCCATTCAGATGGTCGATCTCATGCTGCAAGCAGCGACCGAGCAGGCCATCGCCTTCGATAATGTAATCTTCGCCGTCGAAATCGGTGAATTTCACCACGGCGTATTCGCGGCGGCATTCGGGCACGGAAATACCGGGGCACGAAAGGCAGCCCTCTTCCTCGGTGACCAAGTCGCCTTTGAGTTCAAGAATTTCAGGATTGATAAGCGTGATGGGATCTTGGCGGCCATCTTCCTGGTCGCAGTCGATCACGATGATGCGCTTAAGCACGCCCACCTGCGGCGCGGCAATGCCGCAACCATTGTTCTTGTACATCGTCTTCGCCATTTGCTTCGCGAGCTTCTTCAAGCTCTTGTCTTTGATGTCGCATTCCTCGCACACCTGGCGAAGAATGGGGTCGGGGTATTCCACCACCGGGAGCGTGTCAAAAGCCATATTCAGTTCCTTTTATCGAAAGGGCCGCCAATCAGGCCCCGTTTCAACAAGCAAAGTTTGCAGCCGAGAGTATATCAAAGAGTGGCATACCGGCCGGCAAATGCGCAGATGGTACACACAAATATGCGGCCGGCGGCGAGGTGGTTGAATTTGCAAGTTCATCCGAGCGCTCGGGTTTCGTTCTCGCACCCATTAGGACGTATCTTGATTACGGTCAGGCGTCCGATCACTGTTGAGCGCCAAATTGCAGATAGCAACGGTTTTGACCACAGCGGGACGGGGGTGCGGACAATTCCTTGGACCAGCCTAAGCGGCTAGTCCCTTGCTTATCCGGTACTGCATGGGGCTCATC
>CAKUIK010000023.1 GCA_934661005.1 uncultured Slackia sp.
AGCGCGCACAGGCCCAGCAGAATGCCGCCGAGCAGGCCGCCCCACAGGGCTTCCTTGCCGCTTTTCGCCTGCGTGCCGACTTTGGAGATGAACGGAACGCCAGCAACAATGTTATGGGCAACATAGTTCAGGGCAGTCACGATAATAACGATCCACAACGGAGCCGCGAAGTCGACGGCGCGCAGCACGTTGCCCGAAGCGTCGGCGGCAGCAACCATCGCGTCGGCATTAGCAAGATTGCCCCAGTTCATCGCGGCCGTTACAAGAGACACGCCAACAAGGAACACAATGCAAATAGGAGCCGTGGAGCCCAGAACCTTGGTGAGCTTTTCCAAGCCGAGCCATGCGCTACCCAAAGCGATAAGCGCCATGACCGTGGAACCGGCAACCGCGGGAATGCCGAAGTACTGCTCGAACATCGCGCCCGAGCCAGACGTCATGACAATGCCGACCAAGAAGCAGAACAGCACCGAGAAAATGTCCATGAACGTGCCGAAATACTTGCCGCAATAGTGACGGAATGCGGAGAAGTGCTCCGACTTCGCGAACTTCCAGCCGTAGTACGTCACGGCTGCGCACATGAGCGCGAACAGCACCATGGTAAGCACGGCGCCCCACACGCCCGGAATGCCGTATGCCGTGAAGTACTGCATGACTTCCTGGCCCGATGCGAAACCAGAACCGACGAGCGTGCCAACGACGGCGCCGCCGATTTGCAGCACGCGCCCAACGCTGGACTTTTCTTTGGTTGACTCTTTGACTTTCTCAGCCATGGCCAAACCTCCTCAACTCAAGCGCGAAGTTCCTTCACCAGGCAGTGTGGCGACCTCGACATTCGCCCGCGCATCCAAAACGAAACGCCCGCGAATGCCTCCTGGCATCTTCTGCGTGCACGGCCCTTCGCGCCCTTGCCCCTGCACGCTTTCCTGGGACAAATCGATATCATGCGTCCCAAGTTAAGAAATTGTTATACCAAACGAAGATTTCCGAATTGTTACGAAGTCGTTATAGTTGGCGAATACCGAGGAGAAACCTTCCTTTCTGGCCCTCCTTCCGTCTTTGCACATAGCAAGAAAAGCGGCCCCTCGTCCGCAAAGAGGCCGCTTTAACTCGTCGCAATATAGATTCAGGCAATCGCTAAATGATGATGCTTGCTCCCGGCATTCCCAAAATCGCAGAAACGCTTTCAACATGCAAATCGGGGGTGCCATCCGCGATGCAAAGCGTTTCGGCGTCGCGTAGGTATCGAGCCAAGCCCGTCTCCTCAACAATGCCCAGGCCTCCATGCAACCAGATGCACTGCTTCGTCACGTCGACCGCCATCTCACATGTGCTGTACTTTGCCGTGCTAATGAGCGCCTTGGCCTTCGCTCCCAGTGCCTTATCTCCCGTCGCGATAACCTTATCTGCCGTTGCGAGCGCCTCGAAGATAAGCGCACGGCATTTCTCAATCTCACCCCACATGCGTGCAATACGATGGCGAACTACCTGGCATTCGCCAATGGGAGCGCTATCATGCGTACGCTGCTTCACGAATTCCATGGTCTTGCCCAAAGCGGCTTCTGCGCAACCAAGCGCCACCGCTGCGCAGAGCGCATTGCCGGGACCCATGCCATCGAGAGGATTTTTCGGGAAGCTGTAAGCATCGGGCACACGCACATCGGTCAAGAAATATGATCCTGAGCAATTGCCATTCAGACCAATCTTTTTTTCGACATGCTTATCATCAACGCCTGGATCTTTCGTTTCCACGAAGAAGCAACGCATCTCGCGCTCTTCGGTCATTCCCAAAAATGCGACCAAATCAGCCTTTGAGGTATTCGTAACGTAAAGCTTGCTGCCGTTAAGAACCCACTCATCCCCATCCTTTTTCGCCATAACCGGCCACTCGGATAGATTCGTTGAACCCTGAGGAGGCGTGATGCCCGCGCCCATAATGGTCCAACCGGTCATAACGCCAGGAAGATATTTCTTAAGAAGGTCGACTCGATTCGGCGACTCCATAAGGTAGCTCGACATGCATGAATCGACATAATAGCTAATGGCAAAGGCGGGCGAGACCTTCGCGATTTCTTCGGTCACAACGCCAACAGCGGTAAGTCCAAGACCAGCACCGCCAATTTTCTCGGGGACAATCAGTCCGAGAAAGCCAAGTTCACCTGCTTTCAGGTACAGCTCACGAGGAAATTCATTGTCGGCCTCCATACCCGCAACAGCAGGCGCTACGTATTGCTGGGCGAACTCACGCGCGCTTTCCTGCAGGAGCTCCATATCCTCGTTAAGAAAAATGCTCATCGCAATTCCCCTTTTCTCGTCTGGAAAACCGCCGTCTCGCCCCACGAGCAAGACGGCTCATGCATTCAAAATGTCAACTATGAATTCATCGTCAAACGGTCAACGTTGTCGCCGCCACCCGTGATTCCCTGAGCGGCAAGCTTTTCCGCGTAGAACGCGAAATCGACGACGGCTTGGTCGCACGGCTGGCCATTGTTGTTCAGCGCTTCGGCCTGAGTGCTCACAACGCGCTCGGTCAAATCGGCATGCGGCAACAAATAGAAGCGGCCTTCGTCGATTTGGTCGAGTACTATATTCGCGACTTCTTCTGCCGTCAGCATTCCCAGACGATCGCCCGACTCGGTATGAGCCTGAGACACAGGCATTTCCTTGCCGTCACCCGAAATGTTGTGGTACTTTTCGCCTCGGCGCAGCGTCGAATTGGCAATCTCGCTTTCAAAAACGCCAGGCAGCGAGACGTTGTATTTCACCTTATCGAGGTTGAATTTGATTGCCTCGGCTTGATAGCTCTCGCACAAACGAACCAGCGCGGTTTTGGTGACCGAATACGGCGACCAGCCACTAAATGCGGAAACGCCCGCGGTAGAGGCGGTGGTTATGATGCGGCCGCCAGTTTCCTGCGTGAACATAAGGCCGCTGAACGTGCGCAAGCCATAAAGAGAACCCCAGAAATTCGTGTCGACAATCCACTTCCAGTCCTCCATGGTCGTCTTCATGAGGGCGTTTGGCTGCAGCATAACACCGGCATTGTTGAACAGGTAATCAACCTGCCCGTATTCCCCTTTTACGGCAAAAGCGAGCTGCTTCCAGCCATCTTCCGATGTGATGTCTTGCTGCATGAATTTAACGTCGTAGCCCTTTTCCTTAAGTTCCGCCTCAACAGCTTCGCCCTTCGAGGCCGTACGGGCGGTGATAACCACATGCGCGCCGCGCTCGCCCAAGATATCGGCCAAAGCATAGCCCAGTCCAGTAGTGCCTCCGGTAATGACAACGACCTTGCCCTTGTAGTCTTCCATGGTTTTCCTCCTTGTCAAAAAACCGTGCGAGGTGTTGACGATTACATCGGACCTCGCTTCCTACAAGTAATAAGATACCTGGTCAGAGGCACAATTTCGATTTTCAACAACAGGGCGTTCGTTCAAGAATTCGACACAGCTCGCCGATTGTTCACGACTGAGACAAAGCACCCCGAAGTGTTAAGTCGTACAATGGACAGAGAGGAATAGAG
Source organism: uncultured Slackia sp. (assembly GCA_934661005.1). Classification (GTDB taxonomy): domain Bacteria; phylum Actinomycetota; class Coriobacteriia; order Coriobacteriales; family Eggerthellaceae; genus Slackia. Next base: position 3,524 of record CAKUIK010000023.1, read on the forward strand.
GGAGGCAAAGCATGCGGCGCAACGATCTTATGAAACGCGAGCTCTCACGTGCTCTTAAGGAGCTCGCCAAAACGCACGAGCTTGAAACCATCTCGGTCACACAACTTGCCACCGAATGCGGCGTAAGCCGAGGAACGTTCTACAATCATTTCCTCGATATATACGACCTTATCAACTGGACTTTCGAGACAGACGTCATCGTCCCTTTGCAAAACTATATTTCGGAGCACGACGAAACATGGTCGGGCATCACGCAACAATGCCTCGAGAAGATGTACGAGAACCGGAATTTCTATACACAAGCCGTACGTCGTCGAGGCCAAAATTCCTTGCGAGACTACATGCGACAGCGCAACCTCGATAGTTGGAAGATGCTCATTGCAAAATATATGGGCGAGAATAAAACCTTCGACCCCGATATGCTCGATTTCATCGAGAGATACACCTCGCAAGCAGTGGGCAACATGATCATTAGGTGGGCCGAAGACGGAATGCCCATTCCGCCACAGAAAATGGCCTATATGGACAAGGTCGCGACACGTGGAATCTACGGTCTTATCGACGAAGCAAACGAAATCAAAAACACCTCGCAAAAGATTTCCCGACCAACAATTCCCTAACATCAATTTAATCGAACATTTGTGCCTTTTCCGAAGAGACGCACCGCTTTGTTGTCAAGATGTTAGAATCAGACGCTGTTTCCAAAAGAAGAGGTTCATCCATGAAAATGCACAACGGCGTACAACTGAGCGACGTTGAATACGAAGAGCTGCTCACGCTCGCAGAGGCGGCCGACAATGGCGAAGACGTCATGCTTGCGGCCTTCATGAGGCTGTGCCCCACGGGCCAGGAAGGCGCATTCGACGAATCAGTCGTGGCAGCCTATGCCGCTCTTGCCGACGAGGGCTTTATCGAAGGCGTGCAGGAAGGCGGCGAGTTTTTCTTCGAAAGCATCACGCCCGCAGGCCGCTCCCTTGCCAATCCCAACTTCACTACGGGCCAAGACGACGAATCCGCCTTGTTTGGCCAGCCCACTTCTTTCGACGGGTCAGCAGCGTTCGACGAGCCCATCGATGTCGTAGCCGAAGATGCGGAAACCGATCACGAGCACGACGCACATACCAAACCGCAACCGCATTTCGAAACCGAGTCCTACGAAGCATATGACGAAGACGAAAATGACGCTGAAGCGACGGAAGGGGCTAGCGAGCCGATCGAAGCTCCGACCGATGAAGCATCTGGCAGCGCGGTCGCAGCGTTTTTCGAAAACCCCGCAACGAAGCAGGCCGTTATCGCGGGCGCCGTGGCAGGTTTTGTCGCGGGCGCCATCGCCGCTGCCATCGTGTGCTTCGTGTTGTAAGCCACCATTTCGAAGCCCGCAATTTTAAAACCAGAGCATCAAGCACATCGAACAACGCATTCCGAAAAAAGGCCCAGGAGACAGCCACGTGCCTCCTGGGTCTTCTGGGCTCACAGGCGTTTGATAACGCAGCTATCCGACTGCCCTCGCTGCGTTATCGAGCATCCTTATGCGCTTCTAAGCATCCTTATCGCACACGAGACGCCCCTGCGCATATACCTTTCGCACATTATCGGGCGTCGACAAGTAAAGAATGCGAGCCAAACGATCAATCGGGCTGTCAAACACGCCAAAGCCCGTAAGGTCGCAATCGGGCCGCTTGGTATCGACCACTTGCATATCGAATGCACGGCCCGGTTCAAACGTGCCCACCGGCAGACCGAGCGCCTCGGCGCCGCCCGTCGTCGCAAGCCAGAACGACTCCACGATGGACACACGCGTGCCCTCGCCCAATCCGCCGCGCTCATCGGGCGGCAGCATCGCATTCACGCCCGTTTCGAGCAAGCGCGAAACGAGTACCGCCTGGCGAATATTCTCATACATGCTTGGACTGTAGCCGCCCGAGATATCGGTGCCAAGACCCACATGAATGTCCTGCTTGCGGAAGCGCTGAACCGGCGCAACCGCACTCGAGAAATACGAATTCGCCATAGGGCAATGAGCAATCGCCACACCCAGCTCGGCGAACATCTCGCCTTCTTCTTCGGTAACATACGGGCAATGCGCCATAATCGTGCGCTCGCCAACCAAGCCGAAATCACGAAGCGCATAGGGGTCGGTTTTACCGAAACGCTCCAGCACCACATCGTGCTCCCACTGGCCTTCATTGCAGTGGGTTTGCACATACGCGCCCGTTGAAGCCGCAAGGTCGCCTAAGCCGTGCAGCACTTCATCGGTGCAGCTTGGAATGAAGCGCGGCGTGATAACCGGCCAAATTCCCTGTTTGCTCGCACGGCCAATGGCCTCGACTTCCTTAATAAGCGTCGCCGTGTCGGCCACGGCCTGCGCAGGGGAAGCGTCGCGATAATACTCAGGGTTCGCGGCAGGGTCATCCATAACGGTTTTGCCCACAAGGGCGCGCTGCCCCTTTTCGGCGCAAATCGCCGCAAGCTCGATGCTCGACTCCAAATGCGCGCTTCCCAAATACACCGTGGTTGTCGAGCCGCGCGCGAGCAAAGCATCCACAAGGTCGCCGTACACGCGGCGCGCGAATTCCAGATCGGAGAACTTCGACTCCAAGGGAAACGTGCGTTGCTCAAGCCACAAATACAAAGGCTCATCGAGCGCAAGCGCAGCCTGGGGCCATTGCGGCGCGTGAACGTGAATGTCCACGAAGCCGGGCAGGCCGAAACGCCCCTCCCCCAGCTCTACAAGCATGCCGCGTTCGCGATACGCCTCAACAAGTTCGGGCTTGCGCGGGTCATCGCCCGCCACAACGCGCACGATGACGCCGTCTTCGCCGACTTCAATAAGCGCGTCTTCCATATATTCGAATTCGCCATACACGGGCGCATGGAAGAACGACCCGTAGTAGGCGCTTTTAATTTCCTTCGACATGAAAGCCCCTTTGCGTTATTCCGCAATACCCTTAATGGGGTCTTCGATTTGCAGCGTGAGCACATTGATGAACCCGTGGTCGGTAATAGCGCACGCGGGCAGCGCCGCCAGGCAAATGAACGACAGGAACATGAACGGAATAGCGATAATGCACCCACGTTCAGCGCATGCCGCGTTCAACGCGCTCTTCTTCGCCGCAAGCTCCTCGCACGAAAGGTCGGAAAGCAAGCCGCACAAGGGATATTCGACGCATTCAATAACCTCGCCGCCGTCGACGAGGCACTGGCCGCCGCCGATTTCGACAAGGTGGTTCACCGCGATTGACATATCTTCGAAGTTCGTGCCCATAACAATGATGTTATGGTTGTCGTGCCCCACCGACGAGGCAATGGCGCCGCTCGTCATATGGAAGCCGCCCATGAACGCCTTGCCAACGTTGCCGTTCTTGCCATAGCGCTCAACCTGCGCGATATAGAGCACGTCCTGGTCGACGTCGCATGCCACGTAGCCGTCAACGCAGGAGAGTTCCACCTCGCGAGGCTGAGTAATGGGAATCCATGGCAGCGTGTCCATGCATGTCGCTTTCACGCGCGTAGCGCCTTCGGGGGCCGCAATTTTAAAGCTGTCGGGCGTAATGGGATTCAGCAGCGTCATCGTGTTCAGCAGGCATGGCTTGTGCTCGGCGGTTTCGTAATGCACGAGCATTTCGCCATGGTCGACAATCTGCTTGCCGCGCGACCATACGCTTACCACGCCGAAATCGTCGGCAGTGTCGCCCGACACGATATTGATGTCGGCGCGCTTACCCGGCGCGAGAGCGCCAATATCGGTGAGCTCGAACGCGCGCGCCGCGTTGATGGTAACCATTTGAATGGCTTTCACAAACGGCAGACCGCTTCCAAGAGCGAGCTTCAAGTGGTGGTCGAGGTGTCCCGTCTCGTTCAGATCACAGCAATGCAAGTCGTCGGTCACGATGCTCATCATAGAAGTGTCAATATCTTTGCCGACGATGCATTCGAGCTGCTGCGCAAGCGTACGCGCGGCCGACGATTCGCGCAGCATCGCATGGACGCCCACACGGGCGCGATCCATAATTTCGTCGGCGGAAAGCGCCTCGTGACACGTCGAGACGCCCGCAGCCGCGCACTTATTCAGGTCGGCACCCTTCATATCGACCAAATGGCCTTGGGCGGTCATGCCCTTCATGCTCGCGACATCGTCGAGCGATTCCAGAAGATCGGGCAAATCAGCAAGAATATAGGGGCCGACGCATTCGGAAATGCCCACGGCATCGGGGCGTTTAAGCGCCTCGCGAATAATTTCGGGGTTGAATGAGCCACCACTTGTCTCAAGAGCCGGCGAGAAAGGAACATGGGAAGGCACAACGAAATACAAGTTCAAATCAGTTGCTTGGTTCTCGTCGATAACCGCCTCAATGCCTTCAAGGCCGCTCACCACGCCCACTTCATGGAGGTCGGTCATGATCGAGGTCGTGCCGTGCTTAAGCACCGCTTCCGCGAAAGGCCGAATGGCCAAGTCGGAGCTTTCGGGATGAATATGGCCGTCGATGAAGCCCGGCGTGATAAATGAGCCTTCGGCATCGATGACTTTCGTGCCCTCGCCGATGCAGTAGCCAACATCGCCTACCGCAGCAATCGTTTGGCCGCTTATGGCTACGCCGCCATCGTAAATTTCGCCTGTGTACACATTCACGATGCGACCGTTCGAAATCACGACGTCTGCCGGCTTGCTGCCGCCTGCTACCGCAAGAAGTTCCTTGTCCATGTGCCATTCCTTTCAAAAAACCGCTCTTGCAACTGCACTGAGCAATGTAACACCTGGCGAAGGCAATCATGGTTCGAAAGAAAGAAATGTTTTCCCACTTGAGACCTTATTTTTACGAGCATTTTCGAATGCGCGCGAAAGCGGAAGGCGCCACGTATCTGAACGGGGAAAGGCGGCGGTTGCGAATAGAAAGCGAAATAAAAAAACAGGCCAGACTTTTTATCGTCTGACCTGCTCTAATAAGCTGGTCGGGTTGACAGGATTTGAACCTGCGACCCCTTGACCCCCAGTCAAGTGCGCTACCAAACTGCGCCACAACCCGTTGCGGTTTTGAGCTCTTCGCTCAAACGCAAGACGTTAGTATACGCATCTCACCCATACTGCGCAAGCATTATTTTCAACTTTTTTGAAAATATGTCTCGCGGCGGCAAAAAGGGGACGCCGAACATTACCAACCGGCCTGGTTCACAAGCACGTCGTCGGAAATCTCGCCTGCCTCGTATTCCGAAATCGCCTGGTTGGCGATCGCGAAACCGCGGCGCAGCTCTTCTTCGGTGATATTAAGCGGCGGCTGAATGCGCAAGATATTGTCTGCAACCGAAATCATGAGCAAGCCCAACTCGTAAGAGCGGTACACAATCTTGAACGTGCCCGTGGTGTCGGCCACCATAGAGCCGTCTTCGCCCTTCTTCATCACGGCAAGACCGCGGGACATGCCCACGCCGCGAATGAAGCCAATCGTATTGGGGTGATCGGCCATCGTCTGCTCGAGCAGCTCGAGCATCACGCGCTCGTTGCGCTTCAGAATGCCCTGGAATTCCTCGGTTTGGTAATAATCGAACGCCGCGCAGCCAGCCGCGCATGCGATGGCGTTGCCGCCAAGCGTGAACAGGTGCGCCGGCGCGGGCAGGCTCTCCATGATGCCTTTGCGAGCCATGAACGCGCCCAGAGTAAGGCTTGCGCCCACCGATTTGCCCATGATGATGCCGTCGGGCACAACTCCATCGAAGCATTCGATGCCGAACCAGTGGCCGTCGCGCCAAAACGCCTGCTGCACCTCTTCGGAAATGAACAAGATGCCGTGCTTTTTGCACAGGTCATACAGCGCGTGCATGAACTTGTCGTTCGCCAAGTTCAAGCCGCCATCGCCCTGCACCGGCTCAATGATGACCGCAGCCACCTCTTCAGCGGGCAAATACGTATCGAACGCTTCCTGAATCTCTTTGACATACCATTCAGCAGGCATGTCGGGCGCCTCGGAGCCATAGAACGGGAAATGGTAGATGTCGCCCATGAACGGGCCCATTTTCGAAGCCATGCGCGTGGTGACGCACGAAAGCGCGATGGAGCCATACGTGGAGCCGTGATAGGCATTGATGAACGTGATGATCTTGCGGCGACCCGTGTAGGCGCGCGCGAACTTCACCGCGGCGTCGTTGCAGTCGGAACCGCAGTTGCCGAACGCGATGCGCACGTCCTCGGCCGCGCGGCCGGGAAACACCGAGCACAAGCGTTCGGCGTATTCGATGGTTGCAGGGCTATACGTGTAAGCGGCGGTGTACTGCGTGCACTTGGCCAGCTGCTCCTGAATGCCTGCGGTAATGTGCTCGTTGCAGCTGCCGAGGTTCAGAGAAGATGCGCTCGTAAGAAAGTCGATGAACTCGTTGCCATCGGTGTCGACCACGGTGGAATCTTTCGCATGGTCAACGGCCAGCGGAAAATACGACAGGTGCTGGCACGGCGCAATCACCTTCTTATCGCGCTCAACCCATTGCTTACATACATCTTGCTTGATGGATTCGCCCATACTATCGCCTTCCGTCACAAAACGCCCCGCGGCAAAACCGCGCAGACGATGGCCTTTTGCGGCCCTTACGCTAAACGCTGCCGATTATAGAACCAAATCGGGTATCATGGCGAATAGTTTATAGCCCAGCCGCCGGGGCCGGGCGCGAATCGAAGGAGTTCAGCGGAATGGAAGATTACAAACGCGAATTCATCGAGTTCATGGTTGAAAGCGATGTGCTCAAATTCGGCGAATTCACCCTGAAAAGCGGCCGCAAATCGCCGTTCTTCATGAATGCAGGCGCATACGTGACGGGCGAGCAGCTCAAGCGCCTCGGTGAATATTACGCCAAGGCCATCCACGACAACTTCGGCCTCGATTTCGACGTCGTGTTCGGCCCTGCCTACAAGGGCATTCCGTTGGCTGTCGTGACCGCCATCGCGCTGCAGGAGCTCTACGGCAAAGAGGTGCGCTACTGCTGCAATCGCAAAGAAGTCAAAGACCACGGCGCCGACGCGGGCAAGCTGCTGGGCGCAACTCTCAACGATGGCGACCGCGTGATTATGGTCGAAGACGTGACCACGTCGGGCAAGTCGATCGATGAGACCTACCCCATCGTGACCGGCGCTGCGAATGTCGAGGTCAAAGGCCTTATCGTGTCGCTCAACCGCATGGAGGTCGGCAAGGGCGGCGTAACCACCGCGCAGAAAGAAATCCAGGCGAAGTACGGCTTCCCCGTGGCAAGCATCGTGAGCATGGCGGAAGTAACCGAGGCTCTGCACAACCACGAAATCGACGGCAAGGTTGTCATTAACGACGACATCAAGGCCGCCATCGACGCCTACTACGAGCAGTACGGCGCCAAGGAATAACAAGGCTCGCTTAAGAAACCGCAGCTCGTTCTCTAAAGGCCCGCTATCCATTGCGGTAGCGGGCCTTTTGCAGTTGAGCCCTTATGCGGCGTCGCAGCGCACAGCGAGACGGGCTCGGCCGCTCACCGTGCAGGTGAACAGCGTCAAATCCCAATCGCCAGTCGTCATGCCTTCCACGTCGAAGGGCTCTATGGTTTCCAAATCGGCGACCTTGTAGCGAAACACATTGCCCTCTACGTCGCGAAACTCGACTTCGTCGCCCGGCGAAAGTGCGCTCAGCCTGCCGAAGTGGCTGAAATAATCGTGACCCGCTATCACCATGGTGTTGGAATAGGCCGAGCCCGAATACCGGCACGGAGCGACATTCAAGCCCCCATAGCTCCACTCGCTTATCACAGGAAGACAAAGCGAAAGCGACGGAATATCGAGTTCGCCGATATAGTTTTGCCCATCGATGGAAACCGTGGGCATATCTCGGTCGGGGTCGATAGACCAGCCCGACTCGCCGTAAGCGTTTTGCGCGGCGTCACGCGCAGCGAGCTCCGCGCTCGCTTGAAGCTGCGCAAGCGCCGAGGCGGAGGCATCCCCCGCCATCTTGTCGCTTATCACGTTATACGCGCACAACAAAAGGGCCAGCGCCAAGAGCACCAGCCCCATTCCCGTGCACGCTGTACTGCGCTTCACGCTCATCGGCCGCGGTTCCTATTCAATGTCCCAAGCGCCAAAAGCAGCAACCCGCCCGCCGCAAGCAGCAAAACCGGCCACCACAAAACACCGGTTTGCGGCAATGTCGGCGTATCGCCAGGCGCGCCGCCGTCGGTGCCGTCGCCCGGCCCATGAGGCGTGTAGGTATTCGTTACGGTGAACGTTACGCCATCTTGGGCGACGCGAACCGTGTAGTTCGCCAGCTCTTTCTCGACAACGCTCCAGGTGATTTTCGAACCATGCTCGTCGTATTCAGGAAGAGCATCCCATGCATGGCGCCAATTATTCCCCTCGTTCAGCGACACGACGTCATAGGGAACGCCATTGCGCAGCAACGTGACCACAGCCTCGGTCGGACGCGACTGCGCGCCGTTGCCTTTCCAAACCTTCACAACCTTACGCTCGACCGTAGAATCGCTGGGCGAAGGCGGAGTGAGTTCGCGCGCGAATTTTGGAGTCGCGGTAACGCTATACTCCCACGCATCGCTCGCTTGGTTGAGGTTCGGCAGCGACACCAAAAACGGCTCCGTCGTGTAGGTGTAGCCACCAACATTCGCCGCGTGCCCCACCACCAAATATAAGCCCGTGGCAAGGCGAGGCTGCCTCTTCGGAAAAACCACGGAACCTTGCTCATCGGTCGCCCCGCTATCAAGCGGCGAGATGCCATCGCACTCGACATAGGCGGCGAGCGTCTCGGCAAGCGATTTCCATTCATCGCTCGTCTCGCAATCAAGGCTCACGGGATATTTCTGAAAATCGCCCGCAAGGCTGAACTGGGCATTCTCATCGATGTCGGCAACGCGATACACGTCAAAAGGCACATTCGCGACAGGCACAGATTCATGCGTGTAATGAATTGCGAGGTCGACGTCACGATTCACGTCGACAAGGCCTGCCGCGAAGGCCGCGGATGGGCAGAAAGCGAGCAGGCATGCCGCGCACAATAGAAACGCGAAAATCTGGTTCCTCGTTTTTCGCATGAATCTCTCCTCCAACAGGCTTCATCTCTTGTTTTCAGACATGCATGCCGCCTTTGCGCAAAACACGCGTACGGCGAATGTCACTTGCCGCAGTTTCCGCCTCGTTCACGGCGCCCCTTGCTCGCCCTCTTCCCAGCCGAGGCAACCAGCGCGACGAGCAGAATCACGAGCATGCAGGTACCAACGGCGGCGGCAACGACCATCGGGTCAATCTGGATGGCGTCAGACACGACGCGCGCTGCATCGTCGCTCGCCGAACCCTCCACGCGATGCCCGCGCACAAGCAACCGGTGATCGTTCACGCCATAAGGCGTGCAGGTAACCAGCGTGCAGTAATCCGCGCCCTCCTCAATTTGGAGGTTGTCGAGTTCATAAGGCAGCACAATGGATATCTTGTCCACCTCGTAGGTAAGCGTTTTGTTGAGCACGCGCAAGCTGAACCGGTCGCCCGGCTCAAGCTTGTCGATATCGGTGAAGAGCCGCGCGCTCGGCAGCCCGCGGTGGCCCGAAAGAACACAATGCGTGCCCGGGCCACCCACGGGCAGTGAGCTGCCCTCAATATGGCCGACTGCGATTTGCAGCACGGCCTCGTTGGTGCCGTGATAGACAGGAAGCGAGCAGCCAATGGACGGTATGTCGACAGATCCGATGATCCCATTGCCCGAAACATCCAACAACTGCTCGTATCTCGCCCGCTCCTCGTCGGTCATCTTGAATCGATCGGGGTTGCCAAGAAGCGTCTCGTTGTATTCAACCGCTTCCTGCCACAGCTCGTCGCAGCGCGCATCATCCAGCTGCGACACCGCCTCGTCGTAGTCGGCGATCACCTTGGATTGATGCAAGCGATTCCAGCAGTCGCTTACCGTTGGATACAGAAGCAAGCAGAGTCCGGCCAGAAGAATCACGACAAGAACTATGGTTGAGATTCTGCCTTTCTTCATGCGAGATACATCCCTTGCAATCTTTACCTTTCCGTCGCCCGCAACCAGCGAAGCGCGCTCCCCTTCGCAAGGCCCCATCGGAAAAATACGCGAATTCCCGATGGGCACCTCGTGACTTATTCCAAGACTATTTGACCGTCTTCATGCGACGTTTCACAACGAGCAGCACCGCAGCGCCAGCGACCAAGATGCCACCGACCACGTAGAAAATGGTGGTGCCCATGCCACCCGTAGAAGGCAGCAGGGAGCCCTGCTTGTTGATAATGGTGGTGTTGAAGGTATTCAAACCGCCATCCAATGCGATAGCGTCATTGTCGGAAGAGAACGACTTGTCCGCCGCATTAAAGCTGATAGTGAAGCTGATCGGCGAAATCGAGTTGTAGCCGGCAGGGGTCACAGTCTCGGTCAGCGTGTAATCGCCCGCACCCAAGCCCGAGAACGTCACATGGCCGCCGTCGTCAATAACGCCAACGACATTGGTCTCGGTCTTGCCTGCACCCTTCGGCGTCACCTCAGTCGTCTTAGAGTATTTCTGCGTAGTGCTGTCGTAATCCGCAGAGTTGTCGGTTTCATCATCTGCGGTGGTCGGAGCCGTAGTGGTATAGGTGCCATTCTTCAGCTTCCAATACTCGCCGTTATCGGCCGCAGCGAACTTCTCGGTCGTAACAAGCGCGATGTTCACACCGTCACCCGCGAGGGTGAACTCAACACCGGGCAGGGTAACGTTTTTATCGGTCGTCTTCAAAATGGTCAAAGACGTGGTGAACGTCGTGACCTCGCTCTTCGGCGTATCACCCGCAGGATGCGTGGGCTCGGGCTTGCCGGGGTTCTCCGGCGGATTGCCCGGGGTGCCCGTACCGCTATTATTCGGATCATTCGAGTACGACAGCTTCACGTCGTTCGGGTTGCCCGCGGTGCCACCGACAACCGCATGCTCGTTGAGCGTAGCGGAATACGTGAGCACGACCTTGCTATCCGTGTTCACCGTAACGGCCTCGATATTGTTCAAGACCTTGATGTCCTGAATGCCCACGGTAAGCGTCGTGCCGTTGGTTTCGTCATATTCCGAAGCGTTCTTATAGAAATACTTCGTGACGTCGACGCCATTAACCGTAACAGCAATCGAATCGCTGTCGAGCGTCAAACCTTTGGACAGCGTATCGGTAAACGTGTAGAAGTATTCCTTGTAGTCATCAAAACGGCTGGGCAGCGTGCCCGTGATTTCATAGTTCACGGTATCGCCGATCGAAGCCTCGTTGGTCGCGACTTTATTGCCTCCCTCGACAATCTTCTTATCGACGGAAGGAACGCCAACCTTGGGAGTAATGGTCACATTGCCCGCTACCTGGACGATGAAAAGCGAATAAGCCTCGCCCTCTCCCAGGCTCGAGCCGTCTTTGTGGCCTTTATCCTTAATGAGATAGTAGCCAGCCGGAACGTTGCTCAAATCAGACCCAGAGCTCACGGTACCGAAGGCGTTCGCCCCAAAGTTGACGTACTTCTGAATTTCAGACGCCTTCTCGGAGTCAGACTTGGAATTTACAGCAACAAGATTGTCCAGCGTGGCCTGATCGACGGCAGCGCCTTGAGAGCCGGTGCCGTTTTGGCCCCACGCAATGTTCGAGAGCACGCCCTCGTGCAAATCGCCCGTGAAAATCTGATACACGTCGTAGCCGCGGTCATCGTTCGGCGCGGTAATCGTGAACGTCTGCGTGTCTCCCGCGCCTTCGGATGCGTTGTTTTCCCCTGCAAACGCTGGCATCGACATGGTCAATGCCACGATCAGCGTAAGCAGAAGGCTCATAACTTTTTTCGTTTGTTTCATAAAGTTTCCCCTTTCTTAAACGAGCGTTATGGGCTGTCGTTTTTCGTCTTCGCAGCTTTAAATGGCCCCATGGCCTCCCCTCTTACGTTTGACGAATCTATACGCCAGGACCGCCCCCGCACCTACAACGGCGATAAGGCCTCCTGCTGTATATGAAGTTGTTCCGCCACCACCCGTGTTCGGCAGCTCGTAATAGGAACGCGTGTTGGTAACCTGCGCGTGCCCCTTGGAGAACACGAAGTTGTTTTCGCCGCCGCTCGCCACACCTTCGGCAAGCGTGCTGTATACGGTCTTGCTATTGACAGGAACGCGCGCAGAAGCACTGGCGCCGTTGCCGCTCGAAAGCGTGGCAGATACAGCAGGGTCGCTGCCAGTAAACGTGTAGGTCGTCGGCTTATACGAAATAATGTCGCTGCCGCTCGATGTGGTGCCAATGACGAACTGCACCAACCGAGGGTTCGCATCGCTGGTCCCTATGTTCTGGCACGTGGTGTCGCTCGCAACAACTTCGATATTTTTCATGGCATAGGCAGGGTCAGATTTCTCAGTCAACGTGTAGGTGCCGCGCGCCAGGCCATCGAAGGCGACACTCGCGCTTGCTTCGTTCGCCTTAACCGTAACAGTCTGCGTTACCACCCCAAAATCGCCATCGCGCTTGAGCTCGAACGTAAACGTCTGGTCCTTGTCTGACTTCATGGTATCGTCGAGATTCTTGGTAACAACGATTTGCCCTTCCACGCCGTTTACGGTGAAGGCATCCGTCTTAGCGACCGTGCCGCAGCCTTCGGGCAACGTGGTTTTGCCCTCGGTCCCGACCATAGTGCCAGGGCCCTTCTCTCCGTTATGCACGTTTGCCTGGGGCCTAAAGCTGTTGTCGCCAGCAGACTCGCCAAGTCCATAAGCCTTGTACGCGACATGCAACGTATATGCCTCAACGCCATCGCCGGCCCGGGCAAGCTCGTGAGCGACAAATTCGGGCGTAGTGCCAGACTCGCCCTCCTTCGTCAAGCTGAACTCGAAGTAGCCGACAGCGCCATGGCTGCTCGAATCGTCGTAGACGTACGGAGCTTCGACTGTCTCGCCGTTTTCCAGCTTAGCCCACTGCATGTCGGTCAGCTGGCCCGCCGCGTAAGCGAGCGTGAAAGTATCGGCCGCGCAGCCATCTGACTCGCACTTGCCCACCTTGTTGTAGATATCGCCCGTTCCACTCACAAGCTTGGTAAATTCGGTCTGGCCATAGAAAGTTTTTACCGCATCAATTGCGCTTGCCGGAATACCATCCTTGCCAGCTGGATTAACGATATCGCCCTTAAAAAGCGTGATTTCGCTTTGGTGCTCGCTCATGTCGAGAAGGCGCACGTTCACCGTCGGCGTCGGAAGCTCGTAGGCGACGCCAAGCGACCGACCACCGTTCACGTCGCGAAGTTGAACCTGAGCAGAGCAATTCGTGTCGATGGCATTGCCGCCGACAAAATCCTCCTTGGCCTTCAGGTACACGCGGCCTTTCCATACATCGGGCGTTTGGTCGCTTTCCGTGCCGAACATCTGGTTATTCCAAGAAACCCTCCAAGTTTTTGCCTCATCGTCCCAGTTCAACTGGCCAGCAGCATCGGAACTTTCCGCATCGGCAACAGTGCCATCGAGTTTAATCCACGTACCCGATGCAAGGGCCTTACCGTTCTCGTCGGTCGGATAGAAGGAATGGCTTATTACATCTTCGACATTGCCGGCCGCAGTTCGGTATTCCCTTTTCACAGCATCGGAATTCGAGAGGATTTCATCAAGCAAAATACGAGATAGGGCGCCCGCTTCCTCAACGTCGAAAAACCAAGTACCTCCTCCCTCCCTGGGAGAAGAAATCTCTTCGAGCATCTTGCTTCCGCCCAATACGTTCTCCATGGAAAGACCGATAGAAATCAGCGTCGTATGCAGACCATCACTGTCCCACTGGCTTTCCGAAGCTTTGATATTCGATTCAACGGCACTAATCGGAAGCTTATCGCCGGCCGGCGCGCCATCGGTAATGAGGATGATTTTGTTGGGCAAATCACTTGACAGGTGGCTCCCCTTATCGCAACTCGTCAAATGTTGGATTGCATAATCTTGCCTCGTTCCGCCCGACGTGGTGATTTCGTTGACCATTTTAATGGCCTCTGATACGCCCTGGCTATCGAGCTGGATTTTCGCGCACGGCCCTGGCTCCTTCGTAAAAGTGACCAGCTGCATGGTGTTTTTCTCGTTCATCGAGCCAAGCAGATACGCGAATGCGCCCACCGAATCTTGCAGCTCGTGCAAACGGTTGTACTTATTTCCCGTATAGAGCCTATAGGACTTCGATGTGATTGCATTGCCCTCGTCATCTTTGAAGTCGCTGCCAAAGGTGCCGCCAAGCCCCTTGTCGACGTCGCCGCCGCCAAAAACTTTCCTGCCATCATGGTCAACAGGGTTGCTGCTATTCCCATATTTATCACCGACCTGGGCGAATGCGACATGAAAGCCATTCTCCGTACAGTTAGCGGCATTGTCTCCAAGTTGATCGTAGAACTGCGCCTTCGCATAGTAGGAAGCGTCTTGGTAGCACCAACCTTCGCCGATAGGGTCATACCAAAGGGCATAAATCGTTGAAGAGTTGGCTTCGTCTGCCACAATGTAGTACACGGTTTTCGTGTCTTTACCAAGAACAGCATTAAGCCGATCACTGTTTGCCTTGACGCCTTCACCGGTTCCCCCATTTCCCTTTTGGTAAAGCGTCACGGCTTTACCCGTATCATTCAGCTGAGCGGGGAAAAGCATGGAGTTCGATTGGTCAACGACGAAGGCGTAATTCTCGGGCTCAAGCTGATAGCTGTAAATGCCCGATGATGCGGTAAGGTCGACCTGGTAGCGCCTATCGGCATAGTTAACCACCTGGGCAGTCTTATCCATATGGAAGTCATCGGCCTTGTAATCGTAAAAAACGCCGATCGAAGCCGTGCCGTCTTCGGCCACCGTGAATTGCTTGGTCTGGGGATATACGACATAGCCTTCAGGAACTGCGGTTTGAGCGATGATATAGCTACCAGGCTCGAACATTCCCGCAAGAACCGCGTAATCGTTTTCCGACGTGCATGTGCGATACACCTCACCCGCGTTGCCGTCTCCGGCATCCCTATAAATCGTGTAGGTGACACCTGCAAGATAATTCAGCTTGTTGCCCGAATCGCTCGACGAGCCGTCGAAGTTATAGAAAACGAGGGCGCCTTTCTGCGGTGTGCCCGTAATAGAACCCTGAGGGTGGGTCCATTCGCCATCGACCACGAGCTTTTCGTCGGTCCCTTCGTCGGACTTATCTTCAGACTGCTGATTGGCGACGTTTTCGGCGGCGTCGCCAGCGACAGCGCTTTCTTCATTCGGCGCGGAAACGGCTGCGCCGGCAGAAGACGCCTGGTTGCTGTTTCCCGAAGCTACGCTCGAAGGCGCAGGAGATGCAGAGCCCGAAGCGGCGCTGGAATCAACCGATTCGGAACCTACATTTTGACCAGGGTTTTCACTCGGAGTCGCGACAGATTCGCCAGCATACGCCGCGTCATTGCCGCTCGAGTCACACGCTGCATCATTGGCGTCGCTGAGTGCAGCAGCGAGCGAAAGCGTATTCTGCTCGGCAGGCGCAGAAAGCACAACGGAATCAAAGGAGGCACCGGGCACAGCAGAGGCCGCAGATGCATTGGTGGTCATGGTAAACGCGGGAAGCATCAGGGCATAAAGTGTGCAGGTAACCGTCACGCACGCCAGCGCGCCGACTACGCCACGGAGACGATTTTTCGACCGGCGCGATTGCCTCATCGCTTCCGCAAAGCGTTTTATATTGAAACTCATGCTTTCCTCCTTTGCTCATTTCATCGCGGCGCGACGCGCTTAGCCCACGAACCCAATTCGGTTCAGCGGCCACACGCAGAACTCGACTTTCCCAACAATGAAGTCGCTCGAAATGCAGCCCACCGCCGCATTTCTGCTGTCCGCCGAAACCGCCCGGTTATCACCCATCACGAACCACTTCGAATCGGGCACCTGCATCGGCAAGTCGACCGAACAATCGCCGAGCGACTTCTGCCTCACATAGGGCTCGTCTATACGCGTTCCATCGACATAGAGGTTGCCGGCCTCGTCGATGTCGACCCAGCTTCCAGGGCCGGCGATCACGCGCTTGATCAAAACCTTGTTCCCATACCACAACGCGCAAATATCACCTGTCTTGAAATCGCCGCCCTTCACCGCAACCACGATTTGCCCTTCAGAAAGCGTGGGCGACATGGAGCCGCCGTAAATGCGAAACACCGGCGTGAACAGCGTCGCAACTAAAACAGCAATCGCAGCAACCACCACGAGCACGGCAATCGTGCTCTTGACGACGCCGCTGGAACGCCGTTTGTAGCGAAGCCTATTTCTCTCCCGCTCAACCTGCTCCAAAGTAGGAAGCTCAACGAGGACGTTCTTTGCTGTCATGTGCCTTCCAATCGGTGTGCCACTCTGTTTTGCGCCACAGGTTGCTCTCGCAACGCCGTCTTGCGCCCAGCATGCGAAATCCGAGCAAGAAATTTAGGGGGTTTCATTCTCGAGGGCCCCCAGCAGCTTGGTCCGTACATCATGAATAAGATCGAGCGCCTCGCGTTGAGCCTGGGCCACAATGACATCGTGTTGCCTTTCGGCGTCGTCAAGTTTGGCTTTCGCTTCGGCTTCGCGCGCCTGGATGGAAACGAGGTATTGATCCGCCGCGGCCTGCGCAGCTTCGAAAACGCCCTGTAAATCAAGGGCGGCTTGTGCGATGGAGCCCGCGTTGTTAATGCGCAGCTGCTTTTCGTTGAGCGCGAATTGAAGCTGATTGATGCGCGCTTCGGCCGCGACATTCCGCTTCTGCAGCTCGTAGATAATATCGATGAGCTCGAGTCGACTTAGATGACGCAGTTCTTTCCTCGTCGCAGCCTGCTGCGAGTCTTCCAGCTCGAAAACCTCACCCGCTTCGTCAAACATACCCGTCATATGCCTTGCGACTCCTTCCGCGCATAAGAAGAAGCGATTCGAAAACCCCCGTTGCCTTTGTTCAGGCTCGCAGGTAAGCAGCAGCAAACGAAACAAGTCTGAGCGAAGACCTCCTTGTTGAGGGAGGGGTGGAAGTATGCTAGCACAAGCGATAACGCCGTATACCCTTGGGGGTTATAACGTATACATTGTTAACCTCATAATTACACAATAGAAGTTTTACTTTTACGCAAAGCTACCCGCCAAACGCGCAACAAATCTCTTCGCCTCAACGAGGCGGCAGGACACGTCAAACCGATGCAAACATGCCGATCGAAACACAAAAAGGCTCGCTATCAAACTCGATAGCGAGCCTTTCAAGAGGCATGCAATATCAAAAAGTAACGCCGAACAGGGGGCCGCATTCCGACATCAATATGAACGGGGTGTGGCCTACGCCGTCAACCAAACGCGCGTCTTGCCAGCCACGGCAACCGCGCCGTCAGTAGAACTCCGGCTTCAATTCGCGACCGAACAGCTGCGCGGCGGCCTGCTTCAAATCAGAGCCTTCCCACACCACGCGGCGCACGGTTTCGGCAATGGGCAGCTCCACACCCACCGATTCGGCGAGCGACATGAGCGTACGGCACGCAAGCGCGCCTTCAACCACCATATGGGTTTCAGCCTTGTATTGCTCAAGCGAAGTACCCTGCGCCAAGCGGTAACCGAACGTGCGGTTGCGCGAATGCTCGCTCGTGCACGTGGCGATAAGATCGCCCACGCCCGCCAGGCCCAGGCATGTCATGGGCATGCCGCCGCACGCAGCCACAAGCCGGCTCATTTCCGCCAGGCCACGCGTCATCAAAAGCGACGCCGTATTGTCGCCATACCCCATGCCATACGACAGGCCGCACGCGATTGCGACCACGTTTTTCGCGGCCGCGCACACCTCGACGCCAATCACGTCTTCGCTGATGTAGGTGCGAAATGCTTCGGTCGCAAAGAGCTCCTGGAAAAAGCGGGCGGTCTGTTCGCTTTGCGAAGCGATCACCGTGCCAGCGGGAATGCCCAGAATCACTTCTTCGGCATGGTTGGGGCCTGCAAGCACCGCCAAGCGGCTCGCATTGCCCAGCTCGGCTTCGAGCACCTCGACGGGCACCAGGCCACTTCCCTCTTCCACTCCCTTGCAGCACACCACGATGGGAGTTTCGTCACCCACATACGGCGCGATATTCTCGCAGGTTTGGCGAATCACGGCCGAGGGGGTCACAATAACCACGGCAGACGAATCGGCGAGCACTTCCTCGAAGCTCGTCGATGCCTTCACATGGCGGTCAACCGCACAACCAACCAAGTAACGAGGGTTTTCGTGGCGTTCATTCACACCATCGCACACCTCTTGTTTGCGAGCCCACAGCATCACGTCGTTGCCACCGAGCCCCAGAACATGCGCAAGCGCCGTGCCCCACGACCCAGCGCCGATTACGGAAACCTTCATATCGACTCCCAACAAAAGAAACTGCACGCACAGCCAAAAGCCAGCGAAAGCGAACGAGGCGCTGCAGATTGGCCCGAAATCGAAGTGTCACGCAACAGCGCTACGCACGGTGAAGATTGAAGGCCAACATGCAGTGCATTCGTTCGGTCGCGGCATCAACAAAATCGCCGTTCGTCAGTCGTCAGAACGGCGAACCATTATTTTTTCGAACCTACGCGGCGCTCATTGCCTGCGCGCAAACGTTCGATGTTGCCACGATGCGCCCATACAACCGTCATGCCCGTGACGAAATAGCACGCAATGGCACCCCAATCGCCCCAGAACAAAAAGCACGCGATAACCGGACACAGCGCCGCAGACGCGATGGAGCCCACGGAAACATACCGCGTAAGCACCACAAGCACGGCGAAAATGCCGAACAGTTCGATGCACGCCGCCGCAGGACCCCAGCACACGAACAGTGCGCCAATGGCCACGGCAATGCCCTTGCCGCCGTGAAAGCCCAGCCAGGGGCTGAAAATATGGCCCAAAGTGCAGCCCATCGTCGCCACGCCGAGCAATGTTTCGTAGCTCACAAGGCCGCCCGTCAAAAGTGAAGCGGCGCCCATGCCGATGAAGCCCGACGCGATGCCTTTGCCAAAATCGAGCAGGAATACCGCAGCACCGCCCTTTTTGCCCATCGTGCGCATGGCGTTCGTGGTGCCGATGTTGCCGCTGCCATGTTCGCGGATATCGGTGTGGTAGAACACCTTGGAGATAATGAGGCCCCAAGGAATCGAACCGAGCAAAAACGCCGCGACAAACACGCCAAGCGCGACTAATGCATCTATCATTTCCCGCTAGTCCTTCTTCTTGAACTTCCAACGAATGGGCGTGCCCTCGAAATCGAACGTATCGCGGAAGCGGTTCTCGAGGAAGCGCTGGTAGTTGTCATTTTCGCGCACCAAATCGGGCTGGTTGCAGAACAGCGTGAACTCGGGCGGGCAAATGTGCGTTTGCGTCATGTACTTCAGCTTCAACACTGCCTTGCCCTTGCGCACCGTGTGGCCGAATTCGCGCACGCCCTCAAGCCACGCGTTGAGCTTGCTCGTGGAAACCTGGCGGCTGAAGGCGTCGTACGCCTTGTCGATGGCGTCCCAAATGCGCAGCACGCCTTTGCCGGTAAGCGCCGAGATGCTAATGACGGGTGCGTAGCCCACATACATCATGCGGTCGTGAATGCGGTCGCGCAGATCTTCGAGCTGCTCGCCCGATTCCACGATGTCGCGCTTGTTCAGCAGAATCACCATGGCGCAGCCACGCTCCTGCGCGTAGCCGGCGACTTTTTGGTCTTGGTCGGTAAGACCGAGCGTGGCATCAATCACGAGCAGGCACACGTCGGCGCGGTCGATGGCGCGCATCGCGCGAACGAAGCTGTAGTACTCGACGTCTTGATCGATTTTGCTTTTGGCGCGCAGGCCCGCCGTGTCGACGATTTTGTATTTCTTGCCGTCGTGCTCGACCACGGTGTCGATCGCGTCGCGCGTGGTGCCGGCGACGTCGCTCACGATAGAGCGATCAACGCCGATAAGGCGATTCGTGAGCGAGCTTTTGCCCGCATTCGGACGGCCGATAATGGCGACGTTGATGACTTCCTCTTCCTCGACTTCCTCGCGCTCGGGAAGCTTGGCGAGTTCTTCGACGACCTCGTCGAGCAAATCGCCCGTGCCGTGTCCATGCGAAGCCGAAATGGGTCGCGGGTCACCCAAGCCCAGGCTGTAGAACTCCCACAGGGCCTCGTCTTCTTTGTCGGGGTTGTCGAGCTTGTTCACCGTAAGCAGCACGGGTTTGCCGCTTTTGCGCAGCACGCGCGCCACTTCAATGTCGTCAGGCGTGGCGCCCGTGCGGCCGTCGACGAGGAAAATAACCACATCGGCCTCGTTCGCGCCGGCAAACGCCTGCTCTCGAATGGATTTCTGGAACGCGTCTTCATCGCCCATCTCGATGCCGCCGGTATCGATGAGCGTAAAGTGCACGCCATTCCAATCGGCCTCGTGATAGGAACGGTCACGCGTAACGCCACGCATCTCGTGAACGATGGCCTCGTTCTTGCGGGCGATGCGGTTGACAAGCGTGGACTTGCCCACGTTGGGGCGGCCCACAATAGCAACGACAGGTAAAGCCATGGTTAATCCTCAATCTATGGTTGGTTGCGACGTAAGCGCCGGCCGGGCACCGAGCTCGGCTTGGCGCATGGGGCCTCGCAGCATGGCCGCATCACGCCCAGCGCAACACACTTGCAATTTCGCCTAATACCCAATGACCAGTTCTTCGATTTCGGCGAGGTATTCAGGCACGCTGCATGATACCACGGTCACGGGCACGCCCGACGTGTCGCGAATATCGTCCACGGTCATATCATCAAGCGTATAGCCGTTGGAATTGAACATGATTCTCGGAAGCACCACGTAGTCGTTCGCCGACACGCCGCGAATGGCCATGGCCACGTCAAAGCCGCACAGAAGGCCGGTTACGTCAACATTGCCGCCGAAGTGGTTGTTCTTCACCACGAGCGGCACCAAGCGGCCTTTCGTAGGAGCTTCCTCCATCAGGCGAGCCATGCAGGGGCGCTGCGCCTCTCCGAAGATGTAGTACACGCGCGCATCTTCCTCTTCAAGCACTTCGGCCAAATGCTCGAGTTGCTCGGCACACGATTCCCATTCGTCAACCGACGTACGCACGATGCCGATGCCGTCTTCGAACATATCGAAATTGCCGTAATGTTCAGTGGGCGGAAGGTGCTCGAGCAAGCTGTCGGGGTACGCGTTGCAGTAAAACTCGTCGGCCAAATACACCCACGGAAAACCGCGCTCAGCCAAAGCGTGCTTTTGCATGGGTTCCACGGTGTCGATCACATCAAGGGCAGCATCCACATCGTTGTAGCTCTTCTCGAACGAGCACTGATGCTTGGTATACCCGAGCGGCACAATGCCGATATTCAGAATCCCGGGATGCATATAAGCCCAGGTGAGCGTTTTCTGCAGCTCGAGGCCATCGTTGTAGCCAGGTGTGAGCACGATTTGCGCGTCGAATTCGATGCCCGCCTCAAGCAGCCGCTCGAGCATGTCGATGCCGTGCTGGGCGTGCTTGCCGATCATTTTGCGACGCACCTCGGGCGTGATGCAATGCAGCGAAAGGCGCAAGGGTGAAATATGGCGCTCGACGATTTCGTCGAAGTCGTTTTCCTTCAGGTTCGTAAGAGTGACGAAGTTGCCCTGCAGAAAGCTCAATCGCCAATCGTCATCGCGCAGCACAAGCGAAGCGCGCGCGTCTTCGGGAAGCTGGCGCATGAAGCAGAACACGCAAGCGTTGCGACACGTTTTGATTTTGTCGAACACGGCGCCGTCGAATTCGATGCCCCAATCTTCGCCCTCGTCGCGAAAGAGATCGACCTCGCCCGTCTCGCCATCGGTATCGACGTAGGAGACGGTGATTTCCTCGCCATCGGCGTACCAACGCCAATCGAGCACATCGCGCAGAGGGTTTCCATCGACGGAAAGAATACGGCAGCCCGGCGTGAAGCCCGCGTCGTCGAACGGCGAGCCCTCGGCGACGCTGATAATTTCACCGCCGCCTTCCGGCATGCCCGGATATTCGTGCACATAGCGGCTCTCTGCCATGCACACTCCTTTCACCTATACGAAAGCGGGCGGCCGCACGCCGCCCGCAAAATACCACATTCGGGAGTTCTTACCAGCCGAAATACGCCGCCGGGTTCACAGCAGTGCCCGTTACGCCATTGCTGCACCCCGTATTGATTTGGAAGTGCAAATGGGGGCCGGTGGAAAAGCCCGTGCTGCCGGAAATCGAGATTTGCTGGCCTGCGGAAACGCGCTGGCCAACCGAAACGAGCACCTGAGAGTTATGCAGGTACCACGTCACCAAGCCGCCGCCGTGGTCGACCGTAACAGCAATGCCGCCCGTGCCAAACCAGCCAGCTGTGGTAACCGTACCATCGGCCATGCAGTAAACAGGCTCGTAGGAATTCGACAAGTCGACGCCCTGGTGGAAGTCGCCGATGGAGGGACGCCAGCCAAAACCGCTCGTGACGTATTTGCCAGGAGCCGGGTTCACCCAGCCGGAAACGCTTCCCGAATAGCTCGCAGAAGAGCTGCCCGACGAAGAGCTGCTCGAGCTCTGCTGAATAGCCCTTTGGGCGGCGGCAGCGGCTTCTTCTTCTTTCTGCTTGGCTTCTTCGGCACTCATGCGCGTTTGCTCGGCCTCGGCGAGAATAGCGGAAATGTCGCTGTTCATGTCGTCGTATTGCTTCTGCAGGGCGGCCTGAGCGGTTTCCAGCTCTTCCTTGGCGGCCTTGGCGTTGGCAAGCTCTTCGGCCGCGACCTTTTCCTGTTTGGAGTATTCGGCATGGGCAGCCTCGGCCTCGGCCTTGGCGTCTTTGTTCTGCTGCACGAGCGCGGCATCTTGCTGGCTGATGCGCTCAACGGAATCCCAATTGGTAACGAAGTCGTCGAACGACTGCGAACCGAAGATAACGTCGATCATGCTCATGCTGCCTTCGCGGTAAATCGAATTGGCGCGCCTGGCCAGCTGGTCACGCGTGCTTTCGATGAGCGATTGGGCTTCATCGATGCGCTGCTGGGCAGCATCCATGGCAGCAACGGCGGCCTCATGGGCGTCGTTTGCGGTGTTGTAGCGCTCAAGCGCCTCGTTATACTGCGTTTGCATCGAATCGAGCTTGGCCTTCATCTCGTCTGCCTCGGCCTGCTTCGAGGCGGCAGACGCGGCGAGTTCGTCGGCTTTCGCATTCAAATCGTCAGATTCGGCGGCATATGCCAGCCAAGGGAAAAGCATCGCGCATCCCGCGACGCCGGCAGCTTTCAAGAAATTGCGGCGCGTCCAGCCGCGAAGTTCAGAGCCAGTTTCGTTCATAGCGTGGTTGCTCCTTAATCTGTCGTTGCGCACTCTGCAAGGCGAGAATGCGCAGACCAACAGACCGATTCTAGCAGGAAACGCACGCGCCGAGAAGCAATTACATTGCTTCCAAACATTCCACCACTTCTTGAATTTGATCGGCGGGCGTGGAAGCCCCGGCCGTCACGCCCACGGTTTTGCAGCCCGCAAACCACGACGCGTCCAGCTCATCGGCGCCTTCCACGAAATGCGATTTCTCGCAGTGCGCCTTGCAAATCTCGAAGAGATGCGTGGTGTTCGACGAATTCTTGCCGCCCACGATAACGATGGCATCGACTTCGCCGGCAAGGCGCGCCGCCGATTCCTGGCGCTGGCGCGTGGCGAAGCAGATAGTGTTTTTCACGGTGGGCTCAATGCCGCGCGCGCGAATGGCGTCGGCAACCGATTCGAGCTTTTCGGTGCTTTGGGTCGTTTGCACCACAACGCCCACGGGCTCGATAAGCTCATCGGGCAATTCGCCGGCGTTCGCAACCACGACGGCGCGCTCGCCCGCATGCCCGCACAGCCCGCGTACTTCGGGGTGGTCGGCGCGGCCCACAACCACCACGGTGCCGCCCATGTCGCGAAGCTGCGCTGCGGAGCGCTGCGCCTTCGCCACATGAGGGCACGTCGCGTCGATAACCGTGAGACCCCGCTCGCGCAACGTGGCAAGCACGTCGGGTTCCACGCCATGGCTGCGAATAATCACGATGCCTTCCTGCACATCGTCGGGCGACGCGGCAACGTGCACGCCGTTGGCATCGAGCTCTTCAACGACTTTGGGGTTGTGGATCAAAGGCCCAAGCGTATAGGTGTCTTCATCGTCGAGCATGGCGGCATTTGCCATATCGAGCGCACGCTCGACTCCGTAGCAAACGCCAGCATGTTTGGCGCGAATCACTTCCACGAGCACATCCTCCTTGGTTGGCGGGTCAAAACGCGACCCCGGTATTTTCTATCATCGAGTATCGGACGAAACGCAGCGCACATTCAAGCGGCATATCGCGTTCGCGATTCATCGGATTTCTGCCTTGGCGAGCATGCGTTAGGCAAGCGGGCGCGAAAGCGTCTTTCCCGCCAGCTCAGCGGAAAAGTCGCGCGCCTCGGGGAACAGCGCCTTCATGTCCACTTCTTCGCGGTTCACGTTGTCGCGAAGCGCGTAGCACTCGCGCATGGCATACCACGATGCCGCATCAAGACGGTCTTCCTTGGGCAGGAAGTCGAAGTCTTCCAAATAAATGGGAGCGCCGAACACCACCGTGACCTTGGGGAAGTGCATGCGCTCGCCCTTGCGCTTGATGGCATCGACATTGCGAATGGATGAAGGAACGATAGGAGCCTTGCCCATGCGCGCGATAAACGCCGCGCCGCCGTGCAATTCCGGCTCGGCAGTGCCACGGCCGCGACGCGTGCCTTCGGGAAAAATGCCCACGCTTTCGCCGCGCTTCAGCATAGCCGTTGCGCGCTTGATCGCCGTGCGGTCGGCCGAGCCGCGCTTAATGGGGAACGCCCCAACGCGCGAAATCACTTGGCCCGCAAGGCCGCCGGCGTTGGCGAACATGTTGTCGCGCGCCATGAAGCGCACCCACTGCCTGGGGCGCGCGGCAATCCATATGAATGCGGGGTCGAGGTAGGAAGCATGATTGCCAATAACCACCGCGCCGCGCTTGCCGTCGAACTGGCGAAGGTTTTCGATACCCTCAACCTTATAGCGGAAGGCGATTTTAAACGCGATGAAGATAATCGCGTACACGATGTTGCCGACGAAGTGCCCCACACGTTTCGGGACGCTCTCGCCCTCTTTCACCTTTTCAAGGCCGTCAACAGGGTCGATGGGCATATCCCACATGTCTTTGTATGCGAGAAACACGCGCCCCTCCTATGCGTTCGCGCCCGCGGCGCGCGCCATATCGCAGATTTGCTCAATGATTTCGTCAATCGTAAAGCCGGTGGAATCGATGCACTTCGCGTCGGCGGCCGCCACGAGCGGAGATGTCTCGCGAGCCGAATCGAGCTCATCGCGCCTCACGATATCGGCGAGTACCTCTTCAAAATCCACAGAGCCAATTCCACGCGCCTCGTTTTGCGCCACGCGACGGCGGGCGCGTTCTTCGTTGCTTGCGGTAAGGAATACCTTGACTTCGGCCTGAGGGAATACGACCGTGCCAATATCGCGACCCTCGACCACGTAATCGCCCTGCGAGCCAATGCGGCGCTGCTGCTCGACGAGCGCCTCGCGCACTTCGGGGTGCTTCGAGGCAGAACTCACCGACCTGTCAATGCGCGCGGCGCGAATATCGCTCGTCACGTCGACGCCGTCAATGAATACCTGCTTGGGGGCGGGGTTGCCCGGCTCATGCGAGAAGGAAATCGCACGTTCTCGCGAGATTTCGCCCAAAGCGGCAGAGTCTTCGAGCGAGACGCCATGCTCGAGCGCGTACCACGCAATGCTTCGATACATTGCACCCGTATCGAGGCAGTTGAAGCCAAGCGCCTTCGCGACCGATTTGGACACGGTCGACTTGCCGGCCCCAGAGGGGCCGTCAATAGCAATAATCATGAATAGTTTGCCTTTCTAGCGCTCGCGCACAAGCGAGCGAATGTCGGAAAGAAACGCGGGGTAGCTTACCGCACACGACTCGAAATCGGCAACCTGAACGGGGCAATTACCCGAAAGACCCGCAAGTGCCCACGTCATGGCGAGGCGATGGTCTTTTCCAGTCTCGAATTTCACGCCTTCGGGAACAACCAGGTTGGGGTCGCCCTCGATGAACAGGTCGCTGCCATCGGCCCATGCGTCAATACCGATTTTCGTAAGGCCATCGATGACGGCGGCCACGCGGTCGGTTTCTTTCACGCGCAACTCGTCGATGCCGCGGAATACCGTGATGCCCCTCGCATGCGCCGCAACAAGCGCAAGCACGGGAACTTCGTCAACGAGCGACGGGATTTTATCGGCGGGAACCTCGCAACCATGGAGTTTGTCGCAGTACTGCACCGAAATGATGCCCGAGAGTTCCTTGCCCGATGACGATACGCTGCGTCGCGACGCGTCAACGCCCATTTGCTCGAGCGTACGCAGGAAGCCAATGCGGGCAGGGTTGAGCGATACGCCCTCAATTTGAATGGCGCTGCCGGGAATAAGGGCCGCGGCGCACGCGATGAACGCCGCCGAAGACGGATCGCCCGGAACTACAACCTCGGAGGCTTTGAGCGTTACAGGGCCGGTGACTTCGGCAACGCCCGATGCTGCCGTGGTTTGGGCACCGAACTCGGGCAGCATGAGCTCGGTATGATTGCGGCTCGGCGAAGGCTCGGTAACGCGCGTGGTGCCTTCCGCAGAAAGCCCCGCGAGCAAAATCG
This sequence comes from uncultured Slackia sp., assembly GCA_934661005.1. GTDB lineage: Bacteria > Actinomycetota > Coriobacteriia > Coriobacteriales > Eggerthellaceae > Slackia. The sequence goes on from CAKUIK010000023.1 coordinate 30,141, forward strand.
CAGTTTTCACCTGGGCAGATGCAACGGGAGCATCGTAATCGAGCGCCTTGAGGCTGCGTGAGCCATGAATCGTGAGCGGCAGCGTGTCTTGGCCTTCGGGCAAAAACTTCGCGCCCATCTTCGAAAGCGGGCCCGAAACGCGACGCATGGGACGACGGCGAAGCGAGTCATCGCCGGTAAGCTCCACTTCAATGTCCCACGGAGCCAAGATGCCCATGAGCAAACGCGTCGTGGTGCCGGAATTGCCGCAATCGATTGGCTCACCAGGCGCGCTTGGGCCCTTCGCGCCCCACCCGGTAATGCCGCCATACAGGCTTCCATCGGGGGCCTTTTCCAGGTTCACTTTGGCGCCGAGCTTGCTAACCGCGCCAAGAGAACTGCGCACGTCTTCAGAATCGAGCACGCCCGAAAGGCGCGAGGTGCCTTCGGCCATCGCCGCGAAAAGCACCGCGCGATGCGAAATGGATTTGTCGCCAGGCACCGAAATGCTGCCGATGAGCGGGCCGTTAACCGGCTCGATAGTCGTAAGATTTTCCTGGGTGGCCATTTTGCCCTCCTCCTTCGCAGATAATTCTACGAATCCCAGCGCTTGTCACCACGTCCCCCGATTCCGCTTCGGTCAAGTCCTGGCTCGCACGAAAGCCACTTTAAGTGGCTTTCGGCTCGTGCGGAATCTTGCGGAATCGGAAGACGTGGCGACAAGCTGGATTTCAAAAAGTTGCATCGCGCAACCCTGAGTCACGCATCGCACGATTTCCTAAAATTCTAGCACGAGGGCGCTTCGATGCCTGCGGCTTGTTGCAATGCCTTCACTTCTTCGCCGCTGAGCACCCTCCACGCGCCTTCGGGCAAATCCCCCAGCGAAAGCGGGCCGAAGTTGGAGCGGTGCAGTTGCAGCACTTCGTGGCCAACCGCCGAGCACATGCGTTTCACCTGGCGTTTCCTGCCTTCGTGGATGGTGATTTCCACATCGGTTTTGCCTTTCGCTATGCGCTCGATGCGAACGTGGGCAGGCAACGTGGGACCGTCGTCGAGCTCAATGCCTTGCTCAAGAGCGCAGGCCTGCTCTTGCGACATAATGCCCGCCACACGCGCATGGTAGGTCTTATCGACGTGGTGGCGCGGGTGCAAAAGGCTGTTGCCCAGCTCGCCGTCGGTCGAAAAAAGCAAAAGACCTGTGGTATCCATGTCGAGGCGCCCCACGGGGAAAAGCCCTGGGAAGCGATCGGTGGGCACGAGGCTTGCCACGCAAGGGCGCCCGTGCGGGTCGGACATGGTGGTGAGGTAGCCGGCCGGCTTATTGAGCATGATGGTGACCGACGAATCGAACAGGCGCACGACCACGCCGTCGACCTCGACCACATCGCACAGGGGGTTCACCTTGCTGCCGAGCTCGGTTACTACTTCCCCGTTCACGCGCACGCGGCCCGCGGTCATGAGGTTCTCGCTTCCGCGACGGCTCGCAGCGCCCGCGCGCGCGAGGAACTTCTGCAAGCGCATAGGAACAATGGCCTCGCCGTTCGGGCCAAACTGGGTGGGCTTGGGATCGCTCATCGGCTAGGCCTCGCTTTCGTCGTTGCTCGCATCGCCTTCGGCGTAGCGAGGGCCGTCTTCGTTATTGTCCAGGTCGCTTCCGTGAGCACGAGCATCGTTTTCCGCGCCGCGCGCATCTTCTTCGACGCCCTCGTCGACCGACCACACCGTTTCGGGCATGCCGAAAGCCTGGGCAATCGCATCGCCCATGTTCGATGCCGCGACGAGCTCGTCGCCTTCCCCACCTTCCATCGCGGGCGCGAAATTGCCCACGATGCGTTCGCTTTCATCAAGGCCCAAATCGAGCGTGAGGTCGTCATCGAAAAGCGTCGACGCCTGTTCTTCATGGGCGCGGCGCGTGGCTCCCAGACGCTCACGAATCAGCTCGCGGCTCTGTTCGTCGGGCGCGAAGTCTTCCAAATTCGGCAAATCGCGCGTTGACGCGAGGCCGAACTTCTCCAAAAACGCGCGCGAAGTCGCATACAAAATCGGCTGGCCAGGCGCGTTTTTATCGCGCCCCGCCTCACGCACGAGGCCTTTTTCGACAAGAGAATTAATAGGACTGTCGGAATTCACGCCGCGCACCGATGTCACGCCCGAACGCGTGATGGGCTGGTTATAGGCAATGACCGCGAGCGTTTCCAACGCCGCCTGCGTGAGCTTGCGCGTGTCCCACGAAAGCACGTATTTCTCGATAAGCTCATGATGGCGCGGATGCGTATAAAAGCGCCAGCCGCCCGCAACCTCGCGCAGCTGAATGCCGCGATCTTCCGATTCGAGACGCGCGCGAATCGCATCGAGGGCCGCCTCAACGGCCTTCAAATCGACCTCGAGCATCTCAGCTATCGTAAGTGCGCCCACAGGCTCATCGCTCACGAAAAGCAGCGCCTCGATAGCTCCGGAAATATCGCTCGATTGCATTTCCCCATGCTCTTCCATTAAGCCCATTGCTCCTCATCAGATTCAGTGAAGACCAGCTCGCCGCTGCCTTCGATATAGTCGATGCGAATGTCGGCGAACGAACCGGCTTGCTCGAGCGCAACCATGCCGCGCTTGTAAAGCTCAAGAATCGCCAGAAAATTGACGACACGCAACTGCAACGTGGGCGCCGCTTCCAAAAGCTCGCTGAACATCACGCGCTTGCGCGTGCTGATACGTCGGTGAATCGCCCGTACATGCGTTTCGACGGGAATGGGCTTCGCGGCGATATGCTCGCTTTCGAGCAGGAACACCTCGCGGCGCGCCATAACTTCAGCGCACAAAAAAGCGAGGGAATCGAGCGACGTCGACTCCAGGTAATCGGGCATAATTCCCAAAAATTCCTGGTCGGGCCCGCAAAGGCGCGGATGCATGCGGCCTTCAAGCTCGAAACGCCTGTTCAAAGCCGCCGCCACATTCTTATATTGCTTGTAGGCGATGAGCTTCTCGATAAGAATTTCGCGCGCCTCGTTCGGCGAAAGCTCCTCAAGCTCGTCTTCGACCTCGGTTTTTTCGCTCGGAATGAGAGAGGCGGCCTTAATATCGAGCAGCGTCGACGCCACGAGCAGAAAATCGCTCGCCACATCGAGGTCGAGCTTCTGCATGCGATCGATATACGCCACATATTGATCGACGATTTCAGTGATTGAGATTGACCCGATGTCGACCTTTTGACGGCTCACCAAATACAGCAGCAGATCAAAGGGACCCTCGAAACTCTCTATGCGTACGCGATATGACACGACGCACCGCTAATGAATCTTGAACGGAAAGCAGAAATTCGCCAAATTGCCCGCTGTGGCATCGAGATACATGCCAATAGGGTTCACATTGAAAAGATACGGAACCAGAATGATAACGATCATGAACACGGGCAGCGCGTACTGCTGAATGCGGTAATACGAATGCAGCTGCTTGTCGTTGAGGAACAGCGCGATGATGCTCGATCCGTCGAGCGGCGGAATAGGAATGAGGTTGAAGAACATCAGATAGAGGTTGATGAGCGTGAACATGGGCAAAAACATGAGATAGAAGTACTCGAACACCTCGTTGGAGCCCACGAGCCCTGGCGCGTACGGGTACAAAATCCAGGCGACAAACGCCGAAGCAAGCGCCATGAGCAAGTTCGCCGCAGGGCCGGCCAAGCCGACGATGGCTTCGCCCTTGCGCAGGTTCTTGAAATACATCGGGTTATAGGGCACGGGCTTCGCATAGCCGAACACCGGGCCGCCCATCGCCATGAGCAGCAGGGGCATGAGCACCGTACCGAACGGGTCGACGTGTTTGAGCGGGTTCAAGCTCAAACGGCCCTGGCTTTTCGCAGTTGGGTCGCCGAGTTTGTGCGCAGCAAAGCCGTGCGCCACCTCGTGCAAAACAATCGCAGGCACGAAGCACAGAACGCTAATGATGAGGTAGATGATGTATGACTGGCTAAACATAGTAATTTGGTAGTGTATATCAAAACTCGAGCTTTAGCCAGACTGCCACACTATTGTAAATTCGTGTAACCGTTTTGACGCAAAGCCTCGAATGCCGCGATGGCCACAGCATTGCTCAGGTTCAAGCTGCGCATGCCGTCACGCATGGGGATGCGCACGCAAGCCGAAGCGAAACGCTCCATCCAGCGCTCGTCGAGCCCGCGGCTCTCACGGCCGAACACCAAATAACATTCATCGGAATACGAAACTTCCCCAAACGTCGTGCTCACGTGGCCCGTGAACAGGTGCAGCTCGTCTTGCTCGTGGGCCTCGAAGAACTCCTCGGCACAGGCCCAACGAACGATTTCGACGTCGTTCCAATAATCGCAGCCTGCACGGCGCAGGTTGCGCTCAGTAATGCGGAAACCCGCTGGCTCCACCACGTGCAACCGCGCGCCGATGCATGCACACGTGCGCGCGATGTTGCCGGTGTTCTGGGGAATCTCAGGTTCGACCAAAACGATATTCAGCATGGTTACGCCTGCTCCTGCTGTTTGCGCATTTCCTCTTCAAGCTCTTCGTTGAGCACGAACCACTCCTCTTCCGCGGCGGCAATGCGAGATTTGAGCTTGCCATGCTCGGCGATGGCATCGGAGCTTTCGGCTTCGTTGATATAGAAATCGGGGTCGGCCATAAGCTCGAGCAGCTCTTTGATGCGTGCGTTGTCGCGCTCGAGCTGGCGATCGAGCTCGGCGATGCGCTTACGGTGGTTTTTAAGCGCCGCATACGCGCGGTTGCGGGCTTCGGCCTCGCGGCGCTTCTGCTCTTTCGTTTTCGGGGCGCTCGCACGCGGAGCCGTGAGCGGCTCAACGGACTTTGCAGGCGTGCCCTTTCTGCGATCATTCACCGAAGCGGTGGTTTTTGCCTTCTTCGACTTCGCCTTCGAGCGCGACGCGGAATCATGCACTTCGCCTTCGGGCTGATTCAAGAAATCGTCAAGCGAGCTCGCCGAAAGGTCGCTTCCGCCTTCAAGCTGACCCGATTTGAACAGGTAGTAGTCGTAATCGCCGTCGTAGACGGTCACCTTGCCGGGCACGACCTCGATAATGCGGTTCGCGACGTTGCGAATGAGGTGGCGGTCGTGCGTGATGAGCAGCACGGTGCCCTCAAAGCGGTTGAGCGCCTGCTCGAGAATGTCGGCGCTCGCGATATCGAGGTGGTTCGTGGGTTCGTCGAGACACAAAAGCGGAGCGGGCGCCACGAGCATTTTCGCCAGCGCCAAGCGGCACTTCTCGCCACCGGAAAGCACGCTCACGCGTTTGTCGACGGCGTCGTCGGTGAACAAGAACGCGCCAAGAAGGCTTCGAACCTGGCTCATGGTCCAACCAGGAGCAGCATGGTCGAGCTCTTCGAACACGGTGTTGCCCGGGTACAGCTCTTCGAGCTGGTGCTGAGCGAAGTAGGTTTTCGAGACATGCACGCCATACTCGATAGTGCCTGCGTCAGACGCGAGCACGCCCGCAATCATTTTCAAAAGCGTCGATTTGCCGGCGCCGTTCGGGCCGACGAGCGCGACCTTCTCGCCACGATACAGCGATAAATCGAGGCCATCGTAGACACGCTTCTCGTCGAAGTGCTTGACCACTCCGCTGCAACGCACCACCATATCGCCCGTGCGCGGTGGCTGCACGAAGTTGAAATGCACGGTCTTCTTTTCCTGCGGCACCACGATGCGCTCGATTTTCTCGAGCTTCTTCACGCGATCCTGCACCTGCTTAGCCTTCGTAGGCTTGTAGCGGAACTTCTCGATGAACGCTTCCATATGCGCAATTTCTTCGGCCTGGCGTTCGGCCTGCTGGCGAAGGCGCTCGATATGCTCGTCGCGCTGCTTCAGGTATGCGGAATAGTTGCCTTTGTACAGCTCAAGACGGCCGGCATCGATTTCGGCAACGCGGTCGACCATGTTGTCCATGAAGGCGCGGTCGTGACTCACCACGACAACCGCGCCGTCGTAGCCGCGCAAAAAGCCCTCAAGCCACTTCACGCTCTCGAGGTCGAGGTGGTTGGTGGGCTCGTCGAGCAGGAGCAGGTCGGGTTTGCGAATAAGCAGCTTGGCGAGTGCGATGCGCATTTGCCAACCGCCCGAGAAATCGCCGGTATGGCGAGCCATGTCGTCTTCCTTGAAGCCCAGGCCGAACAGCACGCTGCGCACCTGCGATTCAAGTCGATACCCGCCAAGCGCCTCATAGCGCTCGCGCGCCCTGCCGCACGCGGCAAGCTTTTCAGGCGTGGAGTCTTCATCGAGGCTCGCCTCGAGTTCATGAAGTCGCTGCTCAGCTTCGAGGATTTCCTGCTGACTCGAGATGACCTCGTCGAAAATGGAGCGGTCTTCCATTTCGATGGCTTCCTGCTCCAAATAGCCCACCACGGCGCCCTTGGCGAACACCACGTTGCCCGAATCGGCGTCTTCGTGGCCGGTAATAATCTTCAGCATGGTGGTTTTACCCGCGCCATTCGGGCCCACAAGCGCTAATCGGTCGTGGGCTTCCAGACGAAAGCACGCGTCCGAGAACAGCGTTCTGCCGCCGAAGCTTTTCGTGAGGTGCTCAACCTGCATAATCATGTGCGTCGCTTCTTCCTCTATCGCGCCTTGCGTCTTGGCGCAAGCAAGCCGCCCCGAAGAGCGGCCTGCGCAAACTGCATTACATGGTGGCGCTTACCAGTGCACGATAACCGGATCGCCGTTTTGGATGATGCCGTAAATCTCGGCCGCCTTATCGGTGGGCAGGTTCACGCAGCCGTGGCTGCCGTAGGTCTTGTATGCGTCTGCGTTGCTGAACACCGAAGAGGGCTGCCAGCTCGCATCGTGCAGGCCAATGAGGTTGCCCACGAACGGCATCCAATACTGCACCTCAGATTCCCATTCGTACTTGCCGTCTTCCTTCTTCGGACCGCGAAGCATCGAGGGGCTTTGATGGGTCTTGAGGTAGTAGGTGCCCGTAGGAGTCGCGTTCTCGCTATCGGGCTTGCCGGAAACGATGCCCGACTCCCACAGCAAGTTGCCCGACGCGTCGTAATAGCGCGCATGCTGCTCGGTAAGGTCGACGTCGCAATAGGCGCCCCAGTCCATGCCCGGAGCCGTAAAGCCGTTGCCGGTTTGCGAGCACGGCACAGCAATTTCTCCCTGGCTGCCGTTTGAAACGGCATCTTCAATAGTCGAAACGAGCGTCGAGGTATCGACAGCCCATCCGTAATCGCCGCCGCTCACGCTCACCTGCTTGCCGTCGCCGCGCGTGTAGGTGCGCGTGGAGCCGACGGTATTGAGCGAGGAGACAAGAGCGTTCGCCCACTCGCTCATAACGGCCTCGTTGAAGACGGGCGCATAGTTTTCGTCGAAGGTCACCCATTCAGAAATAACATCGGCGTTGATCCGTGTGATGTCTTGCGATGAGTTAGCGAGTTGCGCCACGAGCGTCACGTCGCACGCGACCAGCTTATTCGCCGCTTCGGCACCCTGAATCAGCCGAGAGTCGCTCGAAAGCACATGGGGCTTGATAACCGCGTCGTCACCGATTTTCACCGTATCCTGCATGGTAAGCATGGCGGTAATTGCCTGCTGCACAACCTTTTCGGCATCGAGCTGCGAGCCGTTGACCTCGGGCTGAATCTTATAGCTGCGAGATTCGGCATCGTATACGATCGCGGCATCTTCGGAGGCGGTTTGGCCGGCGTTAAACTCCCCGATTTCCGTCGTGAGCAACTCGCGAAGCGCCGTCGAGTCGGCCGAGGCGGTCAAGTTGTCGGTAACGTCGTGAGCGCCCCACATGTTCACGAACCAGAGCGCGGGGTTCATGCCGCCCTTGGCAGTGGCGATCACCTTGTCGGAATCGAGCTGAATACCGCCCTGCTGAGCCGTAATGCTCATGGAAAAGCCCTCGCCGGAAATCGAAAGCGCATAGGCCTTCTCGGCGGATTCGAGCTCATCGATAGCCTGGTCGAAAGGTTTCATGGACATATCGTAATTGCCCAACGTGGTATTCGGATAGAAACGGCCCATGAACACCACGGCGCCCGCAGCATACACCGCCAGCAAAAGCGCCACCACGACCAACGCGGCAATAGCAGCGGGATTGCGCTTGTGGCCAATAGCGAATTTCTCGGAGCCAACAGTGCCGCCCGGAACCTTGCCGCCCGGGTATGCCGCGTCGGGGGACGCGCTGAAGCGATGCGGGCCATGACCGCTTGTCTGAACAGGATTGACGGCTCCATTCACGGAGCCCAAATCGAAATCGGACGTCATAGAAGGCTTCGTCGCTCGAGCGCCCTCTTCAGCCGCATCAAGCTGAGGGAATGCTTCCGAGCGATGCGGCTTTTGTTGCTTATTGTGAGATGCGTGCTTGCCTTCCACGGCAGTCACCCTTCTTTGAATCGAACACAGCACGACCGTTTCCAGGTCGTAAATCAAAAGTATACCAGCGAAAGCGTCTGACGCGCGTTTTTGGGGAGGCCTTGACGAATGCGCCATATGATGCACACGATGGAATAGACGAAAATGTTGCATGGTCGAGCAAGAAACAAAAAGAGCCCGCGTTGCGCGAGCTCGATGTTTTGAATGGCTCCCCGGGTAGGATTCGAACCTACAACCTATCGGTTAACAGCCGAGTGCTCTGCCGTT